>NVTH01000129.1 GCA_002401525.1 Moraxellaceae bacterium | reverse complement strand
TAAAAAGAAATTAAATGAATTTATTCAAACCGGAATTAATACTTTGGCTCATTTTGAAGCCAGTCCATTGCCGATTGTGGTGGCCGTACAGGGACTCTGTCTTGCTGGCGGACTTGAATTGATGATGGCGGCTGATGTGGTTTTTGCCTCAGAAAGCGCACGCTTTGGTGACCAACATTCCCATTTTGGATTATTGCCGGGGTGGGGTGGAAGCCAACGTTTGCCGCGTTTAGTGGGCAAACGAGTAGCCATGGATTTATTGTTTTCCTCGCGTTGGTTGTCCTCGGCTGAAGCGTTGCAGGTGGGATTGGCAAATTACGTGGTGGACGATGAAGGCTTAAAAGAAGCGGCGTTTAAATACTGTCGACGCTTGAATGAAAAAAGTCCGGCGGGTCTCGCGGTGATGAAACAGATGGTGAATGATGGCATTGAAAAAGAATTAAATGAGGCAATCGCAATGGAGTCCGAATACGCGGTTGCGTCATTTCAGTCTGATGATGTGAATGAAGGTTTAAGTGCTTTTTTGGAAAAGCGCAGACCTGTCTACAATAAACGAAAGATTTGATCTGGCGAACATCAACCGTCAGTTTGATTAACTATAAAAATAGTGCGTGCTGTAACTTGTTTCTAAAAATAACTGTTCCTAAAAATAACCGCCCAAGGAGTTGGCAATGGATTACGAAGATATTATTTATGAAGTGCATGAAGGCGTTGCGAAAATAACCATCAATCGTCCCAAAGTACTCAATGCGTTTCGCTTTAAAACCTGTGAAGAATTAATTCATTCAATCAAGCTGGCTTCCTGGGATAAATCCATTGGGGTGATTGTGTTGGCGGGAGCCGGCGATCGTGCTTTTTGTACGGGCGGAGATCAAAGCGATCATGACGGCCATTACGTCGGCACCGGCACCATTGGTTTGCCTGTGGAGGATTTGCACACTTGCATACGCGATGCGCCTAAGCCGGTGATTGCTCGAGTGCAAGGCTACGCCATTGGAGGCGGCAATGTGTTGGCTGCTTTGTGTGATTTAACGATTTGTTCTGAGAGCTCCAAATTTGGGCAGGTGGGACCGAAAATGGGCTCCGTGGATCCTGGGTTTGGTACTGCGTATTTGGCGCGTATTGTGGGTGAAAAGAAGGCGCGGGAAATTTGGTATTTGTGCCGTAAGTACTCGGGTCAGGAAGCCGTTGAAATGGGCTTGGCCAATATTTGCGTCCCCGATGATCAGCTTGATGAAGAAGTTTTAAAGTGGTGTGCAGAAATTAATTTAAAAAGTCCCACTGCCATCTCCATTGCAAAACGATCCATTAATGCAGACAGTGAAAGTATTCGAGGCATTGGCAACTTAGGCTTGGAAGCGTTAGCGCTTTACTACAACACCGACGAATCAAAGGAAGGCGTGCAAGCGCTAATGGAAAAACGGACTCCAGATTTTAAAAAATTCGTCAAATAAACCGCCTTCAAAAGGAGTGTGATATGGATTTGGGATTAGCAGGTAAATCCGTCATTGTGACCGGCGGGGCTTCGAATATTGGTCGAGCAATTGTACTCACTTATGCCCAAGAGCATGCCAAAATCACCTTGGCTGATCTAGATGTGGAGCAAGGCGAGCAAGTGGCTGCGTTGGCTTTAAAAGCGGGTGCGGAGTCTGTGCAGGTGGTTAAAACTGACGTGACCCAATTGTCCGAGGTGGAGTTCATGGTCGGGCAGGCGATTCAATGTTACGGCGGGGTGGATGTGTTGGTGAATAATGTCGGCTGGGATAAGCTGCAATACTTTTCAGAAACAGGCCCTGAGTTCTGGCAGAAGATTATCGACGTCAATTTTGTGGGCATGCTGAATTGCACTAAAACTGTTCTAGAGCCCATGGTTCAAAATAAAGGCGGGGCCATTGTATCCATAAGCTCGGATGCGAGTCGGCAGGGTGAGGCCCGTGAGGCGGTGTATGGAGGCATGAAAGCCGCCACTAACAGTCTGATGAAAAGTATTGCGAAAGAAAACGGTCGTTACGGCGTGCGATGCAACTGCGTGTGTCCGGGAGTGACTGTGCCTGATACTGACGAAGAAATGAGTGCCAACAGTATGTGGCAGGATAAAAGCGCAATGTTTACTGACGAGCAGTTTGGAAAGATTGCTAAAAGCTTACCCTTGAAACGTTTAGGGAAAGGGCAGGATGTCGCTAATGCAGTGGTATTTTTATCGTCTCAGAAAGCGGCAGGGTATGTCACTGGGCAGGTGCTGAGTGTCAGTGGTGGTTATACGATGATTGGTTAACAAAGGGATCGGCTAAAAAAGTGATTGACTAAAGAGCTGATTGATTAAAGATAAGGCTGCATTGCAGGTCAATGCAGCCTTATCTTCGATAGATTTACCGCTTGCTCAGATTTCAGCGTAATCTGAAATAAGATCACCCAATTTATAGATGTCTTCTTCCGATATAATTCCTAAGGTTAGGTTTAGCGTGAGGACCACCAATATGTATTGGTATTGTGCGTTGGCGCGGTCTCTTAACGCTGAAAAATAACCGTTTTGAACATTTAAAACGTCGAGCCCGGTTCGTTCTCCCACTTCAAATCCTAGTTTGGTGGATTCTAATGAACTTCGCGTCGATTCCACGGCTTGATTCAGTGCTGCCAGTTGGGTTTTGACAAGCTCAACGTTGTGGTAAGACTCGAATAATTCCAGCTCCACATTTCTTTCAGCTTGAGTAAGGCGGCGCTTTTGTTCTTCTAACAAATAGCGTTTTTTCTTCGCGGTATTATGCACTGAGCCACCCGAAAAAATGGGCAGGTTGAGTTGCAGGCCTACGTTATAGAATTCCGTATCGCTGCCCCCGCCGAAGACGCCACCGTTGGTGTTGTTTTCACCGATGGCTGCGACTAAATCTAGCGTAGGGAGGTGTTTTGCTTGCTCTAGCCGAAGGCTTATTTGGGCGAGTGCGTGGCTAATGCGGGTGAGGTTCAGCTGAGGGTTGGCTTGCACCGCAACGTCTCGAAGTTCATCCAGTTCAGGCAGTTGGAATTCTTCAATGTCGAGGGGCAGTTTGGAGCGAATCCGCAGCAGGTTGGCATTGTCATGCCCGGTTAGCGTGATTAAGTGATGATCGGCGTTTTTCAGCGCGGTTTGCGCCGCTAGAAATCGAGAGTAGGCAACATCATAGGCAGCCTGTGCTTCATGGGTGTCGGTGATGGTGACCGATCCTAACTCAAAACTCAATTTGGCTTGATTAAGGTGTTCTTTGATTGCATTAAGTTGAGCTTTGGCTACGGTTAGGTTTTCGTCGGCGACAATTTTACCGACGTAGACTTCGCCTACTTTGCCGATGAGCTGGTGCTCTGCCAACATGTATTGAAGCTCGGTGCGCTTTTCTTTTATTTTTGCTTCGGGCCAATGGAAAATATTTTTAACATTAATGAGGGGTTGGACAAGAGAGATTGTGTAGCCATTGGTGTTGTAATGAGGTGCTAGATCAAATCCGGAGATCGCAGGATTTTCTTCGAGATACTCGGACTCTGAATCATTCAGCGTGGTGTTCGCCGAGAGTTTTATTTTTGGTAAAAACTTAGCCCTAGCAATGGGAACGACTTGCATGCCTGCTTTTTTCTTCCATTTTGCAGCCAGAAAATCTGCATCATTAACGACTGCAAGTTCGTAGATATCGACGATACCGAGTATTTCTTTTTGTTTGATTGCTTCAATGTCAATCACCCGTTGTTCGCCAGCATGGCTGAGCAACGGAGCGGTTAACAGAGTAGAAATTAAAGCTCCGGAAAAGAAAGCCTTAATAGAGTGGCCGTACTGCTTCATGAGTCAATTCCAAATTTTAGGTGAAAATTGATAGTTAGGAATTCCGCTAGGGGAATTCCTTGTCTAATTTACTATTCGCCCACAGCGACGGGGCGATCTATGTCCACTTGAGGCTTCGCCTTTTTAAGTTGGCGACGCTCTAACGCACCTTGCCAAAGGGAGTAGACCACGGGCATCACAATCAGTGTGAGCAGTGTGGAGCTTATCATCCCGCCGATTACCGCTACCGCAAGAGGAGCATTGGTGTCGGAGCCTGCGCCAGTGCCTAACGCAGCAGGTAAAAGGGCGAGCACTACGGTGGCTGAGGTCATCAAAATCGGACGCATTCGTCGTGGACATGCTTCCAAGAGCGCTTCATCAATGCCGTAGCCTTTTTCTCTTAATTGGTTGGTCAAATCGATTAACAATATGGAGTTTTTCGATACTAAACCAAGCAAAAGAATTAGCCCAATCATTGAGTAGATATTTAACGTATGGCCCGTCACCCAAAGTAGGAATACGCCTCCGATGCCTGCCATCGGCATGGCGGTCATGACGATAAAGGGTTGGGAGAATGAGTTGAACTGGCTTGCCAATACCATATAGACCAGCACAATCGCGAGGGAAAACACAAAAATCATATTCTCTATGGACTCTTCCAACGATTTCGCTTGGCCTACAATTTGAATATTGTAGCCGGGGGGCAATGATTCTCCGATGGCTTCCACGGCTTCTATGGCGCTACCTAGGGGCATCTCAGGCGACGCGAAATATTGCGCTGAATATTTAAGGTCGTATTTGCCGATAATGGCTGGCCCGATTTCTTCTTCGAAGGTGGCCACCGTATCCAATCGAACCATGTCTCCCATGGCGGTTCTTAGGTAGATATTACTTAAGTCGGAAACGCTATTAATATTGTTTTTAGCCGCTTTGAGGCGAATGTCGTAGCGTTCGCCATCACCTGGGTCGTCATTGTATTTGGCGATGTCGATGCCTCCCGCCAAGACGTTAACCGCGAAAGCGACGTCTTTTGCGGATAGCCCAAGACTGGCGACTTTGACGCGATCAATCTTTGGTTTTAATTGCGGTAAAGAGAGGTCCAGTGCCATGTCTATCTGGCCCATGCCGGGGGTGGTTTTTAACTGCTTTAATACTTCGTTGGCAACGGGTTCAATTTTATTGAGGTTAGGGCCCTGAAGCACAAACTGTAAAGGTTCCCCTCGATTCCCGCCAATCGGCGATACTCGACTAATGAAAGCGACTACGCCAGGAATCTCTGCGAGTTCTTTGGAGAGCTCTTTTTGTAGCTCATCTTGATGGCCACGCTCATCTCGGGGTTTTAATCGGACGAAGATAGACCCTTGGTTGACGTTGGCGCGATTGATGCCAATCGCGGAGAAGTAGCTGGCGATCTCCGTGTCGTGACTGGCAAGTACCGCTTCGATTTTCTTAAGCCGGTCCACGGAGTATTCCATGCCGGAGCCTAATGGGGTACGAAATACCACGGTGAGTTGTCCTTCGTCTGAACCGGGCATAAATTCCTTGCCCATGGCTGAGAAAAAGCCGCAGCTTGACGCAACGATCGCAAAGCTGCCCACTAGGACCCAAGCTCTATGTTTGATGCTTTGTTCAATAGCGGTTCTATAGCTGCTTTCCATGCGCTGAAAAAGTGCCTCGACTTTGGAGTAAATTGCTCCGTGTTCGGTGTCTACTTTTAAATAACGGCCGCATAACATCGGTGTTAACGTGAGTGCAATGACCAGTGAAACCAATACGCCCAAGGTGACCACCATGGCGAAGGCTTCGAAAAACATGCCCATAATACCGCTCATAAAMAGTACCGGAGCGAATATGGCGACCAGAGTGAAGGTGGCCGCCAAAACGGCAAAGCTGACTTCTTTGGTGCCTTCTATGGCTGCTTGGATCGGATCTTCATTGCCTTCTTCTTGGTGCCTATGAATATTTTCAAGCACCACAATGGMGTCGTCTACGACGATGCCAATTAAAAGCAACAACGATAATAAYGTCATCATATTAAAGGTGTAATCAAACACAAACATGACGAAAATGGCACCCAGCAAGGAGATGGGGATGGCGATGGAAATAATAATAGTGGAGCGTAARCTTTTTAGAAATACGAATACCACTAAGGCCGCCAACATGGTTCCCAAAAATAGATGTTCGTACAGTGCTTCAACACTTTCTTCGATTACTGTGGAGCTGTCTGAGGCAATTTCTATTTTAAGCCCTGGAGGYAGGGAYGGTTTGATTTCYGACTCCAGTCGGGATTTTATTTCTTCAATAATGGAGACTGTGTTGGCCCCAGAAATTTTAATCACCCCTAAGCCGACGCTGGGTTTGCCATTGAACGTCGCTTGCGCTCGGTAGTCTTCCAGGGAATCTTCCACCTCTGCGACGCTGTTGAGGCGAATGGCTTGACCGTTTCTGTAGGCGATAATCATTTCCTTGAGRTCGGATATATGGTGGTACTCAAGGTCAAGATTGATGAGATGTTCTTTACCGCCCGAAGTTAAAAACCCGCCYGGTAATTGGATGTGTTGAGTTTGAAAGGCGCGCTGAATGTCTTGCGTGGTGAYACCTAAGCTGGCCATGTTTTGCAAATCTAAATTAACTCGAATATTGCGTTCACGTTTGCCGCCGATGATGACCTCACCGATGCCATTAATGTTAACCAGGCGCTTTTTTAAATGCAGTTCAGAGTATTGGTTGAGCTGTTGTAGGGTGCGGTCTCCGGTTAACACCAGCCACATAATAGGTTGGGCATCCATTGAGACTTTGGTGATGATGGGCGTTTCTGCTTCTCTAGGCAGTTTCATAATGGCTTGGTTTATTTTCGATTGCACCTCGTTGTAGGCGACATCAATATTTTTACCCAGGGTGAACATGGCAAAGATATTGGAAACACCGGGAGATGAGGTAGCTCGTAACGTGTCCAGACCTGGGACAGTATTGACCGCGTTCTCAATGATCGAGGTGATGCTTGAGTCAATAATTTCTGGACTCGCGCCCACCATGACCGTGGTAACACTGATCATTGGAAAGTCAATCGAGGGGTAGCGATCGACGCCTATTTTAGAGGTGGCAATTACTCCGAATAAAATAATTGCAAAGCTGATCATGTAGGTAAATACATGACGTTTAATTGAAACTTCTACCAACTTCACTTTAGTTTACTCCTTGAATTCTGATTCTTGCATTATCCGCTAGGAAACCTGCACCGTCGTTGGCGATTCGTTCGCCAGAGTTCACGCCTTCAAGTATCTCGACGTGACCATCGATAGTTTGGCCAGTGACTACGATACGTTGCTTAACAAAGTTGTCTTCGATGATGTAAACGACTTGCCCAGCAGGCCGAAGCACCACTGCTTGAGCGGGGACAACCAATGCTTGTTCTTTAACGTTTAACACCACTTCCCCTCTGACGGAGGCTCCTGGTTTCCAATGGCCAGGATTTTCAACTTCGACGACGATGCGTATGGAACGGTTACTGGCGTCTATCGCAGATAATATTTCGGTGATTTGACCTGCTGCAATTTCATTGGGATTGGTCGGGGTAGAAAGTCGAACCGTTTGACCTTGCTTAAATTTCGAAGACATGGCTTCTGGGAAGAGTAAAACCACTTGTAGTTTCTGTGAGGTGCTAATTTCAAAAAGCGGTTTGCCTCTGGAGGCGTAGTCGCCGATGGAAATCAGGCGTTTAATAATTTGACCGTCCACGGAAGAACGAACGTCAGTTTTTGAGAGTTGCTCTACAGCGGATTGATGATTTGCCTTGGCTTGAACAATCTGTTCTTTGGTGGCGATGAGTTGCGCTTCGACGTCGTCAAATCTTGAGTTTGAAATAAAGCCTTTTTCCAGCAGTTGCTGGTTTCTTTTTAAAATACTTTCTTGGTTGGTGAGAATTGCTTCCAATCGCTTTACGTTCGCCTGCGTAGCAGTTTGACCTAATCGCGCTAATTGAGGGTCGATTTTAGCGATGATTTCGCCCTTGGCGACAGTCTTACCAATATCTTTGTAAATGGCGATGATTCTGCCAGCGACTTCTGCGGAAATTTTTGGAGTCGAAATGCTGGTAATTTGGCCCATTGAAGACACGGTGTCTTCGATAGCCCGATTTTTTACAGTCGATGCGGTAATCAGGCTGGCAGCGAGTTCAACTTTTGTTGATTCCATGTCCGCGCTTTGCGTGTCATTACTACAGCCTTGGATTGAGGCTAATCCCAGACAGCCTGCTAAAGCCATGGCGATGACTAAAGGGCTTTTTTTAAGCGTGTCGTAGCGCTGTGATGGGTTGTTTACAGACAGTTTACTCATTGCTTGGTTCTCCGGAACATCAACTGCAAAATCGTTGCACTAAAATAGTGGTGGTCGAGACAAATGGGTCGAATTTCTTTTAAGGGTTCTTTTATTAGGTCTTTTAATGCTTCTTTTAATGGGTTTTAGTTAATAACGCGTTATTGGCTTTTTAAGTTTGTTGAGTTGCATGGGTATAAGCTTGCCTGGGTACTGAGTTGCTTTGTGACTAACTTGCTTCGCTTATTCCTTAGTTAGGAGGAGCCCCTACTCAATTAGGACGAGCCCCTATCCTCAGCATTTTTGTTTTCTATGCCGCGTAACAGAATATCGGTCAATTGCTTGCAATAATTGTCGGGGTCTTTTGCAAAGGCGAGTTCAGGAAAGCTATCGAGCACCGAATGGGTTTGAAAATAAAATAGGTTGCAGCCTATCAGCACGGTCGCGATCATGGCGGCTTCAATGTCTTGGCGAAACTCCCCCCGTTCTTGAAACTTTTTAATAATGTTCACAATGCTAGTGAAGTTTTTATTGAGCGTATTACGGACTAATTGAAAGCTTTCGTCTTTGTCACCTTGCTGAAGTTCGCGCAAAATAAGTTGAGTGACGCGCGCTTTATCAAATAAGTTTTGTAGATGTTGGCGAGCATAGTGACCAATTTGTTGAGAGGCGGAACCGTTGCCACTGTCCAATTCGGCGATTAGGTCGCTCATCTCGGTGCTGGCATTTTGTAGCACCGCCATATAAAGCATTTCTTTGGTTTCAAAATGATGAAAAACGTTGGCTTTACTCACACCTGCTTGTTTGGCAATGGCGTTGATTGAGATTGAGCTATAGCCTTGCTGGGCAAATAATTCTTCAGCGGCCGCTAGAATATTTTGTGCGCCACTGGAAATAGAGGGTTTGGTCGTGGCCTTGGGTTTGTCAGGGGAGGATTGGCTGAAAATTATGTCGGACATACCGCTGCTTCTATAAAAAACTTGTATTAAAGCGAGCTAAAATAACAAGTTTGGTTAGGGTGCTTAATATTATTCACCGCTGTAAATCACTGCTCTAGTGACCACTGGATCAAGCCAATCCCTTAAAGAGGCGATTTAATTCTCGCCCGGACTGTGTAATCCCGTACATTTTTTGTACGGAGGCTAACCGATTGGTCAGTGATCGAGCGGTCAGTGTAGATCCTTTTTTTCAGACTGGCAAGTCGCAAATAAATTAATAAATCAAATATTTACGTCTGAAGATGACGAATAGTATTGACGGAATAAGACAGCTGTAAATAAGTGATTGTTTTTAAAGTTATTACTGTAGATTAGTTTCGGTGATGCTAGGGGCGTTAAAGTGGATCATTAAAAAGTAAGCTTGATTAAGGGGTTAGTACCGGGGTGGCCGTAAAGTCACTTGGTGTGACTTTTAGGCTCTTTTAACCAGTTGAGAAGGCGGAATTCGATAGTAACGGACTTTAGATTTTTGGGCTGTTGGATAGACTGAAACGGTGCAACGCATCTTGATGTTTTTTGTAAAAATCACCTGAACGATATCGGGCAAAGTGACTTTCAAATGAAAATAATCCGAGAAACAATTG
>NVTH01000128.1 GCA_002401525.1 Moraxellaceae bacterium | reverse complement strand
GACAATGAGGCTATTTCGAATGCATCAATAACCAACAAGTCGCCAATAAATTACTCAATGCAGGCAGTGAATGGTTTAAATCCCATCAAGTATCCGAAGTCTGGGGCCCCATCAACGGAGCCTCTCATTTGGAACACCGCTTCCAACTCAATGCCTTTGATACCGATCCTATGGTTCAGGAACCTAGAAACCCAGATTATTATCCGAGACTATTTGAAAACGCCGGTTTTAACATTAAACATAATTGGTATACCTACGAGGTGGATTCAGAGAGCCGCTTTGTCAAAAAATACAGCACACCATTCCGCTCGCTACAAACTAATTACGTCATCGATGAACCCGATCTAGGAAACCCACAAGAGGTGGCCAATCGCTTGTATCGAATCATCAATCAAGGTTGGGCGGAACACATTGGTTTTACCGCACTCAGTGTTGAGGAGTTTCACTCCATGCTGGTGTCCCTTTTTACCTTAATGAAACCCGGGCACTTGAAAATCATCCAAGAAAAGACCCCTCAAGGCCTTGAAGATATTGGCTACTTGGCGTTAATTGCAGACTATGGCACCGCAATGCAGAAACTTGAAGGCGACGCCAGTAAATTTGGTCATTGGCAAGACGAAAAATTACCCGACTCTCTTCTGTGGTATTCGACTACGGTTCTTCCTGGGCGAAGCTCACCGTCTCTCGCCAAAATCCTTTGGCATTCAGGAATTAATACCTTCAATCAATACGGTTATAAAACATTAATTTGGCCCCTGGCCACCGAGGCATTAACTTGGCATCGAAAACACGCCATTGAAACCCGCCATTACGGGCTCTTCGAGATCTCCCTAGATCAATTAGCGGCGCTCTCTTAGCCCCGACATCCAGTACAAACCAAATAATATTTTAAATATAAAAGCCGCAGGGAGGAAAGGAGAAATCAAATTCCAGATACTCTATATCAGGATCAATTCTTTAGCCGAGAGTACTGCGGAAATAACTCCGATATTAACGATTAGCATATAAGTCTCACCGAAGGGCCTTAACTCGGAACGCCGGCGAGTCGGCGCGACCCAAAGAAGAACGCAGCGCAGCAACATCACACCCCCACCCCCCACTACTAATAAAACAAACCAATAAGGCAGACTTGCCATGTTGGAAAAAACCACCAAGCAAGTTACGGAAATAACCGTAAAGACAAACGGCATGGCCACCGCTTTATTTAGACCCAACTTGGAAGAATAGGTCTCATATTCGGATTCCTCCTCGGGAACACGGATTTTTCTCGCAGTTTCCCATATTGCAAAGGGCATCCACAAACCCACAATCATAATCATGTGCCACGCACTTATTTCGGAGGAAGGGCTATCAATGTAATAAATGCTGTAAATATACAATGACTGCAACAATACCAACGGATTATGCGTAACTAAAGCCAACAATATATTTCTTGAGATGGCTGGAATAAAAAACCACTGATACGACAACCATCCAATGAAGAATAATATCAGGAACGCAGGCAATGCCGGCGTCCCGATCAACCCAAAATTAATGATAAAAAGGCCAGCAGTCACCAGCCAACGCAAAAAGACAATATCTTCTTTGCGCACCGCACCGGTGACAATCGGACGATTTACGAAACGCGGATCACCCGCCGCCCCTAATCGGATGTCTGTATCAACATCTTTGAGTTCGTCGTAAATGCGCATTAGCAGCATCATTAACACCACCGATACGGTACCCACCAGTGCAGACCAGGAATACGAGACCCGAGCCAAGCCGTCCACTGCAAAAAAACCCCAATAGACTGCCAAAAAAGACATTACGCCAAGCAAGGCGTAGGGAATAGGAAATCGTTCTTTTAAAAAAACACACAATCGTTTAATACGGGCCATTGCTTTTTAAACCCCAAATTAGGCAATGCTTTTAGACTGGCGTTGCTCTTGATGCAAAGATGAATTTAGATCGCTATCACCATCCTCGAGGTAACGATCATTTTGATCGCTTTTGTTCTTGTCCCGATCTATCGCCATTAGCAGTGGTGGTAATAATAAAAAATCCAAAATCAACGCCACTGCAATTATTAACGCCAACAGTGTGCCCGTCCTGGAAATAGGCGTGAGCGATGAAACACCTAATACAGAAAAACCTAACACAAGCACGATCGTCGTAATTAACAGTGCCCCTCCAATGGTTTGAAACGAGTATCGCACCCCATCTTCGGTGGAATAGTTCAACTCTCGAACTCCCCGTATGTACTTACTGAGAAAATGAACCGTGTCATCCACAACAATGCCCAAACTCATGCAAATTACCACCGCCAGCGCCAAATCCACTTGCCCCACAAGGTACCCCCAAATTCCATAGCCCACCGCAGCGGGTAAAAGATTGGGAATCAAACTGATAAGACCGTATTTTAAAGATCGTAGCGAAAAAATTAACACCAATGAAATAAGCACCAATGCAAGCACGGTGCCTTTAAGCAGGCTCTCCATATTACGCTGGGTGATATGAGCGAACACCATACTCAAGCCCGTTGCCTCGGTAGGCAATATCCGCGTAGTATTTTCTTTTAACCAACGTTGTGCTCGCTGATCGAGGTCGATCATCACACTGGAATCAATCTTGCCCAGAGTAATGGCAACCTGCGTCGCCGAACGATCCAAACTCATCACATTATCCAATCCCAGCCCGGTGGGTAACGTCATCTCGTAAACCAATAAATACTGAGCCGCTAAGTTTGCATCGTCCGGAATTCGATAAAACGCTCTGTCATCGCCGTTCATCACTTGGTTTAATCGCTTAATAGTGGTCGATAGGCTTGCAACGTGAATCACCCCTTCCTGACTTTCTAACCAACCCACAAAGGCATCCAACTCTTGCAAATAGATTGGATCAGTGAGCCCGCCCTCCTTGCCCGAATCCATGAGGTAACTTATTGATTGAATGCCGGTCAAATTCTCATCAATGGCATCATAGGTTTGACGAACTTCTGTGGTTTGATCAAAGTATTCATAAGGTCGATCATCGACAAAATTCCGTGTGGAACCCAAAGCAAGCACCAACCCCACCGCCCCCACCACGATCGCCAAAAGAACTCGCTGCTGAACCACAAACTCAGACAACTGTTCCATCCGCGCAGTAATACCCGTTGAAGCGGGTATTCTTTTCGCCGGCAACCAAAATAGACAAGCCGGCAAAAGAGTCATGGATAACCCCCAAGCTACCAGCGCTCCAAATGCGATCATGGTGCCTAAATCCTGGTAAGGAGGCGAGTCACTAAAATTTAAACACAACATTCCAATGATCGTGGTCAAGCTGGTGACAAACACAGGATTAACATTAATTTTTAACGCTTCCCGAATCGCTTGCGACTTTTCCTGGCCCTGCCGTAACTGCACAAAATAGCTATATAAAATATGGACCGTATCCGCAATGGCAATGGTCATCACCACATTCGGAACAAACGCAGACACCGGCGTCCACATCCCTCCCATCCAACCATGTAAGCCAATGGCTGAGACAACCGAAAATATAATCAGCAGCAGAGTTAACATCATCCATACCACACTCCGCAACAGAACAATCAGAAGAACGATCACTACTAAGAATGTTCCCAGCGTTAACTTCGTCACTTCGGTATTGACCACCTCACCAAAGACCACATTGCCATAGGTATTCCCCGCCAATTTAAGGGTCACGTCAGGGTATTCTTGCCGATATTTATTCAATAGTTCGCGCGTAAAAAGCACCGCCTCCACACCGGATTCGATATCACCAATCGGAAATGCCAGCCCCACATGAATGCCCGTGGCCCGACCGTCTGCGTTCACCAGGCTATTTCGAAGAGACGGATCTTGAGTGGCTTTATTTTTGATATCGATTAATTGGGTTTCGTTTGGAAGCCCCTCCATCTCATAAAGCGGACCCGAAAAAACATGATCGTCCGTCGCATAAATATAGCGATGGTTCTGTATCGAGCTGACTCGAATAGAGTGCGGTATGGTCCATGCTTCTCGGGTTAAATCCTCCACCAAGCGCAAGGTCGACGCTGTAAAGACTTGTTGGTTGTTGGGTTCAATGTATATAAACAAGCCATCATCCGTGCCAAAACGATCTTTCATATCGTTAAAGGCCTTTAGCTGCGGGTTATCACCACTAAAATAAACTCTAAAATCATTGGTGACCGTAATGGATGACAATCCAAAGCCAAAACACGCCGTCACTATTAAAGCGAAAAAAACSATCAACTTATGTTGAGATTCAATAAAGTCTAGATACCTATTCATCATTCCCTGACTGCATTTTTATCTATTTTAGTTTATTTAATTTATTTTTATACACTGCTATTTTGATGAATTTACTGCGTGTATTTTTCTTAGGATGCGCTAGCGATTTTTACTATTCAATCGGCCATGTCAATCAATCGTGTCAATCGGCTGTGTCTATTGGTCATTTCAATCGGCCGACATCCAATTAATAGCTATCTTCGGTCATAAGCTGTGCTAATTTAAAACCATGCGTTTCAGCCATCACCATCATTTCTTTTACTTGGTTTTTATCAATGCTTCCAAAGCTGTAATGATTCGTCACTCCCATCAATCCAAGCAAAACAGTTTCAGCCATGCAAGCATAGGTTTGTCCTGGTTCTAAGGGAATGCCTTTAATACTGAAGTCAGGATTCGAAGGCAACTGCACCAGCCCGCCTTTTATAACGCTCACATCAGGCCGCTCCCTCACTACACTTGGATCCACATCACGGGGCAAAGCGATGTCACAAATAATAGCGCCACCAGGTTTGATCATGTTCGGAAATATAACAGGTTCCGCGGTATTACTTGCTGTTAATAGAATGTCGGCTTCGATAATCGACTCGATCTCTACACTGATTTTAACCGGTGCATCTTCGCCCAGCTCGCCAGAAATTTGATCATACAGGTTTAGATCGATTGAACGGTCGTTGAACTCTCGCTGATACTTCAACAATGTTTGGATCACGTTTAAATCCACAATCTGAGTGGCAATTCCTTTTATTGGCGACTGCCGTTCACTTGAAGCATGCCGAACCAGTGGACTTTCAGTCAGTCTATTCTGAGATTGTAAACCGACTAATTCAGCAAAAGCATTTTTATAAATCGTATTGGCCACCTTGATCAAACGTTGTTCACTATTTCCTCGTCCAATTAGAATAATACGCGGCACTTGTTCGGCAATAATTTCCGCGTAAACACTGGCGATATTGCCTGCCGCGCCAACAATTGCAACGGTACTCTCCTCCAGCTTAAGCCCTTTTTCTCGACAGGCTTGATAAATCCCCTCGAGCCCCATACCTACCGTTAAGGAATTTCCACTGGTTAATGCAACCGAGCCCGCCAACAGGTTCCGACAATTGTTAGTCACAATGGACGTATAACCTCCTAGTCCAATAATGGAGGCCCCCTCACTAATCGCCCGATCCACCGCCTCTTGTATTTGATCTTGGATAAAAGATCTATCTCGATTCATTCGATGCTGATCGATCAAACGGGCGTCAATAATGTAACCTATAAAGTTAAGGCTTACCGTTTCACCTGTAATCGATTCAATGATATGTTCACTGGAGCCTGAAGGCCCAAACATTTTGTATACCTTCTCCAGATATTGCGTTAATTCTGGATCAGAAAAACCTTCCAGGCTTTTATCCCACAACTTTAAATCGGCGGCCCTGACGAGGTGAGCAATAAAATAAACTTTAATAATGTGTTGAGATTTATTCGCCACAGCATCAGAGGCAGTATTAGGAGCAGTAACAGGAATAGAAACGGCAACAGCATAGTCCTTTATAGGCTGACGAAGAATACCTCTATCTTCAAGGCCAATAATATATTTAGTTAATTCAAAAAGATTTTGCTTCTGTAATATTTCGCAGACTCGCGCCAAGCCGTTAATAAGATCAACACAATCCAAATGAGTCACGACAAAAGGCGGTTCTATGCGAAGGGTTGCTCCGTGGGAAAGGGTTGGAGCCACCCGAACGCCATGTTCATTCAGTAAATAACCCGCCACGACATAAGCCAAATTATCCTGCCTTATAAGCTCGTTAATGCCGTTACTGCCCGTTTTAGTGGCGCTAAATTCAAGGCCAATCATAAGGCCGACGCCTCGCACATCCTTCAGGACTTGTGGATAGAGTCTTTGCAGATTTTTAAGCTCGGTCAAAATAAAGTCGCCCGTTGTTCGACAGGCACTTAACCCTTTATCATCCTTTAGGATTAGATCAAGCGCCGCCATGGCGACCATCGAACTGATGTCGTCTTCGGCAAAAGTGGAGCTATGAATGAGGTCGAATTCAGGCAAATAAAATTTTTCGTTAAACGAGACGGTTGATATTTTCGCCAACCCACCCCCTAAGCTTTTCGACAACAAATAATAATCCGCAACAACTCCCTGTTGTTCTGAGAATAAAAATGTCCCACTGCGCCCCATGCCGGATTGAATCTCATCGAAAACAAGGGGGATCTGGTGAAGATCGGCCTGTTGCCGACAAAACTGTAGATATTCTTTTGGAATAATCTGAATACCACCCTCTCCTTGAATCGGCTCAATAAAAAACGCCGACAGATTAACAAATGACTGCTCCCGAAGAACCACTTGTTTATCACTATTAATGACGGGCAATATAAAAGAACACATTGAGTTTGCAATGGCGTTAACAAGCTGATCCTTATCACCCGCGTTCACGAAGCAAACATCAGCTCCCATTTGTTTAAAGGGAGCGCGGTACTCTTCGTTATACGTGAGTTGGACTGCGCCACTGGTCTTGCCATGAAAAGCGCCATTAAGCGCTAACATGCAGGGCTTACGCGCTAACAGCTTACGATTATAAAGACTAATTTTTCTGATGGCGTCCTTGGGAGTCTGCCAATTCTGAATATTAGTTTTATTTTCTAGAGCCTCTCGAAACTGCTTAGACGTATGGCATTCGCCCATCTCAATGTTTTCTAAGATACGATAAAGTGCTCGTTCCAGTTTCGCGAATTGAATTTCCAGCTGGCCTAATTTAAATAACTCAGAATGTTTGATCGCAAGCTCAATCGCTTCAGCACCGGTATTTGCTTGCAACGTGAGATAACTTTCTCCGCTCACCTTGCGATATAATTGATTGAGCTTTTCACCCAGTAAACCTGCTTTACTTCGTGTACTGAGTTGCGCCGCAAAAGGCACCTCATTTTGATAGGCTTGTGTCAAGACAGAAACTAGATGCGGGTGATTATGCCCAAAAATAGCCGCCCCATAGCCGCCCAGGAAATCGGTTACCTTAACCTCCTCTCCAACGGCATCGCGATACCACATGTACGCCCCCTGCGCACGAAAGTACACTTGATCTAAACCAATTGAGTGAAGCGTTTCCGCTAATTTTGGCTTACAATATTTGGAATAGCTGTATTTAGAATCGCTGTATTTAGAATAATTATCCGAACAGCGATCCATACTGTCGTCTTGCTTGAGGCTGCAATCTCTAGCGGATTCATTTTCAGAATCACTGCTGAAATCACTATTAGAATAGCTACCGTCCTTGGCTGCAACCTTTTTAACACCAATGCTTTCCACCATGTCCACCGTTGCTCATTTCACATTAGGAAAAGACGCTGGGCTAAATATCTAATCGAACCTTGCCTGTGTTAAAAATATTTTTTGTATTATTTGGCCATAATCAATGAAAGTCGAGATAAAAGGAACCTCCACTGAGCGCCGAAGACACACCACTAACAATGCAATAACATCAGAACCTATCTAACTTGGTGAAAATAATCCATTATTTTGTGTGATCTCTTGCATATAATTCAATATTTTACAATCCTGCTGGCGTTTAATTATCTCCGAGTAAATAAAACATAGCGGCATGTTTTGCGGATAAAGGTAATCATCGCAGAGACTTAAAACAATGCGGACTTTTTTGTGGGTTGCATAAAATTTAAACAAAGAGGACCTAATAATTAATTGCCTCACTATCGTCAAACAGGCTTCAACTAACAGGCGCATTCACTCTCTTTATAATTAGACATAGAAATTATAAATTATCATTGGGTTTCTTTAAGAATCTTTCCAATCAAATCCGGCGAGCTTATTCGGATCCATATCGCTCTGCCAACGATTGACATTGAACTAAAGAGATATCCTTTGCCCACGCAACGGATTCGCGTAATTCCGTCTTATGAGTGGCTAACGCTTGCTCCAACCCATCCGGCAGGGAAAGATCAACCGGTAAACTATCGATTTCAGATAAAACCGCAATAAAGGGCATAAAATCAATGTCATTTGCATACGCCCCCACATCGTGCCGAAGCGACGCTAATTCCATCGCGCCGATTAAATAATGCATTGACCCATCCAGCATGCCTCGAGCCACCGCACCAATCCGAGCTTGCTTTTTCATTACAGTTTGTTCGTGATTCATAATCTGTTCGTTGTTGCTCATTCTGATTAGAGGGCACTTCTAAAGCGAGTGGCTTCAAAAAAATTATTCATCGAGCGACGCCACCAACTCCATAAGAACCTGGTCACCCGCTCGAAACACCGGCCAACCATCACCCGGTAAAATCGCTTTAATACCCTCAATCGCCGCGAGCTTCTTGACTGATTCGATGGCAAGGGATAAATCTTGCAGCTTGCCTTCGGGCAGCATACAAAGATGGCCACCACGATGGGCTCGAATAAGATCCCCTGTCAGCAAGGTCTCGCCGTCAATTACAAAGGCCAGCTCTCCCGGCGTTTTCGATCCGTTTAAACCATAGACATCCAACCCATCTATTAACGATTGACCGTCCTCCAACCAACCCGAACATTCAATAGGGAAATTATCCTTCTCAGCTGCGGGCCCCAGGAGTTGGGCGCCCGTGAAAGCAGACAACTCCTCCGCGTTACGAACGTGATCCGAATTTGAAATGATAATGTGGCTCACTTGGCCCAGCGAGGAAAGGTGATTTTTATCGTGAGCGCTAAGGGGCAGCGGATCAAACACAACATTCCCTTGCTCCCTAACCCAAAGGTAGCTGTGAAAATCAATATTACGATCTTCATCGAATTCACTCCAACAAAATAGATTAGGTTTATGCAGAGCTTTCATAATGGGCACTCAATAGTATTCGTTAGAAAAACGCCATTGTAGCATCCGTCGCGTCACTCCTGCATTGTAAACCCAGCGCGCGTACAACGGATGATCGGGGACCCTCAAAGAAATTAGTCAGCACTGGCCTAACCCCGGTTTTCTTCAGRTTTTCTTCAAGTTAGGCTTCCATAAAATTTTTCTCTTACGCCTTCTTCAGCATCAGTTATATCCGTAGATTTCGCCGACATTTTTATAGCCATGTTTTTTTTCATGCATTCAGTTACTTTATCAACATATGATCTACCGTGATAAATCAATAAATCTTCAAGTGGGCCAGCACCGATCGAGCGAACTGTTTTTTCAGATTGATCCCTACTCAATATTAAAAGAATAACCTCCCACAACGTATCTGGCCTGTCACAGGTTAACTCAAGTACTTCATCTAYAGCCCAACAATAGCCGCTATACCTTTGGTCATCGATATCATATTTTTGGGCTTCTATCCAATCGATGGCAATAGSCTCTATATCCTTTTCAGCTTTCATAGTGGACTAGGTRTCGAAATAGTGGCCCAACCCCATGTATCAGTCCTGTAACGGATGCAACCATTAGTATTCGCGTC
>NVTH01000127.1 GCA_002401525.1 Moraxellaceae bacterium | reverse complement strand
GGTGTACGATGCAGTTAAATTAATTAGCAGTTATAAAGTCGATGATCCCTGGTTTGAAAAAGCTCGACAAAATTTATTAAAGGGCAGCCCCTATTCGGCTTCGTTGGTGTATTGGCAATTAAATCAAGGTAAAGCACTGAGCCAGGCGGAAGTGTTTCGGCAAGAGTTGATTTTTGCCCGTCAATGCGTAAGGTCGGGAGAATTCGAGGAAGGGATCCGCGCATTGATTGTCGAAAAAGATAATAATCCGACTTGGGCGTTAGAAAGTTTTGAGGCGGTTAATGAGGCCAGTATGGCGGCGTTTTTTGAACCCCCCTGGGGGGAGTCTGCTCATCCGCTCAAAGATTTATAACGCAGAAATTGGAGAATCATTTCGTGGCAAAACTTGAACTGATTAGAATTGTGGGTAATCTTTTTTATAGTTAAAAAATACTAGTTAATATTTTCAGTTAAATAAATTAGATAAACGGAATTTAATGTTAAACGGATTGATGTCGAGGGTAGCTCAATGGCGGTAATAGGATTTCTAGGGTTAGGGAACATGGGTGTTCCTATGGTGAATAATCTCTATAAAAATGGACATTTAGTTAAAGTGTTCGATTTGCTTCCAGCGGCAATCGCAAAATTAGAGCGGCTACCGGTGACAAAGTCAGCCAGTGCGATGGATGCAGTGGCGAATGTGGATTTTGTTATATCCATGCTGCCTTCCGGCGCAGCGGTGGAAGATCTTTATCTCGGGGGTAGTGCGCTGCTATCTCATATCAGTCCAAAAACGTTGGTGATCGATTGTTCGACCATCTCAGCGGAGAGCGCTAAATTAGTGGCAGCGAAAGCGGCAGAGAAAAAAATTGCGATGATCGATGCGCCCGTCTCCGGAGGCATTGCTGGCGCGGAAAAAGGCTCGCTGACCTTTATTGTTGGGGGTGAGCAAGCCGATATGGAAAAGGCACGGCCGATATTAATGAGTATGGGGCAATTTGTAATGCATGCTGGTGATCATGGCGCGGGCCAAGTGGCAAAGATTTGCAATAATATGTTGCTCGCGGTGCATATGATTGGTTCTGCAGAGGCGTTGCAATTGGGCGTCGATCACGGTTTGGATCCCAAAGTTTTGTCAAACATTATGCTCAGAAGCTCGGGGAAAAACTGGTCATTAGAAACCTATAACCCTTATCCCGGGGTGATGCCTGACGTGCCCGCTGGCAAAGATTATCAAGGTGGGTTTATGTCGAAGTTAATGGATAAAGACCTGAATTTGGCCATGGATGCGGCGTTGGCCACCGAGTCTACTACCCCTATGGGTGCGCTAGCTCGAAGCCTTTACGGCTTGCACTGTAAAGATGGCAATGCAGAGTTGGATTTTTCCAGCATCCAAAAAAGGTTTAAGAAATAGTATTCAGTGGGGGGCTTAAATTAAGGGCTCTTCTTGAAATCAATTGGACCCGCTGAGCAATTTCATCGCATGTTCCATTTCTTCCGAAAGGTCTTGGCCATGACCGTCTTCGTTACTGGCTTCCAGGCCAAGTTTAGTGAAGGCTGGAATGGTCGACCAGTCGAGTTCCGTATAGGGATGCTCTGTCCCTTCGTAACTCTGTAATACCGCGACGGTAATTATGTCGACGTAATCTGCTTGCGGATCTTCGTTGCGATTAAAGTTGAGGTGTTGCTCGGGAACGCAAATCATTTCTTCTGGAAAGTCCCACACTCTTAATATATGGGTTCCAATGGTGGGGTGAATTTTACGAATGACCTCGTTAAGGGTTGCGCTGTCTTGAAGTAGCTCGGGGTTGTCTTCGGCGTAAGTTAAAATGGGCAGTATGCCAATTTCATGAGTCAGACCCGAGAGCGTTGCTTGGTCGGCTTTAAGGTTTGTGTAGTGTTTGCAGAGTACGTGCGCAATTCCTGCTACTTCTGTACTTCGATTCCAAACTTCGCGCATTTTTTTGTCGACAATATCTGAGGTGGCTTGGAACATTTGCTGCATCGCTAAACCAGTAATTAAATTACTGGTATAGATTATCCCCATTCGACTGATCGCCATTTGTAGGTTGTTAACGGTTTGGCGGGTGCGCATCAGGGGACTATTAGCAATTTTAATAACTCGAGCGGTGAGCGCTGGGTCGTTACCGACCACTTTACTCAAGGATAAAGCCGACACGTTGGGGTTTTCTGCTGCTTCGCGCACTTTGAGTGCCACTTCGGGCAAGGTGGGTAACACGATCTGATCTTTGTTGATCAGGGTATTAAGATCGTTGAGAATTTTTTCTTCTAATGCTTGATCACTCATGTAGGCGTCCAATTGCGAAAGCTTGTGCTTAAATCCTTCTCGTACTCATGTTCCTCTTAAGTTATAGCATAGGGTACCGCTTCTAACTTAATTGAGGCGGATTCATTATTGTCTATTTTATAAACGCTTGAATTAATGGCTTCTTTGGGAAGACTGACAAGGAGGGCGTAGCGGTCTGGAGTGATTCGGCAGGCGTTGATRATTTCCCCTTGAGATTTGCCTGTTTCACTATTGATTAGCGCCTGACCTTGTTTAGGTGGGCTGCTTAGGTTCGCGTAGGCGATGAACATTTGGGTTTTAAGTTTGCCTCGATACTCCATGCGGGCAATGACTTCTTGCCCGGTATAACAACCCTTTTTAAAGTTGATGGCTTGAATAGCTTGGTAGTTAAGGTTGTGAGGCAACCATTGTTCGCTGATCGTCGGGGTGATTTGAGCGTAACCTTCAAGGATGTCTCGCAGCGCCCACAATTCATTGCCACAAGGTGTGCAGTGAGGCGTAAGCTGTTGCCAAAGTTGAATGGCTTTTTCTGCAGGAGCAATAATAAGGTAGCGAGGATAGCGGCCGAAATCCCTAATGATTCGCACGCCCTGGAAATCTGCATTAGCATTCGTGTTGGTGGTGGTATTAGTGTTGGTGGTGTCGGACTTGGTATCGTTGTGGCTGCAAACGGAAATGCCATTGGGATTGGTGGGGGCTGTGAGCGAGGGGATAGCTGATTCTAGGAGGTCTTGGGCCTGCGCTCCCATTAAGCCGAAACAAACCCATTGATTGGTATTGAGCTGAGTTTCAGCTTTGGAAAAAATGATGTATTTATTCAGCGCTTGTTGGATCACCGCGCCCATTTGAGGCGGTGTTTGTAGCAAGTACTCATCGCCAACACGAAACAGGCGGAATGAGGCGATGGTGCGTCCTTTCGGGTTGCAGAACGCGCCCAGTTGAAATTGTGATTCGTCGATTTGCTCTAAATCGCAAGTCAGTTGGCCTTGTAGAAATAGTTTGGCTTCGGCGCCGGTAATGGATAATAAATCCAAATGACTAAGATCGCAGAGTAGATTGTCGGCTTGGTATTGACTTAATTCATGATCTGGATCGGCGAAGTAGGCGACTTTACCATCTTTTAGGGTGGCACTATTTTGTTGGAGAAATTGTTGCCAGTCTGGATTCATGATTTAATATTTTCACCTTAAATAAGCGATTAGTGTTGAGGGGAGGATACTCTTTTTTGATGAAAATTGGGTGTTTAATTGGGATCTAGGTTTAATCTAAGATTAATCCTAAAGCAGTGGTATTGGTTCAGTTTTTGAGCATAGAACAGATTCAGAGAGGAATAATGTGAGTGTAAGAAGTGAGACCTTTAGGCGAATACAGTGGCAATGCCGTCGTGGCTTAAATGAAGTGGAAGTAATTCTTATCCCTTTTCTGGAGCAGCAGTTCGAGCAGCTGTCTTCAGAAGAGCAGCAAACCTTTGAGGTTTTGTTGGCAAACGAGGATATGGATTTATTTGATTGGTTTACTCGTCGCGCAGTGTCAGACGAAGACAGCGTGCAGTTATTAGTGGAAAAAATATTGAGTTGTGTGGAATCCAAATTTTAGAGTACGGCCCTCGCGGTGGATGAAAGCTTGGATTATTGGTCTGACGTTGATAATGCTGGCTGCGTCGGGGTGTTTTTTATGGCTACTGGGTGAGTGGGGTGATGTGTTAATCGGCGTGTTGTTGGCAAGTTACGCACTGCTTTTAGCGCGTTTTCATTGGCGTACTTATATTCGTTTGCAGGGCGGGAAAGCGGTATTGGGCATTAGCTATGTCGATGATGAGTGGCGTTTAATGGGCGCCTCTAAGCAATGGCAGTGCGTTGATTTTAAAGGTTATAGCGCTTTAAGTCCTTTTTGTTCGATACTCCACTTTGTGGACCCTCATGAAGGGTTTTGGCGAAACAGACGAGTGGTGGTATTAATGAAAGATTCCGCTGGGGCCCATGATTTACGACGCTTAAGGGTGTTCTTGAAGTTTTATCGATCCAAACTGGAATCAACAACGACACGGCCTGCCGATGACTAAATTACCAGATCTGATTTACGAGGTTTTCTAGCGCTGAAGGGGGGCGCGTTAGGGGGCGTGATGACGGTGTTCATAATGACGCTCTTTGCTTCAGGGTAGTCCAGCGAAAAGTGTAGGCCCCTACTTTCTTTGCGCTTAAGGGCTGATTGAACAATCAGGTCGGCAGCGAGCACCAAATTTCTAAGTTCTATCAGATCGCTGCTTATTTTGTAGTTTTGATAAAACTCGCTGATTTCCTTTTGTAATAATTCGATTCGATGTTGTGCTCGCAGCAGTCGCTTGTTGGTGCGCACGATGCCGACGTAATCCCACATAAAGCGTCTTACTTCGTCCCAGTTATGAGAAATGATCACGTCTTCGTCGGAGTCGGTCACTTGGCTTTCATCCCAGAGGGGGATCTCGGGGTTGGGGAAGTCTTGGTGAAGGTGTTTAATTATCTTTTGTGACGCTGAACGGGCAAACACAAAACATTCCAATAGCGAGTTGCTGGCCATACGATTGGCGCCGTGCAAGCCAGTAAAGGCGGTTTCTCCCACGGCATATAAATTGCCGATGTCGGTTTGTCCGTCTAAATCCACTGATACGCCGCCGCAGGTGTAATGGGCTGCTGGGACTACCGGAATCGCTTGAGTGGTGATGTTGATGCCTAACTCTAGGCATTGCTCATAAACCGTGGGGAAATGGCGAATCACAAAGTCAGAGGGTTTATGGGTGATATCGAGGTAGACGCAATCCGTTCCTAAGCGTTTCATTTCGTGATCAATGGCGCGAGCGACGATGTCCCTCGGCGCTAGTTCGGCGCGAGGATCAAACTTCGACATAAACGCTTCACCGTTGGGGAGCCGAAGAATACCCCCTTCACCGCGAATGGCTTCAGTAATAAGGAACGATTTAGCGTCCGGGTGATAGAGGCACGTGGGGTGGAATTGATTAAATTCTAAGTTAGCAACTCGGCAGCCTGCTCGCCAGGCCATGGCGATACCGTCGCCGGTGGACGTGTCGGGATTACTGGTGTAGAGGTAGACTTTACTGGCACCGCCCGTCGCGAGAATTACAAAGCGGGCTTTGAAAATAGCAATCTTGCCCGTTTTTGTGTCGAGCACGTAGGCTCCCAGACAGCGATTTCCCGGCAGGCCAAGTTTGTTTAATGTAATTAGGTCGACTGCTAATTTATGAGGGAAAATTTCAATATTTTCATGCTCTTTGACACAATCAATCAGCGTTTTGGATATGGCGTGCCCGGTGGCGTCAGCAGCATGAATGATACGGCGCTGGCTGTGCCCTCCTTCTTGGGTCAGGTGATAGTCAATGGAGCCGTCTGGTCGGGTTTCGCCGGTGAAATTAACGCCTTCATCAATCAGCCATTGGATGCTAGACGGCCCATTTTCAACCGTAAATCGCACTGCATCGACATGGCATAGCCCTGCGCCTGCCTTTAACGTGTCGTAAATATGAGCGTCTATGGAATCCGCTTGATCTAGAACCGCAGCCACGCCGCCTTGTGCATAGAAGGTGCTCGCGGAGGTAAGGTCGGCTTTACTCAAAACGGCCACCTTGCTGTGACCGGCGAGATTTAACGCAGCCGTGAGCCCCGCAGCGCCGCTGCCGATGATCAATACGTCATGTTGTTGTGTTGGGGTCATTTTTTGAGCCGATTAGGTCGATTCGATACGGCTAATATTCATTAGCCTAGGGTTAGGTGCGCGGGTTGGAGCGGAGGACTAGTATAGCTAAGTTTTGACATCAACCATATACTGGTTCGGATCAAGCGGGTTTGTAGGGATGACAATCATGGATCGGGCAAGGAGGAAACTATTTTGGCAGACCGAGGTCTACTTAAGAGTCGTTTGAGCGTGCGAATTGGTATGGCGGCTGGAAACCGGCGAGCGGGCTTAGAAATGGATATTGTTGTAAAGGGCTTGCGCTAAATGTCGAATAGGAAAGCGGATCAATTGCTGGTTGCCCAGGTGTTGGCGGGTAATAAGAATGCCTTTGATCTACTGGTTAAAAAGTATCAGCAGAAAGTGGTCTCTGTGGTGGGGAGGTACATCGACGACTTTCACGAGTCTCAGGATGTGGCCCAGGAAGTCTTTATTAAGGCTTATCGAGCGCTGCCTAATTTTCGGCAGGAGAGCGCTTTTTACACATGGTTGTATCGAATTGCCATTAATACTGCGAAAAATCACATTGTGGCTAGAGCACGTCGTGTGCGAGGCTCTGATCTTGAAATTGATGATCCGGAGCAATATGTGGAGCCTCAATTACAAGATGTTGCGACTCCCGAGCGTTTGCTGATGGCGGACCAAATTGAACAAGTGATTTATTCAAGCCTTGCTAATATGAGCGAAGACCTACGTGTTGCCATTACCTTACGTGAGTTCGATGGCCTAAGTTATGAGGAGATCGCGGAGGTGATGGAGTGCCCTGTGGGAACGGTTCGTTCGCGTATATTTCGAGCTCGGGAAGACATTGATAAAAACTTGGCTCCGCTATTATAAGAGTCAGGTTAAAGAAATTCAGTGAAAGGAATTGAGTGAAAGGAATTAGGTTAACAATTCAGGTTAAAGGGTCTTCGTGATCTGTAAGCAGTAAAGAGAAACAGAGAAAAGAACAGTTTGACACAGTCTGTGATTACGATTGAAAACCAGGTTCGAGTACAGGTATAGATATAGGTGATTTTGTGACCGATAAATTGGCTGAAGAACTTTCGGCGCTTCTGGATGATGAAGCGGAGGAATTTTCAACTCGTCGCATCCTCAAAGAGATGGAGCAGAGCGGTGAGTTGCAGGGCAAGTGGGATCGTTATTGTCTAATTCGAGATCAGTTGCAAAAGAGTGCCAGTGCTGGAGATGAAGTGAAGCCCGAGTTAAGGGCAGACTTTGCTGCGCAAATATCTGCGGCAGTGAAGGATGAGCCTACTTACCACAGTGGAGCAGCGGCTAAAGTTGCGGTGGCCGCAGTGACGGCGGATGAGGCTGCGAGGGGGGCGTCGGAGGAAGGAAGCGCACAAAATGTGGTCGCCCGACTCGAGGGGCAAGGTTCAGACGTTGATAATGTCGCACAATTCCCTCAGCCTAAAAAAGCCTCTTGGGCGCGTCGCTATGGGGCGGTGGCTAGCGTTGGGCTCTTGGCATTGGTGGTGATTCAATTATTTCAATTTAACGGCAGCTCTGTGGTTTTGCCGCCTGCAACCCATATTACGGTTAATTCGTCAGCGCCGAGCGCGTTGGTTCGAGTGAACAATAGGGCAAGTCAGCGAGTGGATCTTGTTGCCGATCCAGCTAAAATTTCTTCAGCAGGATTGCCAGGTACAGGGCCCAATAAGTTAGAAGGTTATTTTAGAATTCACTCTGAGCAATCGGCCTTAGGCAGTAGTCGAGGAATGATGCCTTATGCTCGCGTGATCCATTACAGGGAGGTTCATTAGTGGTGTCGAAGTTTAAGGCGTGGAGCGCAGTATTGACRTGCAAAGTGAGAAGCATCCGTGCGTTACGGAGCTTTTTATTGTCGGTGAGAGAGGGATTGCCGGCGAGGATGACATTGTCTGCTTTGATAGTTATGACGGGGTTATTGGGTCCGGAGGCTTGGAGCGTCGAAAAAACCGCCTCTCAGTGGGTCGATGATATGTCTCGAGTATTTAAAGAGCGGAATTATAAAGGCCGCTTTATTTATATTACCGATGAGCAAATTAACACCTTACAAATTTTCCACAAAGTGAAARACGGTAAAGAATTCGAGCGCCTTGAGCGTTTGTCCGGTGAAAAGGCGGATGTCATTCGGAACGGCCATGAATTACGCTGCCTGCATCCTGGGGATCACTTTGCACGCTTACCGGAAGGCATTCATTCTGACCCCTTTGCCGCTAAGTTTCGCGAGGGAAAAGAAGGCTTTGCAAGTTCTTATCGTTTAGAGCTGGGGTTACAGGGAAAAATTGCGGGTCGGTCTGCGCAACAGATTATTGTTTCTGCGCAAGATAAGCACCGTTATGATTATGAGCTATGGGTCGATGAGGAAAGCGCTTTTTTGTTAAAGTCCGTGTTGCGGGGTTTTGATGGCGAGGTTTTGGAGGTTTTTGAATTCGTTGAGTTACAGTTAGACGTCGCGCTCAAGGATAGTTTATTTGAATTTGAGGTGAGTACGAATGTTAAGCCCGCAGGGCATCCCAGGCAGCTTGATGATTTGTCTGCCAGAGATCGAGACTGGAGCGTCACCTGGAATCCCCCAGGATTTACTTTAGCCAATAAGGACGTTCGTCACCACCCTCGAGGGAGTTCGTCGATGGATGTATTGATGTACGCAGATGGCTTGGTGACTTACACGGTGTTTGTGGAGGCGGTGAATAAGGACTTGGCGTTCACTACTGAATTGGTAAAACATGACGGCGCGACTACTGCGTATAGTAAGCCGATGACTGCATGCGACATGCATTGGGTGACGGTGGTGGGAGAGCTTCCCCTTAATACCATTAAAAAGATTGCATCCTCGGTTACCATTAACAAGTAGAATGACTCACTTGCTAGAGGCTGATTAAATAAGCGCTAGTAATTCAACGAAAGTAATTAGATTCAGGTAGATTGATAAGGTGATAGAGCAGCAAGGCCGGGTGGTTGAAATCGAGGAAGGTTTAGTTTGGGTCTCTTATGTGCGCCAAACCGCTTGCCAGTCCTGCAAATCTGAATCCGTGTGTGGCAATAGCTATTTGGAAAAATGGGCCAGTGGGAAAATCACCCATATTCCCGCGCTGACTAGCCTGGATCTRCGCATTGGGGATGACGTGATTATCGGCATTGATGAAAATGCGGTATTAAAAGCGTCGGTCTTTGTTTATGCATTGCCCATAATATTGATGATCTTTGGGTGCTATGTCGGAAATTTGTTCAGCGGTAATGATTTAGGTGCCGGGATTGGGGGGGTGATCGGTATGACTTCTGGGTTTTTTGCAGTCTATGTTCATGGTCTATTCAATCGCCATAATTCACAATACAGCCCCATTGTTTTAAGGGATCTTGGGGCACAAAGCCTCACCATTCGATAGCTAAATTAGCGCACCCAAACAATAACATCTAAGCTTGGGCTTTGATTCAAAGGCGATCGCCTTCACCCTCTATTGTGCGTTTGTGGCCCTATTGAAATTAAGTGAAGCACAGGGGTTGCGTCGGTTGGCGCGGTTTAAAAAATTTTGGAGGTTCAATGAGGCAACGCTCTATCCATCAATCAAAATCTGCAGCGATCTATTTTATGGGCTTAATGTTGAGCCTGGGGATTCTTTTCTCAARCAGCGCTTGGGCTGATCGGCTTCCTGATTTTACTCAGTTAGTGGAAAAAAATGCCTCAGCGGTGGTCAATATCGCCACAATGCAAAA
>NVTH01000126.1 GCA_002401525.1 Moraxellaceae bacterium | reverse complement strand
ATTTGATTATAAAGACTGTCAAAGTCGAATTCATTTTTTCCTTTTCCACCACCACAAGCACTACCCATATAAGTTATATTTATATAAAAATAAACAATGTATTTTCACTCGCCCCATCGGAAGTAGTAATGCGGAATAACGGCCGAAGCAACCGCCCTTTATCGTTATCGTTGCTTTTATTGAGCTATATTTTCGGCGTACTTTGCAGCGCGAGTTGTTTTGCATTAACGAATGAAATCACTGATGAAAATATCGACTCACCCCCTTGGATTCCCTCTGACATCCTAATTAACAAGATACCCGTTAGCGAAGCATTCCTCCGCGTTCGAATAAAAGATACCGGGCCGGAATCTCAAATGAACGGAAACCTCAAATGAAACGATGGATGGACCCAACGCCAAACCACGCATTATTGCGGTCAGGGCAAACTGCAATAAAACTGATCGTAAATATTTTAATCAATACCTCCACAGGAGCTTTCCTATGACCCCCCTACTTAATCAATTCGTCATGGGCTCTACGCTCCTTGAATTATACACCCGATGAACTTTAAACCCATGAACCTTAAACTCCATGAACTATAGCGCTTAATAAATCGATTTATTATGAACGTAGTAGTCGGTTATCAAACATTGCATCTTAAACACACGAGTCACAGCAGTGTCGTTTATGAAGCCCGCCGTATTTCCGATAATCAACCGGTTATTTTAAAGAGCATCAATCCTGAAAACTATAACATCGAATCTCTAGGGCGGCTAAAACATGAATATGAAATCGCCACTTTAATCAATGACAATAAAGTCATAAAAATTCTAGATATTATCCAAGAAACAGACAATTGCTCGCTTATTATTGAGGACATCGAAGGTGAATCCTTAACCACGCTAATGGGCCGTAATCAACTCAGCGATTTAAATGAAATCCTGCGGATTTCAATTCATATCGTGGAAGGCCTCGCGACCATACACCAAGCAAGGGTGATTCATAAAGACATTAACCCCTCCAATATCATTTACAATTCTGATAATGGCCAATTAAAAATTATCGATTTCGGAATCGCCTCCCAACTACCGAAAGAAAACACCCCCTTAAGTAGCCCTTCATCAATAGAAGGCACTTTACCTTACGTTGCCCCCGAGCAATCGGGACGAATGAATCGTACCATTGACTACCGAAGCGATTTTTATTCTCTAGGCGCTACTTTTTTTGAATTGCTCACGGGACATACCCCTTTTGAATCCGATGATCCCATCGAAATCATTCATGGCCATATTGCGAAAACAGCACCCCAGGTCAGCCAATTAAATCCCTCGATCCCACAACCCCTGTCTAATATAGTCGCAAAATTACTAGCGAAGTCCGCCGACGATCGTTACCAAGGCACGTGGGGTATCAAGGCTGATTTAGAGCGATGCCTAGATCTATACAATCAAACCGGCACCATTGCTGAGTTTGACATCGCTCAACATGACATTCCCGATCGATTCCATGTACCTCAAAAACTTTATGGCCGAGATAAAGAAATCAAGAGCGTACTAGAAAGCTTTGATCGGGTAAGCCAAGGCGACCGTGAAGCGACTTTTATTTGCGGCTATTCGGGGATTGGAAAAACTGCATTAGTACGCGAAATTTACAAGCCTCTCACTAAACAAAGGGGCTATTTTATCAGTGGAAAATACGACCAATATAAAAAAGAAACTCCTTTTTCCGCAATTACTACTACTTTCGCTCTATTAATTAGACAACTTCTCTCAGAAGGTGAAAAAAGACTCAACTACTGGAAAATGGAAATCGAAACAGCGGTGGGTTCTGGGGTCAATGTCATTACTGATGTCATCCCTGACTTGGAGTTAATCGTAGGGCAACAAGCGCCTCCCGAAACATTACCCCCAACAGAAGCGCAAAACCGATTTAAAATAGCCTTCCGCCGATTTATTAAAGTATTCTGCCGAAAAGAACATCCTTTAGTAATTTTTCTGGACGACTTACAGTGGGCTGATAGCTCGTCCCTTAGTCTATTAAAAATATTGCTGCAAAGCAGATCCACCGATTACCTCTTCTTAATGGGTGCCTACCGAGACAATGAAGTGAGTGTTTCCCACCCTCTTCAACAACTCATTGACAGCATTACCGAGCAAGACATTCGTCTTAACTGCATTAAACTCAATAAATTAGAACCTAACGACATTCAGCAGCAATTAGCCGACGCACTCTTCCACCCATTCGATAAAGTACATGAACTGGCACAATTAGTTTCTAGCAAAACCGACGGTAATCCGTTTTTTAACGAAGAGTTTTTAAAATCGCTCTATAACGACAAGCTTATTTTATTTGATTCACAGCAAGGCATTTGGACTTGGGATATTGAACACATCAAGCAGGCGGATTTCACTGACAATGTAGTGGACTTCTTGACCAGTCGAATTAGCCTGTTATCCAAATCCACCCAACATATACTCGCGGTTGCGTCGTGCATTAGCAATCGATTTGAAATAGGCGCATTAGCGCATATATTGGGATTAGACCTTGCGAGCACCGCGATTACCTTACGTGAAGCTTCTGTAGAAGGGTTCATTATTCCTAGTGATTTAAAGCTCCAAATTTTAGAACTCAGCTCGCTCGAAATAGAAAAACTATTACGCAACAACATAAAGATTGAATATCGATTTGCCCACGATAGAATCCAACAATCCGCCTATGGATTTTTGGATTTAGACGAAAAACACACCGTCCATGAAAAATTAGGCTGGTATCTCTATGAGCAAAATCGTCACAATTTAGACTTAGACATATTCGACATCACCAATAATTTCAACATTCACATCACCCCCAGTGATGAAAATACACTTTTAAAAGCCAATTTAAATCTCAAAGCGGCTCAGAAAGCAAAAAATAGCACGTCCTATAAATCAGCTGAAAACTACATTTCCATCGCTCAATCCCTATTATCAGAGGATTGGAACCAGGAATTCTATGCGCTCCATTTAAGCGTTCTTTCTGAAGTGACGGAAATCGCTTACCTTAACGCAAATTACACGCTAATGGAGCAATCGGCCAATAGAGTCATTACAAATTCCCAAGACATTATCGACTCTTTACCGGTCAGGATGGTATTAGTTCAATCACTGTGCTCACAAAATAAGACCGAAAGATCAATCACCTTAGGATTAGAATCACTCAAAGAGCTTGGATTAAAGGTCAATTTAAATGCGTCATTGTTCGATGTAGTGTTCGAACTTCTCAAATTAAAATTTTTATTAGGAAAGCGAAAGGCGAAAGATTTATACGATCTTCCTGAGATGACGGATCAAAAGCTCTTATTCGCTCAACGAATTATCGCTGTCATCTCCATGCCTGCCTATATTTTCAATCAAAATCTAACCTTAGTGCTAGGATTGAAGGCAATACAAATTGCCATCAAACATGGCATTAGCGCTGAATCCTCCTACTCATTCTCGATTTATTCCATCGTGCTAACCGGAGTGCTTGAAAATTTCGACGAAGGCAAAGCGTTCAGCGAAATGGGCATTAAAATCGCTGAAAAATACTCAGCGAAAACAATTATTCCTCGCGCCATATTTAGCCACTATTTTTTGGTCAACCACTGGCAAGAACCTATTTCCAATAGCATCGAACCGTGCATGGAAGCCTACAATCTTGCACTTGAATCAGGGGCTCTCGAGGTCGCCGCTACTTGTTATCTAATCTCGGTTTATTGCGATTATTTCAGCGGAAAAAACTTACAGCAAGTGGCTAAGAGCATGGTACAAGCCAACCAAGTAGCCCGAGAATTAAACCAAGAACTTAATGTGGAACAAATCTACCAGCTCCAGCAGCTGGTCCATAACCTGACCCACCCAGTTGCTAGAAAAAGCAGTCTAGTGGGTGATTTTCTTGACGAAACGGAAGCTTTACCGCGTTATCGGAGCGAAAACAATGAAGTAATGCTCTCATGTATACATATTCATAAGCTAATGGCCGCCTACCTATTTGACGAGAGAGGCCAATTATTTTTTCTTTGTAAAAACAATGAAAAATATTTAAAAGCCTCAATTTCTCTTGTCTACTTGCCCACATTCTATTTTTTAGCCGCCCTTTCGTATCTTCGACTACTTCCTGAATTAAATTTTATACAAAGAAGGATAGCCTGGCTAAAAATAGGTTTTTATAAGGGTAAATTAAATAAATACAGGAAGCATTGCGAACCCACCAATGCACACAAATACTATTTAGTGGAGGCGGAATGTCATCGGGCCAAGGGAAAGATAAAAACTGCATCAGAGCTCTATGAAACAGCAATCGACTACGCAGAAAAAAGCAAAATTCTCTACGAGCAAGCAATCTCTGAGGAATGTACCGCGCGATTCTATTGCGGCTTAAATAATCAACGAACAGGGCAATACTACATACGCCTTGCGCTGCGCACCTTTCACCTTTGGGGGGCCTCTGAAAAAGTAGCCGCACTTAAAAATGAATTTAATATTAGTCAATTAAACCACGCCGATAACAATATCCATAACAGCATCCATAACAACATCCATAACAACACCCATAACAACACCCATGGCACTACAGTAAACCGCCCCACTTACTCCACCCAATCAGCGACTGATTCAAGTCAAACAAGTGGCATTGCGTTTGATAGCATCTCACTGGTTAAAACCTATCGTGCCCTGTCAAGTGAGATGAACCTCACCAGTTTAATCAAAAAGCTGACGCATTTTTTAATGGAAAATGCCGGTGCCCAAGATACATATTTATTATTACAAGAAAGTAAAGGCTGGATGATAAAATCGCATCAGTCGGTTCAAGGCGTTAATAATTTTAAACCGTACCTTCTCTCTGACGCGGCCCCTCTAGCCAATAGCGTCATTCGCTACGTTGTCACCAGCGGACAATCAGTTATTTTGGATAACGCCTGGCAAGACCCCCAATACGGTTTAGACCCGCACCTGAATGAAAATCAAGTGAAATCAGTACTCTGCATGCCCATTAAATACAAAGGTAATTTAACCGCCATTGTTTACGCAGAACATCACAGCATCGAAGGTTCGTTCACCCAAGAACAAACCAAAATATTAGACATCATTGGCTCACAAGGAGCAATCGCGATTGAAAACGCGCGCCTCTATTCCTCGGTTAAAAAGTCAGAGGACCAATATCGAGGACTGTTTGAAAATGCAATAGAAGGCCTGTTTCAGGCCGATATCGAAGCACAACCCATACTTTGCAATCCAGCCCTCATCACCATGCTAGGCTTCCAAAGTTTTAGTGAGGTGCGAGAGCACCTCGGCAGCAACACAAATAAAGCCTACGTCTCCTCTAATGACTGGAAGCTGCTGCGCGAACATATCACCGACCAAGGCGGCGTGGTGGACTTCGAAACCCAGATGTACAAAAAAGATCGCAGCATAATCGACGTCTTATACAGCGTCACTCTCATACTCGACGACGACGGAAATCCAAATCGCTTAGACGGTGTCATCAAAGACATCACTAGCAAAAAGCGCAACGCTCAACTGGCTTTAGAAAAAGAACGCGCAGAAGCAGCAGCCCAAGCGAAAAGCCAATTCCTAGCCAACATGAGTCATGAAATACGCACCCCGATGAACGGCGTATTAGGGATTGCTGAATTATTGAAAGATACCAAATTAGACTCAATGCAATCCCATTACGTCAAAGTCATTGCAGACTCAGGGGTTTCATTAATCGAAATTATCAATGACATTCTTGATTATTCGAAAATCGAATCAGGAAAGATGGACATCGAAAGCATCGAAATTCCCATTCGAGATCTATTGGATGAGGCCATTAGCCTATTCTCCATTCGTTCCTCTGAGAACACGGTGGAATTGGTGACTAGTGTTAGCGACGACATTCCTCTTATCTTACTCGGAGATCCTACGCGTATACGTCAAGTGCTGATGAACTTGGTGGGTAATGCATTCAAATTCACCTCCAAAGGCTTTATTCGTTTAGAGCTTGAGGTAGTTAAAATGGAACAGGGGATTCCCTTTGCGCTATTCTCCATCAAAGATTCAGGCATTGGTATTGATCAAGCAGGACAAGCAAAACTATTCAAATCCTACGAACAAGCCGACAGCAGCACCTCTCGAAAATTTGGCGGTACCGGATTGGGTTTATCGATCTGCAAAAAATTATCTGAGTTGATGGGGGGAGAGATAGGTTTAACCAGTGTACCAGGCGAAGGTTCGAATTTTTGGTTTACTATACCATTGCAAATCGCCAATTCATTACAACTCGACAATCCATTGCAAATCGACAACAGCTCGAATCAACCTGCCCCCTCAACTATACCTCAGTCAAAAACTGACCCGCCATCAGTTACTAGTCCTCTTTCAAATACTGTGCCCCCATCCAGCGCTTCTGTATCGTTTAGCGGCTATGTTTTCACTGACAATCAACAACTGGCGATTACTTTAGATCACGGGCTCGATACTCAACAATTTTCCATCGTTTATCAGAACAGTGGAAATTTCATTCAACCCAAAGTAACAGAAGACCAACACGCACTGATTTTCATTCATAGCTTGTACAATCCAGAGCTAGCCTTTGAGCACTTTGGGGCTCTGGTAAAAAAACATCTACACAATAATTCAATCAAAATAATCTATTTCTCAGAACCCAATTATCCGATCAACACTGAAATTTTCGATCATCAATCTCACCGCAACGCATTCATGTTAGAGCGCCCGCTTTCGATCACCGCCTTTATCCGTTCCCATGATATTATTTTACAGCGCTCAGCCCCGGCTCAAAATAACGATCAAGAAAAATCAGCACGCAATACCTTTTTGCAGGGCAAGCGTATCCTGGTCGCTGAAGACAACAAAGTAAATCAATTAGTCATTAGTCGTTTGTTGCAAAACTACGGAGCAACCGTGCAGGTCTCTGAAAACGGAATGAAGGCATTGTCTTCTTTTGTTGAAGCGGTCAACGATGATCATTATGACTTGATATTAATGGATTGCGAAATGCCAGAAATGGACGGCTATCAATGTTCCGCCGCAATTCGAAAACATGAACAGGAAATGAAACTGTCTCCGATTAAAATTATTGCTTTGACCGCTCACGCAATGGCAGAAAATAGAGATAAGTGCATTGCTCACGGCATGGATTCGGTATTAACAAAACCCATTGTACGTTCTGATTTAGAAGCTGCATTAGCGCAAGCCATTCGCGTTGAGCGCTAACCTCACTGATCTAGCCATCAATAAGCACGCTCGTCCCTTATCGACACGCACCCCAGCGATTTCCTCACCCCCCAGTGATTCCAACGCTCCCCCGTCATTCCCGCGAAGGCGGGAATCCATCCAGTTTAAATTACAATCCAATTTACCTAACCACTCCATTTTAAAAGAACGCTTATCCAACGGGTCGAGATCTAAGCTTTGCGCATTAAACCTTAAACTTGGGATGCCAAACACTGGTGTATTGAACAACATGGATTCCCGCCTTCGCGGGAATGACGGGGGGGGGCGCGAAAATGGCGGAGAGCGCAAGAATCACGGAGGAGCACAAGAATCACGGAGGAGCACAAGAATCACGGAGGAGCACGAGCATATCGATCGTTACTTTATTCTGGCGCCAATAACTCAATCTTAAATTCCAAAATTTCTCGATCTCGATCCGAATGCACGGTCACCACATCACCAATTTTATGGCGTTCCAGTACCGTTAATAATTCATCATTCGAACGCACCGGCACGTTATCCACGGCGACGATAATATCCCCAAACAATAAATCCCCAAGACGATTTTTGCGTACTCCTTTGAGACCGGCTTTTTCTGCACCGGAGCCTCGTTGAACTCTCACCACCGGCACGCCTTTGACTTGATAACGTTTGATCCAATTATCGGTCGCAGTTTCAATCCCCAATACCGGTCGATACACTCTGCCGTATTGAATTAACTGCGGCACAATCTTCGACACAGTATTTGCGGGAATAGCGAATCCAATGCCTACACTCACGCCACTGGGACTGTAAATCGCTGTATTCACACCGACCAACTGACCTAACGAATTTAACAACGGGCCTCCAGAATTACCGGGATTAATTGCCGCGTCCGTTTGAATAACGCCTTTGATCTTACGCTGCGTGATGGAATCAATTTCGCGCCCCAAGGCACTCACGACACCGACGGTTAGCGTAGTATCCAAACCAAATGGATTACCAATTGCCAACACCTTGCGCCCTACTTGCAATAATTTAGAATCCCCTAGAGGCAAAGTTTTGAGCTTTTCTAAAGGGGCCTTAATTTTCAATACCGCCAGGTCTTTTCCAGGCGCTGCCCCGACTAATTCAGCTTCCCATTCACTGTGATCCTGCAACGTAATAGTGATTCGATTAGCGCCCTGAATGACATGGAAATTAGTGACAATATGACCCTGTTGATCCCAAATAAAACCGCTCCCAGAACCTTGAGGGATCTCCATGATATTTAATGAAAAGAAATCTCTCTGCAACTGAGTATTGGTGACATACACCACCGCCGGACTGGCTTGCTGAAATATTTCAATATTATTGGCCTCATCCTCTGTTTTAAAGGACCCGTAATCCACTTGCTCAGCCCAGGCATTGGCCCCTGCCAGCGTAATCACTAGCCAACATATTGCTGCTACTCTTCGGACCAGTACCGCGTTACGGACCCACGCGGCGTGAACGATGTGATTGTTGTGAATTTTAAGCACTTTCTGATGACCCATAAAACCCCACTTATTCATGGTTAAATTAAACGAACCGCAGCACAAATAACCAATAAATCCATTGATTTATTTTACTATCACTCAAAATCCCAAGCCTAAATCCTGCCCCACARCCCGCATCTTTCAGAAAAGAGCGCAGAGTAAAACAAGAATAAATGGAAATGCCCCTATTTCCAAGTACTTATCCAAAAACGGCTCAATGAGACCTGAAACACAACCAGTCGTATTCACTGTGTTTAGCTCACTGTCTATTGACTCCCYGCTTARAATACGATGCCTAAATACRAYGCCTAAAATAGGGTGCCTCGACTAKATCAATTRAAGTGCCTCGCTTAAAATTCCTCGCTTTCTGGCAACGAGGATGAACGGCAACAAAATCATGACGAGTCGTCATCAGAATAATAATATTTAATTCGTGCTAAATGTTTTTTAAAATCAAAACCATGAATTCTCAATGCCATTAAAACCTAGTCGCCTAAAAGACTACTTTTCTACCACCAAATTCGAGGCCAAGTTTCTAAAACCRGCCTAACGGAAGTAAAAACCGTCGTCGAAATCACACAAAAACCGGAACTATTAAAAAAGGTCAAATAACCTTTTCTTCTAAATATCCTTATATCTATCGAATTTCGCCATCGGTCGATGATCACTACCCATCCTAAAGCAGCTTCTTATACTAGTTAGTAGTCCTACAAAAGAGTCAACAACAATGAAGTTTAAATCGGGTTTTACACTAATCGAATTGATGGTCGTTCTTGCCGTCCTTGGAGTGCTAGTCGCTTTCGGTGGCACGTCCTTTACCGATTCCATTGCCAAGAACAGAATCACCACTCAAGTGAATGAATTTGTCATCACGCTTCAGGTCGCCAGAAGYGAAGCRGTTAAACGAGGCACCACCGTGAACATCATCGCCACAACAGGCTCCGTCACCGCCGATGAGTGGGGCGAAGGCTGGAGACTTGAAACCCAAGMCGGCGAAATTATACGCGTTTGGGATAGCCTAAAAGGAAACC
>NVTH01000125.1 GCA_002401525.1 Moraxellaceae bacterium | reverse complement strand
GAAAACACCTCCAACCCAATCAATCTTCTTCGTCCACAAATATATTTTCTCGCCGATTCCCTCGAGAAGTGACGCGATAGAGAGCAACAGCGTATTCAATTCTTATAGGTCTAGCCCTGGGGCACACGTTATCAATGACGTACGTTAATGCAAGACCTGACCCCATTTTTTTCGCATTTTTTTCATTCGTTACAAACTTAGTATAACCGACTAGACACCAATCGATTTAAACTCACCCCTGATTCCGCCGCTTGAATCGCTAGCATACGATGTGTCTCAGGCGGAATACGAACCATAAATTTTCCACTGTAACTCTTAGTCGCCAAAGGAACAGGAATGTCCTCTCCGCTTGCAGACATATCTTTGATGCAATCTTTTACCAACTTCCGAATTCCAGCTAACGCCTTCTCTTGCGTTTCTACCAACCAGCTTAAACTCGGAAACTCCGCGCACAGCCCTACGTACTCTTGATCTTCTTCAGACCAAGTAACTCTATAAGTATAACGATCAATTTCTTTAGTCATTTTGCTCCTCCAAGCGCTTAACTGCATGTAGTACTTGCCTAACCTGATAGGGTTTAGCTTTACCTTTGGTATTCTGGATATTCACACGCGGGTCGCCTTGCCAAGGAGTTGTATAAACTCTGTGACTAGATCCAGATTACCGAGCCTCACCAAAATAAGTATCACAAACCTTACATAGGTCATTGAAACGTATAGATTTAGGGTTATTCCTCATATCATTGAGGATATCTTGAATAGATGCCATATAATTTATAGTATCACTATTGATACTTGTATCAAGTTAAGGTACTTGGGAGAAGGGAGGGTTTGCAACAGCGTATCAAGGGGTACCGGGGTCAGGTCTTGCAATCAAGCACCTCAACCTTCTGAATCACTCGGCTCACTGTCGTACAAATACGCGCTTGATCCACCAAAATCGACTTAAATCGACCTTAAAATCCATGCCCGACACGCCCATGTCTTCAATTCGACTTTTGGGTATACAAATCATTAAGCTGCGTCATCCCGCTAGAGAGATTCCCCCGATTGTTTCCACGGCAATATGGTAGTGATTGTCCATTTCAAAACATGGCTTCGCCAATTAAAACGACCACAGACGTGAGAAAACACCTCCAACCAAATCAATCTTCTTCGTCCACAAATATATTTTCTTGCCTGTTCCCTCGGGAAGTTACGTGATAGAGCGCACCGGCGTATTCAATTCTTAAAGTCTAACCATGGGGTACATGGTTATCATGCCGATACGTTAATGCAAGACCTGACCCCACTTTTTGCGTTAATGCAAGACCTGACCCCACTTTTGTGACCCCACTTTTGCTCGGCGCAGAGCTTGGCTGCGTCCGGCGCTGAAAGCGCGAAGTTGATTGACTTGCTATGGGTTTTATACCAAAATTAGGTAAATTTTGGTATAAATGAGGTGCCACATGGCCAAAAATACGAGTGTTAGCTTGGGTAGCCACTTTGATGACTTTATAAAGGGGCTGATTAATGATGGACGCTATGGCTCTGTAAGTGAGGTAATACGTGCTGGGCTGCGTAACCTTGAAGACGATGAACGTAAACTTGAAACGCTGCGTGCATTGATAGAGGAAGGTAAAGCAAGCGGCACGGCTGAATATAGTTATGATGGTCTCATGCAAGAGCTTGACGATGAGCTTGGTAAATGAGCTCATTTGTTGTTTCCAGATCCGCGAGGGCTGACTTGAAAAATATTGCTGCTTATACTCAAAAGGCTTGGGGAGCAGCTCAGCGTAGAGCCTATATTAAGGAATTGGATGTAACGTTTCATTTTTTGGCCGAAAACCCTCTTTCTGGTGTTGCGTGTAATTACATAGTGGACGGGTTAAGAAAGCATCACCACAAGCACCATACTGTTTTTTATGAAGACGTAGACCGGTCAATTTCCATAGTTCGCGTGCTACACAAAAGTATGGATGTGGAATTACAGCTCAAAGATCCATAGCGTCTTGCTAAGGGGCAGCCGAAACGCAGTGTAGGCTGTCCCGCGGAATTCAAGACCCGCTAATCCAATACATTGACCGCCACCACCATGTTCCCCGTGGGTATTTTATTATCTAACATCATTTGGTGGGCATTACCCGTCTCGGCTAAACTGAATGTTCGGCTAGGCTCTAGATCAAAGTCATTACCTTGAACTAGATCAATGGCGGTTTGCACGTCTTGGGCATCAAAACCGTGGCAACCTTGTAAACGCTTCGCCCGCATCCAAAGATAGCGCAAATCCAAACTCGCGTAATAACCTGTCGTGGCGCCACAAATTACCACCATGCCATGTCGATCTACCATAAATATCGATGTCGGCAAGGTATCCTCTCCCGGATGTTCAACCACAATGCGAGGGTTACGTTTTTCTCCTAATGCCTCGTAAAAGGCCTTGGCAAAGGCCTTCATCTCCTTCATCCATGCATGAGTGGCGTTGTCATCATTAATTTCCGGCAACCTCCCCCAATGAGCGAACTTTGAACGATCGATGACCCCATGGGCACCCATTTCTTTGCAAAACTCAGCCTTCTCCTGATTAGAGACCACAGCAATTGCACGCGCACCATAGTGATTGCAAATTTTGAGGGTGTTGAGACCTACAGTACCCGCACCTCCCCAAACCAATACCGGGTCATTTTCTTTTAGCTCCATGCCCGATTGCCCACATATCATTTTATGTACGAACGCAATGCCACCAAGAGACCCGGCAGATTCAAGCCAACTTATATCTATCGGTTTTTTAACGCATTGGGCCGCATTCACTCGAACATATTGCGCAAAGGTACCGTTTCTCTCATAACCCAATACACGATAACTAGGGCTATTCTCTGGCTCCAGCCCGGCAATAATATCAGGGTCACTACTATCCCAAGTCATGACCGAAACCACCACCTCATCTCCAACATTCAAATCCGTTACAGCGGCCCCTTTTTTCCACACAATTCCACTGCCTTCACTGCCGGGTATAAAGTAATCGTTATCTTCTCCAAACCTTTTGCAGTGTCGAATAACATCCACAGGCACGCCGCTAGAGGCCCAAATACCGTTATAATTAATGCCCGCCGCCATCACATAGATCAATACGTCATGGTCGCCCAAAATTTCCGGCACTGGCACTCGTTCCATTTGCATTGCGGTAGCAGGAGTGCCATAACGATCCTTACGAATACAGCAGGCAAGCATCGTTTTTGGTACTGTACCTAATGGGGGTCGCACACCCAAGTCATAAAATTTATCCATTGTTTTTCTTCTCCGGTAAGATTTTTCTTGTTTTGCACAACTCTTCTGACTCACATAATAAAGTTGCAATATAATCGGCTCGTGTATCTACAAAATAATGGCCACCATGATCCAGCTCGATAAGATCCACTTTTTCAAAATACTTGTTCCAGTTTAAATAAAGATCCTGATAACCGAAGGTCAGCGGATCATCTCGACTCACAATATTGTAAAGTTTTATCGGTATTGTATTAATCGAGTCACTGCTAACTAACTCATTAACATAGCCATAAGCAATTTCTTTATCTTTCGCCAAGTTGCCAGCAATAAAGTCAAACTCTTCTTGTGGAAGCTCTTTAGATTTCCCGGCAAATCCATCGATAAGATCAAAGAGGTAATGCAAGGTATCGGCATTGCTACTCTGCATAGCAAGCCTTTCTTTAGAAAGCACATTATTGGGTAGTACTAATCCGGCAAAATAGACACTCGCTGGCAATTTTTCCAGCACACTTAATTGACGAACAATTTCTAGCGTCAATATTGTTCCGCCACAATGACCGTAAAGCGTAAACGGCCCGTCAACCTGTTGAACAATCTCTTCAACGCATAATGCGGCAAGCGCTTTAATACCCAACCTTGACTCCGGATCATCGCCAAATTCATTACCGGGTATCGACACTGAATACAGTGCGATGGTATCTGATTTCTTACGCAGCTCCGCGGCCAGTTTCGAGTAAGTAGCAAGACTACCACCGGCGTAAGGAACGGCTACGATAGAAAATAATGTTTGCTCCGGCTGCAATAAGGTGTGCAGTAACTTTTTCGATTCAACTGTCACCAGCCCTTGCTCACAATCATCAATATACTGCGCCAATGCTCGAATCGTAGGATGATTAAATAAATCCGCTATCGGTATCTTCAGATCAAACTGGGCACGAATTTTTCCAATAATGTGTATGGCTTTTAAGGAGTCGCCCCCAAGCTCGAAGAAGCTGTCATCAATGCCAATTTGCGCGAAACCAAAAAGCCCCACCCATATTGCCGTAATGCGTCGTTCGGTATCGCACCCTGGCGGCTCATACTCAGTGCTTAGCCCGTCTCTATCTTGAACTTCTGCCGAGCCTCCATCCTCACCTGAATTGTCGCCAGACAAGCTTTTTAAATAGTTTTGGGTGTTTTCTTCAATGAATCGTTTTAGTGACCCAATGTTTTGTTTCGATACTGCAAGTTGAGGTGTGTTTGGCCTGATACAATGCCGCAGGACATATTTGGCTTCTTCGCCAGTAATAAGTTGCGAAGACGCCACTGCTTGTCCGTCATCCATTCCTGATAGGCTTACGTCACTATCGCCATCAAAACCGCGACCAAAGTCCCAATGAGTCCAGTTTATCGAAATTACGTTTCCATTTTCCTGCGTATTGCAGTAATTACTGAAAGCATCGACAAACGCATTGGCAGCGATATAACCCGCACTGCCGATAATTGGAAGAAAGCTCGCCAACGATGAACAGTTGAGAAAGAAGTCTAATGTTTTAATGTCGATATGTTTATACAAATTGAGCAAGCCGTATACCTTTCCCTGAAAGGCTTTTTCCGTTTGCTCCCGAGTACGAAATTCAATCATGGGGTGATCATCTTTAAACAAGGTACAATGAACAACTCCCGCTAGCGGCCCCTGTTCTTCGGAAACCTTGGTCAACATCGTCACAATTTCAGGCTCATTACCTACATCTCCATGTTCAATTACAATTCTTGAACCCATTTTCTCAATGGATTTCAAGTAACTGATTTTATGTTTCAGTATTGGATCCGGGGAATGTTTCTCTAGTGCGTCCCATTCATCGCGTCTTGGAAATTCGGAACGTGAGGTCAACACAAGGGTGCATGGTTTTTGCTGAGCAAGGAACTCAGCGATATGAATACCCACTCGACCCAGGCCTCCCACAAGGAGATAAACGCCCCCTTTTTTCACCGGCAGTGAATGCGCTGTTTCATCGGCAGTTGACTCCTCGACATCCCCATGGAATTCAGTAAAAGTCCGTCGCCAGCGATGACGGCCACGATATGCCGTCGTTGTTTCATTCGAAGCTGATAGCACTTCCTGTGTCAGTTGTGTAGATAATGCAGTGGCACCCGATCCGGAAAAATCAAGATCGACACTGCGACAATGTAGCGTTGAATATTCCACGGCAATGACATTGATAATGCCTGTTACCAACGATTTCTCTGGGCAGAATTGATCGCCCCCAAGTACCTCTTGCATATTATTGGATAGGATCACCATATCCGTATAGCAATCTTCAGTGCTATGCCCCAGCGCTTTGGTAAGCGCCATCAAACTATAAAAACCACGATTCAAGCTGTTGCTTACACGATCAAATTGCAGCGGATTATTAGTAGCAATATCTTTTTCCGAGTCAGTATCGATGAGCCAAGCGTGAACGATCTTGCGCACACTTTTGCCTTCTTGCTCTACGGATTCTATTAAGCGTTCATAGTCGCTAAACTCAGTCAATCTAACAATAAATTGGTCGTCACTGACCTTAGAGAATTGTTCCCCCGCATGCACGGTTATCACCGTATAAGGCGACTCTTTAAGTGACTGAACCAAGGATTGTAAGAAGTTGTTGTCGTCATCAGTCAATACAAGGCAAATATGATTCTGAGCAATATTTTTATCGGGCAAGCCCGTGATTGGATAACGTTCCCAGGAGGGTAGATACACGGAACGTTCTATTGTTGTGGGTTTGTTACCGAAGTTTCCACCCAATGTCTCAATTTGTTGATCAATGGAAGGTGGTGCATCAAATTTATTTTTAAGGAATGGGTAAGTTGGCAGAGCCAATCTACGCAAGGGATTCTCACAACACTGAAGCCAGTAAGTGGACCAATTAACATTTACCCCTTTTGTCCAAATAGCACCCAGATTTTCAAGAAAACTTTGACACTCAGTTTGGGGATCCTTTCTATGTTTGATCATGTTCACAACGGTCTGTTTGCTATTGCCAGTAGCTCTAACCAAATTGGAAACACTGATATCGCCCCCAGGTTGAATAAACACCGCTTTAGAAAAAGATGACAACTCAGATAAACCCTGGTGAAATTGAACGGTATTACGTAAGTGGTCTAACCAATATTGAGGAGTGACGACTTGATCGGGGTCAGCCCAGGTGCCGGAAACACAGGAAATAAATCGTCGTTTTGGCGAAGAAAATTTAATATTTTTTAGTTGCTCATAAAAAAGAGGGAGTACATCGTCCACCATCCAGGAATGCCCAGCACGATTAATATTAAGAACAACACAATCACAGGAATAATCACTTTCAATAATAGCCTTAACACTTTTGATGGCTACTACCGGGCCTGATAATGTGCAGTGTGCTTCTGCGTTAATGCCCGCTAAGGAAATTTGCCCACCTAAATAAGGTGCTAGTTCATCCGCGGACAAGGGAACCGCCAACATACCCCCTTCCTTTACGTGCTCCAAATAAATTTGATTACGAGCCATGGTGATGCGAATGCCATCCGCTAACGAAAACACCTCAGCCAAACAGGCAGCAACGTATTCACCCAAACTGTAGCCGATCATGCCATGGGGTTGCATGCCCATCGCCATCAAATAACGAGCCAAAGAGTATTCAAAGCAAAATTTCATAACGCCTAAAAGCATTGCACCAATGTCCGAATAATTCTCTTCAGCTTGGAGAAATACGTCTTTCTTTATATCAATACCAAACTGATTTTCTACCACGCGAAAGCAGTTATCCAATTCATTACGGAAAATCTCGCTACGGTTATATAACTCTACGCCCATGCCGGCATAACCAGAGCCTTGGCCGGAAAATACAAACACAATGGGTGTTTCAAAGTTTGGAATTATTGCCTGAATCGTTTCATTATTGGCGGGAGAATTATCCTCAGGTTTCAGTTGATCAATTAGGGACTGAAGATTATCCACCACGTAATGTTGTCTGAAGCGCAATGGCTTACGAGACAGCTGTAAACTATAAGCAAAATCTGCCAAGTCTATAGGGCTTTCCTGTTCAGCATCGTTACTTAGGTAACTCGACAACGCCTGTTTTAACCGAGTCAATGAATCTTTATGATTGGCGGATAGTGAAACCAATTGATAGCCCGATGCGGCGGTTGAGGTTGAGGTTGAGTGCGATTTAGGTTCTGCTTTATCAATATGCTCTTCCACAATCACATGCGCGTTAGTACCACCAATACCAAACGAGCTGACTCCGGCTCTTCGCGGATGGGAAGATGAAACCCAGGATTTAAGCTCGGTGTTCACATAAAAAGGAGTATTTGAAAAATCAATCGAGGGGTTCGGCTTTTTATAGTGCAGTGAAGGTACAAGTTTTTGGTACTTCAAGCTAAGCGCAGTTTTTATCAGCCCCGCTACACCCGCCGCACAGTTCAGGTGACCCACATTACTTTTGAGCGTACCAATAGCACAGGTTTGTTTTTCTTCTACGTTGAAAGCCTGAGTCAGTGCTGCTATTTCAATGGGGTCACCGATTTTTGTTGCCGTGCCATGGGCTTCCACATATCCAATGGTGCCAGGTTCGACTTCTGCCACCTGCAATGCAGTGCGAATTACTTGTGATTGACCCTTAACACTGGGCGCTGCGTAACCCGCTTTTTGTGCGCCATCATTATTTACCGCAGAGCCTTTAATAACCGCAGTGATATTATCGCCATCATCTAACGCATCTTGATAGGGTTTTAAAACAACGATACCTGCACCTTCACCGAATACGACACCACTTGATTCACTATCAAACGCGCGACAATGACCGTCTGCAGAGAAAGGGAGATTTTCATTTTTCAGATACCCGCCTGTTCTATCCGGGAGCAAACTAACACCACCGGCAATGGCCATATCACATTCACCGTCTAACAAGGCCTGACAAGCCATATGGATAGCCACCAGAGACGTCGAGCACGTAGTTTGGATGGATATACTCGGTCCACGTAAATCAAAGGCATGAGACATACGGGTAGCAAGGAAATCTTTGTTTACTTGAATAGCAAAACTTTGAAATTCACCGCCCGTGTAATGACCCTGCAGCATCATTTGCGCAGCCCAGCCAAGATTCATCGTTGCGCCAGCGTAAACACCGATAAGCCCATTGAATTGTTCGGGCCGATAACCAGCGTCTTCAAATGCACTCCAGGCACATTCATAAAACAAGCGCATTTGCGGATCAGTGGTCGTAGCGTCAGAAGGAGTGAGACCAAACAGTGCCGCATCAAAGCAATCCTTATCCTTCAGCATGCCACCTTTAACGGGTACATAGTCGGGATGCTTGTAATCCGTTTCCGATACTCCCAAGGCAATCAGTTCTTCTTCAGTATAAAAATCTATACTCTCCACCCCATTCACTAAATTGCGCCAGAACTCTCGGTAATTTTCTGCCCCGGGTGCACGAATGGCCATACCAATCACTGCAATTTCATTTCCATTCAATTCATCGGGTTTCATTTGTCATTTCCTTTTTTTGTGCTGTTTTTCGCTTATTCCTTCGCGCCAGCCGATTATTTTTATCGTCCGTTGTGATCTCTCGACGCCCTCGTTGTTTTATAGATAATTCCACAGCTTGAACGTTTACGGCTACAGGGTCCTGTGAAAAAGCAGCGGCTAGTTGTCGTATGGTAAGCCGTTCATATAAATCGGTGATAACAAGGTCTTCTCCTAGCTTGTTTCGAAGTTGTGCCAGAATCTGTACCGCTGACAGGGAGTTACCACCAATTTCGAAAAAATTATCGTCAATAGAAATATCAAAACGATTTAGGGTATTTTGCCAAAGATCAAGGATGTCATGTTGCATTGGCGTGAGCGGTGAAGAAGCAAGATTTTGCCTGGTCAATTTTTCGGATAATGTGTTGCGTTTTTTTGCCAATCGCAACAGTTGGGCTTTATCAATCTTACCGTTTGGTGTTAGTGGAATCTGTTCAATGTTCAGTATTTGTGGCGGCACCATGTACGCAGGAAACTGTGCAGCAAGCATCGTTTTTAAGGAATCGCTCATTGCTGAACTGAAGGGTGGGCTAGATGATAAAGTGAGAACCACAAACCCCATTAACATCCGCTCCCCATTATGATCTAAGGCATCTAGAATAACGGCCTGTTCCACTGCCTCATGCTGTTGTAACATCCGCTCAATTTCCGCTGGCTCAATACGAAAACCGCGAATTTTAAGTTGTTGATCCATCCGACCTAAGCATTGAACGTTACCATCTTCCAGGTAACGGCCATGGTCTCCGGTACGATAACTCTTTGCCGGTGGCGGCAAGTTTTTTAAATCCTGTTTATCACGATTCAATTCGTCAAAGGTCAGTTCATCGAAATAACCCAGCGATAGATAAGGCGAAACTACACAGATCTCCCCCACTTCTCCTGGCGCGACAATCATTCCTGCACGATTAACCACCTGCAATTGCACCCCATCGATACCAATACCGACAGGACAGTGGTGACATGATGCTTGCCGCTTTTCACTTTCAAGTTTGTCACCTTCGGTTTCGCCGCCATTAATTTCGTAATAGCCCGCCACTTGCGGCGTTTCTGTCGCACCGTAAAAGTTCAGACAACGCACATCGGGAGCCAGTTTGATCAGGGAAGTGACGACACCATGAGGTAATTGATCACCACCCAATGCGGCCCAACGAAGTGTCTCTAACGTGGCATCTAAAGAAACATCTAAAGTCGCACCAGTAGTTAATAACTGCGCCATACTAGGCGTTATATGGCAAATGCTAATG
>NVTH01000124.1 GCA_002401525.1 Moraxellaceae bacterium | reverse complement strand
CCCGAAATCGATGATTTTTCCTTTGCTGATGAGTTCAGAAAGCATTTTCGATTCCACCGACTTATTCTCGCAGCCGTAATTTAATCGGCCTTCTTCGCCTCTTATTTGTATTGCGCACATAAGGCCGAAATCATGAGTAATATCGAGCAACGAGGTGGCGAGCGCATCGTAGGTGTTGAGGGTCAGGGTGTTTTCTAAAAAGCGCACTATGGCGCCTATTTCGCTACTGCTCTGCATTGCTGCGAAGGCGGCATCCATCGCAGATTTGGCGGAGGTTTGCAGGGAGGCTTGTTCTTCTTGAGCCTTGATTTGCTTTTTAAGGCGCGCCAGTAATTCTTCTGGATCAAAGGGCTTAATAATGTAGTCATCGCAGCCAGCCGCGTATCCTGCCATCTTTTTGTCGAGACGGGTGTCTTCGCTTAAGAACATAAATGAGCAAGATTCGGTCTGAGGATTGTTTTTGATTTGCTCACAGATTACGAACCCCTGTTCTTCAGGAATCCCTGTGTCGAGTAGGATAAGGTCGGGAGAGGTCTTTTCTGTTTCCTCAACGACCTTAGTTTCATCCGTAACAATGATCACTTCAAAATCATCTTCTAGCATGCCTTCCAGAAGCTCTAGGTTGAATTCATCCCGGTCTACGAGCATTACGGTAGGTTTTTGTGCTTGCATTCGAATCTGTCCTGCACTTTTAAGCGGTGATTTGGCTTAATAAAAAGTATAGATCATGGGAGAGAGAGGTTGGGGGCGATATGGCGTATTGCTGATAGACGATGGTTATGCCGGCATAAGTTTATATAAGTTGGGGTGATAAGCGTTACCCAACTACACGCTACCGGTAACAAGTACTCAGTTTTTGAGAGTAACACTTTGGGTATTTGAGGCCTCGCTTTAATAAAGGTATTGATAAGCCATTGAAAAATAAGCATTTGTAAAATAACCGAAAAGTTGGCACGGTTACTGCTTTATATTATGCGAGTCATCGGAAAGTGCTACTGAAACTGACAAAAAATTAAAAAGTTTACTGAGATAAAATAAGAATAATCCAGATAAACACTAAATAAATCAGTAAGGTAGAACAGTAAGTAACTTGGTTTGGGATAATAATAATTAAACGATGTCGTGATAATAATAAATACAGCGATGCGACCGGAACTGCGTTATTGAGAAGATACTCACAATAAAAACAATAAAAAAGTAATAAAAACAATAAAATATTAAAATCAGCGCAACTAAGAAAAAATCTCTTGGCTTTAACATGAAGTTAAGAGATTTTTTTTGTCTGATGATTAAGGCCTGTCTTGGAGATGTCTTATAGGGCTTGGCGTGTAAGTGTTTTATTGTGTTGAGTTATTGTCTAACGCGATTAATCTGGATTGGGTTTATTTTCTGGTCAGGTTTGATTTTATGAAGAATCTTTATTCTTAACGAGGATTGTTGATTGAAAACATCTCTATTGACAGTGAGTAATAATCAAGAAAAAAGGCGTTATAAACGACATTCTCCTGGCCTTCCTCTGCGAGTGTTTGACCGTGGTACGGGTTTAGGTATTGGGCCTTTGGCTAATATTTCCTTGGATGGACTGAAGGTTTATTGTGCACATGATTATGACCCGGGGGCAGTGATTGTCTTCGCGATGGTGCTTCCTGTGCGCATTAATGGCAGTCGGAATGTGAGTTTTGAGGGGCGTTGCGCGTGGAGCCTGCAAAGCGAAAAAGAGGAGTTTGAAGCGGGGTTTGAAATTACTCAAATTAGTGCCAGTAATAAAACAATCTTAAAATTGCTTACTACCAAGTTTTGCTAACGCACTGATTAGGACATTAATACACTGAGTGATTTTCCGATGGCTTTAATTTTTGCGCTTAAATGCATGAAATGAGACCAGCTGGTTTTATTGCTGCTATACATGGTGACTTCGAGATGATCATTGTTGCCATGTAGTTCGAGGATAATTCGACCGCTTACTAGATCGGTCACTTGATAGAGTTCGGTGTTGCAGAAGAGCGGGTGCTTGAACATCGATTTTTTGATATTGAGTCCAGCAACAGAAAGTTCGTTATAACCTGCGAGTACTTCTTGTACTGCTTTAATTCGATAGCCTAGAAGACAAATTTCCGTGAATTCTGAATCCATTTTATTGCCGCATATAAGTGGTTAAGGCCAAAGTGGTTAGCCTGCCTTGCATTGAGTTGCCTGCCAACTCTATTGCTGGCTCCTCAATGCTGTTGAACCGATAGTTTCATCCGTGTCGCTTAATCTTAGTAGTTTAATCATAGGCTAAGATTTAGCGGCTGGTGAGGCGGCCTGGATTTAATTTTCAGGAAGAAGGCATCTCCAGATTTTTGGTGGGTCGAATTAGGCCTTCTTGTGCTGTAGAAGCCACTAATTGTCCTTTTTGATTGAAAAAATTACCGCGATTAAACCCGGTAGCATGGGATGAACTAGGACTGTCCTGTTGGTAGAGCAGCCATTCGTTCACTCTAAAGGAGCGGTGGAACCACATCGCGTGGTCGAGGCTTGCGCCATTGATGTCGCCGTTCATAAAGGAAACTCCATGGGGGCGAATACTCGTGCCCATAAACCCAATATCGGAAACGAAAGCGAGCGCTGCTTTGTGAGTATCTTGGTCGTCCGGTAATTCTTCGGTAATTCGAATCCAGGTGTTTTGTTTGGGCGCGAGCTTTTGCGGGTTGGTTTCGTTGAGAGGTTCGCATGAGCGAGTTTCTAAAGGCCATGGAATATCTGCCATAAACTTCATGCCTGGGTATTGGTCTGATAAGGCTAGACGAGTGACGCGATCGCATTTTACTTGCTCTGGAGGCGGTACGTCGGGCATTTCCATTTGATGTTCTAGCCCTGATTCAGGGATTTGGAAGGATGCCGCCATATTAAATATGGCTTTGCCGCCTTGTTTGGCTACTACTCTTCGGGTTGAAAAACTGCGTCCATCGCGTGTGTTTTCAACGTGGAAAATAATCGGTTTTTGCATCGATCCGCCGCGTAGAAAGTAGGCGTGTAGAGAGTGGGGATGTTTGCCTTCAACCGTGCGTATCGCTGCGATTAAGGCCTGGCCGAGTACTTGACCACCAAATACTCGAGGCATAGGAAGTGGTGCATTTTGCCCGCGGAATAGGTTTCCATCGAGTTGTTCTAAATCAAGAGTGTTAAAAATGCTCACGGATGGGTTGGTCATTCAATGTACCTCTACTGACTGCTGTGGGGCGATTGGGTGGCGCTTTTAGGCTAGATTGGGCGGTGATCTTAGCGCTTTCTTCGTCATCAAATCAAACGATCGTTTGATTTGATGACGAAGAAAGATGTAGGAATTCCACGATAGGAGTTGTGTCTATTGGGTCTGCTACGTATACTTCGAGTCCTTCATTAGTTTGGCCGTTTTTATTATATATCAATATTTATCAACAACTTATATCTTGAAGTTGATCTTTAGTGTCATCATTCTGTGTCTTTTTCTGTGGGGATTAAAGGTTTTCTGATGGAGTTTGGGCTTTAGTTGCGAGTAAGATTTTCGTCTGAATTCATCGTGGTGTGAGGCTTGCGCAAGAAGTTATGTTCAGTGCTTCTTATTTAATTGAAATCAAGAGTTTAAGTATTTATGAGTGTAGAAATCGGAGAGATTGATCCTTTTAGTCAGCTTGCGCTGTCGCCAGCTGAAACCTTGGCTTCTCGTCTGGATTTGCCGTGTGGCGCAAGCATTAAAAATCGATTCTTCAAATCTGCCATGAATGAAAGTTTGGCTTCCGTAAAAAATGAGCCTGGCTCGCTTTTGACTAACCTCTATCGGCGTTGGGCTGACGGTGGCGCTGGCGTTTTAGTGACCGGTAATGTGATGATCGATCGGTCAGCCTTGGGCGCACCGAGAAGTGTTGCTCTGGAAGATGGGCGGGCGTTTGATCAATTTGTAAAATGGGCTCAGGCCGGAAAACAAAATAATACGCATCTATGGATGCAATTGAATCATCCGGGCAAACAGGTCCCTAAGCTGCTGTCCTCGGTCCCCGTCGCTCCTTCTGCAATCCCTCTAAGCCCAGAATTGGGCCGATTCTTTAATCCACCCCGGGCTCTTTTGGAGTCAGAAATCGAAGATATCATTCATCGATTTGCTAATGCTGCTGGGATAGCAAAAAAAGCCGGTTTCACGGGCGTTCAAATTCACGGGGCTCACGGCTATCTAGTAAGCCAATTTTTGTCCGCGAAGCATAACCAACGTAGCGATCAATGGGGCGGTTGCGCCGAAAACCGGATGCGTTTCGTCACTGAGGTGTATAAAGCCATTCGCGCTGAGGTAGGGGACCAATTCCCCGTATCGATTAAACTGAATTCTGCTGATTTTCAACGCGGTGGTTTTACCCAGGAAGAATCTATTAATGTCGTTAAGCACTTATCCGATTTAGGCATTGATCTATTGGAGATTTCCGGGGGAACCTATGAAAGCCCAGCGATGACTGGCATCCGGTCAGATTCCAATGCTCAGCGAGAAGCCTATTTTATGGATTATGCCGAACAGGTTCGGCGCTACTGTAAAGCCCCCATAGTGGTGACCGGAGGCTTTAGAAGTGCTCAAGGCATGAGTGATGCGGTGAATTCTGGCGGCACTGATATGGTGGGGCTGGCGCGGCCTATGAGTGTGGATACCCATATTCCGAATAAAATCTTGGCAGGAGAGGATTATCAGAACTTCCTCCCAGTGAGAAAAACGGGGATCTCGATTATCGATAATATGGCGATGCTTGAAGTGACGTGGTATGAGCGTCAGCTTGAACGAATCGCGAAAGGTAAAGAGCCGCGGCCTAATGAATCCGCCATCGGATCGTTAATTAAGACAATGCTCGGGACTGGGCTACAGGTATACCAACGCCAAAGGAGTTAAGTGCTTTGGCATCACTCTGTCGCTTTATTTTACCTTTACCTTTTACCCTTCCGCATTAAGCCTTCTTGGGTGCAAGAGGCGACTAAATCACCTTGTTGATTGTAAATGTTGCCTCGGCAAAACCCCCTCCCTCCTGAGGCGCTAGGGGACTCCATGTCGTAGAGYAGCCATTCTGAAATGTCGAACGGTCGATGAAACCACAKCGCATGATCAATGGTCGCTAGGCGAACGTCTGATTGCATGAAGGATATTCCGTGCGGACGCGTGGCGCTGGAGAGTAAATTGAGGTCCGATGCGTACGCTAAGATGCATTTATGGACGATGGCTGGAACGTGGTGGATGGATTCTTTTAGGCGAAACCAAACTTGGTGTTTATGTGAGCTGGGTTCTGGGTYGGTGCGAGGCGCTTGTCCGTCGCAACGACGCACGTCAAACGGCCAATCAGGATGAATGTAGGGGTCGAAGCTGCCCTCGTTGTTTTGTTCGAATTGCTTGCGAAGTACTGCTTCTTCTTTAAGCGTTTCTGGGGCAGGGATTGCTGGCTTATCGGATTGATGYTCGAGTCCCTCTTCATCGAGCTGAAAGGACGCGGACATGTTGAAAATAGGTCGCCCGTGTTGGATCGCCACTACCCTGCGAGTGCAGAATGAYCGTCCGTCTCGGATCCGGTCGACGTCGTAAATGATRGGGGTGTTCATGTCGCCACCACGAAGAAAATAGCTGTGCAGCGAATGCACGTGGTAGTTTTCTACGGTTTGGGTGGCGGCCATTAATGCTTGCCCCAGTACTTGTCCCCCAAATACTTGTGGCGCACCTGTTTTATGGCTTTGGCCACGAAATAAATTGATTTCTAATCGTTCTAAGTTGAGTAAATCGGTTAATAGGGGGGGGTTACCACTCATTAAGTACTTCTCCAGCAAATCGATCTGTTATCTTGAATTATAGATGAGATCAATAGTAATCGGATTTGACCTGGATTGACATCAATGACTGCTGGGGCAATGTTAGCCCCAGGGGGTAGATCGATTCGAAGGGAAGGGTTGAGCGGCGCTAAATAAAACCGCTTGAGGGTAGAGAAGTTTAGAGATTACTTAGAAATTCAACCACTGCACTAGTGAAAATGTCATTCTTATCACCCGCCACCATGTGGTGGGCCTTTTCGACGTTGACGTATTTTGCGTGTGGCACCATTTCAAGGAATTCTTCCGCTTGTTGTTCGCTTACCAGCTCGCTCATTTGGCCTCGCACAAGCAATGTAGGCACGGTGAGGTTTTTGGCAGAATCGACCATTTTACGACGATGTTCGACGTCACTGCTGGGGCGGTCGCTGGTTTTCCCCAAAATGAATTTAGGGTCCCAGTGCCAGCGATATCGGCCGTCTTCACCGAGGCGCAAATTTTTGCGCAGTCCGTCGAGGGATTTTGGTTTGGGGCGGTGAGGCAGATAGGCGGCAATTGATTCGGAAGCTTCTTCTAAGGTGGCAAAACCTTCTTCAAGATTATCGCCCATAAACGCTAGGATTTTTTGGGCACCGTTGGGTTTCATGTTGGGCACTATGTCCACAAGTACGACTGCTGAAAATGCTTTGTTATCGCTTAGCCTTTGAGCCACTAAGGCGGATAACCCGCCTAAAGAGGCACCAACAATCGCGGGCGGTTGCTCGCATTGAGAGGCGACGTAGATTAAGTCTTCGGCAAATTTTTCCATCGAGTAATCGCCATCAGCAGCCCAATCACTATCGCCGTGTCCCCGCAGATCCACGGTAATGGATTGCCAACCCGCGTCGGCAAAGATCGAGGCAGTGTTTTTCCAGGCGTGTCTAGTTTGTCCTCCACCGTGGGCGAATATGACTGACTTGTTGGTAGATTGCCCCCACACATCCGCTACAATGGTTTGATTTTCAGCCGTTGTATAGCGTTTCTCAGTCTTAAAATCCATGTTAATGCCCTATTTCCACGTTATTTTTATGGTGTTTATATGCGCTGTCTAGGTCAGATTTGCCTGGACAAGATGCTAATGGAATTTTTGGGGAAAAGGTAATTTAAATTAGCTTGTTGGTTTATTGGCCATTTAAGACGCAAATGGAGGGGTTGGATGACAGCGCTGCAGATGATTGCTTCAAGCGCTGATAATCAATGTTAATCTAGTGGTTTTTGCGGATTTATGATTCAGGAGCTGGACGGATGCGGGCGGATTTCAAGACGGGTGTGGCGGAAAATAGTGTGTGGGTGATTACGATTTTAGCCGTATTTCTGTTCTCTTCTGCAATTTCTTGGTTTGCTCTAGCGCAGGTTAATTTTTTATACGAAGTTTGGCACGATCGCGGCGGGGTGGCAGAGCACATTGAAAAATTCGCTCCTCAGAATAAATATAAAAGCGGATTTGGTGAGACTACGGCGCAGGAACGGAATAGATTGGTTGCTGCAATTATCCATGCGTTGCACCTGCGCGGAGAGGGCTTGCGTGAACTGCAGTACCAGTCACCTAATGGACTATAAATTGATTTTTTGCTGCGGGAGCCAGAGGTGGTTCATTTGCAGGATGTGGCGCGATTGGTTGGGTTGATAAAGCCAGTAGGGGGTGGGAGTTTATTGATTGGATTGTGTTGTTTGGCTGGGCTCTATTTTCGCAAGTCGACGTTTCCTCCGATTAAAGTGTTATTCGTTTATGGCGGAGGGTTTTTCATGCTGCTGGCTTTGATTGGTATGATTTGGGGGCCGACGGCGTTATTTTATCAGCTGCATCGCTGGGTTTTTCCCGATGGGCACCAATGGTTTTTTTATTACCAAGAATCTTTAATGAGTACAATGATGATGGCGCCGGATATGTTTGGGTATATTGCCGTATGTTTGGCCGCGGTTAGCACGCTATTAGCAACCCTGATTATCATGCTGGTTCGAAATCGATGGCTTGTTGTATAAGACTCTGTTTAGACAAAGGTTTTCATTTTTGAGTGTGACAGTCAAGCAGAGCTGATCAGTTGGGATGCTTTTTTGTACATCGGTTGAGATCGTAACAATTTATCGATTAGGGAATATTTGGCAGAATGTTATTGGAATATTACCCAGCCATGGCTTTTGTGCTGACAGCAATATTCACGTAGTATGCATCGTTATCGGTCGTTATAAAGTACCTAAATAGTACCTACTTCGGTACTTTATTGGTCACTATTTAGTCAGCATGTAGTGGCTAGGAAGGTGCCTAGCAAACGGGATGTTTGGCCGTAATATCGATAATTTTATGATTTTTATAATTATTCTAATAAAATAGGGACATTTTCCTCGGTAGTTAAGGTGTAAAAATGCAAGGTGATGCAATTTCGTCGTATGCGGTACAAAAGCGAGATGGATTTCCGCTGCTGCGTTTTAGTGCGAATTTAGAAGCAGAATTTCGAGCTTGGTATAAGGATCGAAATTTGAAATTGGTGCAGGTCTCATCCATTGGTACGATGTTTATTTTTCTCGCGTTCGCGGGGCTGGATGTATTGACGCTGCCTCCGTCTGTCCAAGTATGGAGTTTACCCATCCGCTTGGGGGTAATCTGTCCTTTGCTTTTCGCCTTATTTTGGGTTGCACGACACTACTCCAAATACCCACGGATGCTGACCCCTCTGTCCGTGTTGTCGGTGATTGCATCGGGGTGGGGCACGATTGGAATCCTTTTTATTGCCCATAGTCAAGATGTGCCCTTGCCCTACGAGGGCATCATTATTTTGATTACCTATCCTTATTTCTTTGCTGCGCTACTGTTTCCTTTGGCTTGTTTAGGCGGGGTGAGTATTTTAGTCATCTATGTGGTGATGGAATACCTACTGGGCATGCCGCCGATGCAACTGGTTTATCACGGGTCTTTTTTATTAACCATGAATATTATCGGCATTGTTGGCTGTTATGTGTTTGAGCACGTGATGCGCGATAATTTTTTGACCAGCCAAATGTTGACAGAGTTTGCTCAAAAGGACCCTTTGACAGAGCTTTATAATCGCCGTGTATTTAACGAAAACTATCATCGGATATGGCGTCAGGCGGTACGCGATCGGGTTCCTTTGGCGATTATTTTGGCCGACGTGGATTATTTTAAGAATTACAACGATCTCTATGGACATGTGCAGGGTGACGAGTGCCTCAAAGAGGTGGCCCAAGTCATGGGGCGTGCGGTTAATCGTCCCTTTGATATGGTGGCTCGATATGGTGGTGAGGAGTTTGTTATTTTGTGTTTTGACGTTCGTAAAAGCTTTGCAGAAGAGCTTACTGAAAATATACGACGAGGCGTTTACCAGCTGAATTCTACGCATGAAGGCTCTAGCGTCGCGGACCGGGTCACCATTACATTAGGAGGGATCGTCGCTGTTCCTGAGGCAGATTGCATGCCACGAGAGTTTATTCGTTTGGCTGACGAGGCTCTTTATCGGGCGAAGGAAGCGGGTCGCAATCAAGCGGTGTTCACCGAAAACCAGGTTAACGACGAGGGAGCGTTGAAAGTGAGTTTGTTAGCAAGCGAGCCACTTAGTTTTGATGCCGATGATAAAAAGCTAGGGTGAGGGATGATCTAATAATGCTTAGAAATGAAGTTGAATAGAGCGCTATGATTGAATGAGTGTAAGCATAGAAATCGCGGCGAAAATAAAGTATTGGGTGATTCGGTGATGGCCAACAATATAGTTGAAATTGGTTCAGTTTCTGATTCTAAGACACTGAAAAATAAAGAGGAAAAAGAAAAAAAGTTTAAAGGTAAGCTGGATCGAGCGATGAAAGATACCTTTCTTGAGGCTAAAAAACGGCAGCTTACCCGGAAAAAGAAAACTAAAAAGAAAACCAGGAGGAAAAAGTAATACGAAATGATCTCTTCTGTTTATGAGGCTCGACCCCAAAGCATTAGTTTGAAATACATTGCCTGATTAATTATCAAGAAAATCAAGGAATTCAGCTACTTTCTCCATCGCTTCCAAGATATTTTCGTCGTAAGTTCTGTTACAGCCTTCCACCGGGTGAAGGTCGTGGTCCGCTTTCGGAAGCCAATGCATTGTCGCGGTACTGGAAATTGCGTTTTCGTTGATTGTGCCTTCTTTTCCATACGGGTCGTGACTGCCTTGAATGATAATAGTAGGCGACTTTAGTACAAATAAGTGGCTGATATCAAAAGGCTCCTGATTATGGGGCAACAAAAACGGGTAGCCCAAACACACCACGCCTCTCACTCCCATTTCGTCAGCAACTTTCGCTGCGAAATGCCCCCC
>NVTH01000123.1 GCA_002401525.1 Moraxellaceae bacterium | reverse complement strand
TCAGTGCTGAAAGCAGGAATGAGTTTTCGGGAGGTTTCAGAAAAATGCTGGCCGATTCCGGATGAATTTCTTTCCCATCGAATTTGAGCGACGACACCAATAGAGCCGATGACGGCAAAGGGTGCAGCGAGGATCTGGTCAGCCACACAGGCCATCATATAACCGCCACTGGCGGCAACTTTATCGATACAAATCGTCAGCGGAATGCCCTTCTTTTTAATGCGATCGAGCTGACTGGCGGCAAGACCGTAGCTGGGCACCATGCCACCGCCGCTTTCCAGACGCACAACAATTTCATCACTGCTGCTGGCCTGAGCCAACACGGTAGTAATTTCTTCGCGAAAACTAGCCACCGCAGAGGCGCGTATATCACCGTGGAAATCGAGGACAAACACACGTTTCTTGACGACCGGATCAGCACCGCCTTTAAGGGCCTTTTTCTCGGTTTTTTGCTCTGTTTTTTTGGCCTTTTTTTCCGCTTTCAGCCCGGCCTTTCGTGTGCTCGCCGGTACGATGACATCGGCCAGAGTATCGGTCATGACGGCAATGCTTTCATTGAGAGAAACAACCTCAATATGTCCTTTTTCTGATTTTTTGTTTTCATCACGTTGAAAGGCTTTGTAGTAGAGGTAGCACATAGTGTGATAAGCAATTAATAAAACCACCAATGCCAATTTAGCGTGCATCCAGCCTTGGGTTTTGTAGGCGTGTAAACCGTTCATCAGCAGGATAACACCGAGCAGAACGGCCACCACCGCAGCAGGAGTCATGATGCCTCGGTAGAGTTTTCGCTCCATGATTTTAAAACGCTCACTTCCCGCCGAATCTTCGGTGCTGGCGTGATAAACGAAAAGTCTTGGCAGATAAAAAATGCCTGCGAACCAGCACACAACAGCAATTAAATGAAAGGCTTTGAGCCAGAGCATAATGAAGATCCTATTGATGAGAGAGTTGGTAATGTGACAGTTGGTAATGTGAAAACTGGTAATGAGTAAATTGGTAATGTGAAAATTGCGAATGAGACAATTGAGCTATTAGAAAACTGGGCCATTACGCTAGTGTGTCATTAAGGCAGTGGCGGCTCAGTTAACGTGGCGACTATAGTAGTCTACTACCGCCTGACGAGAAACTACGCCGTAGATTTTTTTATAATTTAAATCGGTTGGATTTTTTTGGGGTGGGCTAACAAATACCCAGTTGACCTGTTCTTGATCCATTATTAACAGCGCTTCTCTCAGTGTGGCTTGTGGCGACATTGGTTTGATTAGCTGGATAGGGAGCGAGTTGATTAAGTTAATACTGAGTTGAGGGTTGCCATCCAATTGCGCTAACACGGTTTCGGCATGGTGGAATTCGCAGACGCCAAGGGGCTGCTGGTCTTGTTCTATAATTAATAGCGGCGCATTTTGGTTCTTTAGCATGGACAGGTTCTGACCGGACACAACGTTGGGTAGGCGCGCAATATTGGTTTCAATAATTGAATAAATACCCACTCGGTCCAACAGTTGCTCTAGAGGCGACGCGGTGTGAGTGATGCCTTGGACAGCGAGTAAGCTGTGAAAGATTGATTGGCTTCGGAAAAAGCCATTGCAGATAAGATTGGCCACGACGATAACGAGCATGCCGGGGAGGATTATTTGCGTGTTGGCGGTGAGTTCTATGAGCGCCATTAATGCTGCCAGCGGCGCGCGCAGGGTGGCCCCCATCATCGCGCCCATTCCGAGCATGGCGTAATAGCCGCTGTTACTGGCTTCATTTGGGATCAGCGACAGCCCAATAATGCCGATGCTAGCCCCAGCGGTGGCGCCAATCACTAACGTCGGGCCAATGATGCCAGTAGGCAATCCCAAGCCCACGGCGGTACTGGTGACGGATAATTTCACTAAGGTGATCAACACTAACAATGCCAAGGGAACCTGGCCGAGTAATGTTTGATTCACCGTGTCGTATCCAATTCCCATTATTTGTGGCGCGATAATCGCCCCTGCTCCCGCGATTAATCCCGCCAGAGCAAAACGAGTCATGACGTTCCAGTGTTGGCTGCGCTGAGCAACAAAATAGACATTTTTGCTAAATAGGGTGGCGAGCCCACCGACGATGACCCCTGTGGCGATTAGGTAGGGAACTTCATGAAAGTTGCTCAAGGTGAAGTCAGGCACTGCAAAGGCGGGTTCGTGTCCATAGATTGCTCGAGTGACTAATGCGCCCGTGACCGAGGCGACGATGAGAGGGATGATCGAGCTCATGGTGTATTCCAACAGCACCACCTCGACGGCGAAAATTACGCCGGCAATGGGGGTGTTAAATGAGGCGGATATTGCAGCGGCAGTGCCGCAGCCCACTAAGGTGCGAATACTGTTATTGGGGAGCGCCAGACGTTGACCGATAATGCTACTAAACGCTGAGCCTAAATGGATGGCGGCGCCTTCTCGGCCGGCGGAATGACCGAAGATTATTGCGATCGATCCCGACACAAACTGAATCACAAAGTTTTTGATCGGTAAGTAGCCGTGAAATTGATTTAATCTTTCTAGCACGTGCGCCACGCCAACGCGGCGCTCTTCGGGTTTTAAAAAGTGGAATAAAAATCCCAGTAACAGCGCCCCGGCGAGGGGAAGTAAAAAGTGGCTTGCATGACTGAGCGCTTCGTAATTCTCGACGTTATTGTCACCATCAAGGGCTGGGAGGAGGGCTTTTTGGGGAAGCTCAAAGCTGAGCCGGAAAGCAAGCACGATTAACCCCGTGCCTAAACCACTGACTAGGCCCAGTGCGGAGAGGGAAAATAATGAATCGGCGCTGGCTAAGCGTTTTCGGAAGCCATGCAGTGAAAAATAGTTTCGCAAGGAGTATCGGTCTCATTTAGCCCTTGGCTTAAAGGCGGATTGTTTTTTGATCTGGAATCGCTGCTTGGTGCTCGAGTACGCTTTGATTTGATTTAATATTTATATTTTTGCACACACTATTTTGGTCGGTTCGTACTCGTGTTGAAATAGTCTATCATAGCGATATTAAGGGGTTTGAGGTTTCTCCTGGTAGTCAGAAAAAGCGGGTTGGGTGATTTCTAGTGTGGTTTGAAAGCAACGGATGGATATTCAGCTTAGGTGTAAAAGGGCTACATTTAAAAGACCTCACTAAGAACACTTGTTAGAATAAACGCTCAAGGCGGGTTAGAGGTTTGAGTGCTGGGGCGGCGCCAGGTATTTTCGTCCTTAGATAATTTATTTTCCAACAGTCGATGAGGATTGAGCGGTGATTAAGGTAGGCGTAGTCGGGGGAACGGGGTATACCGGGATTGAATTGCTGAGGTTGCTTACTCAGCATCCGCAAGTTGAGGTGGAGTGCGTTACTTCTCGTAGTGAAGAAGGCATTGCTGTGTCGGAGGTTTATCCTAGTCTGCGCGGTAATCTAGATTGTAAGTTTGTGACTCCCGACCTGAAAAACCTTCAGGGTTGCGACGTAGTCTTTTTTGCGACTCCCAATGGGGTGGCAATGAAAGGGGCGGCTGCATTGCTGGAGCAGGGCATTAAAGTGGTGGACCTTTCTGCAGACTTTCGAATTAAAGACGTGCAGTTATGGAGCCAGTGGTATGGCATGGAGCACGCTAGTGCTGAGTTAATTGAGCAAGCAGTTTACGGCCTGCCAGAAGTGAATCGCGAACAAATAAAACAGGCTTCTTTAGTGGCCTGTGCGGGTTGCTATCCCACCGCAGTACAGTTGGGGTTTATCCCGCTATTAAAAAATAACTGCATTCAGCCTCAGCAGTTGATTGCCGATGTAAARTCGGGGGTCAGTGGYGCTGGGCGCCAGGCTAATCTTGGCATTATATTCAGTGAGGCCAATGAGGATTTTAAAGCCTACGGGGTGGAAGGGCATCGACATTTACCAGAAATTACCCAGGGCCTTGATGGGGTGAGTAAAGAGCCAGTAWGCCTAACCTTTGTTCCGCACTTAACGCCGATGGTACGCGGCATTCATGCCACGCTTTATAGYCAATCGTTAAGTGATAGCGATCTCACGGAAGCCCAATTACAGAGTCTTTTTGACGAGTTTTATAAGCACGAACCGTTTGTCGACGTGATGCCTTTGGGGAGTACGCCGCGAACAAAAAGCGTAAAAGGTTCTAATATGTGTCGCATTGCCGTGTAYAAACCTCAAGCGGGCGCTACCATTGTGGTGCTGTCTGTCATTGATAACCTGGTGAAAGGGGCTGCGGGTCAGGCGGTGCAAAATATGAATTTAATGTGTGGTATTGAAGAAACGACTGGGCTTGAGCAAATTGCATTAATGCCCTGAAGGGTAAGGAATTGTGAATGGGGCAAGTAAAAGGCAGTGAGCAAGTACCCTTGGTGCTCAAGCCTCATCGACGCTGCGACAGTTTTTAGGATGGACTGCTAGCCTTGTATTCGTGTTGGTATTGATAGCGGCTGCTTATGCTCATGGCATGCGGGTTGCCGTGAGCGAGCGCCAGCAAATGCTACAAGATCGAGCAAATTTAGAAGATCAAATCCAGCACAAGTCGAGCCAGGTTTTGGACTTGACGCAAAAAGTCGCGGTCCATAAACATGGCACCGAAGTAACCCGCAAAGCCACGGAAGAGGTGCGTCAAGAGAATAAACGTCTCAGGGATCGCATCGGTGATCTCGAAGAATCTGTGGCGTTTTATAAAGGGGTGATGGATCCAAGCCGAAACGTTCGGGGCTTAAAGATCGATAGTTTTGAATTATTGTCTACTGGCGATGTGAAGCGATTTCGCTATAAATTTGTATTGACCCAGGTGGCGGATAACAGCCGTTATGTAGAAGGCTCAGTTCGATTTGATTTAGTGGGAACTTTAAATGGCACTAAGAAGACTTTAGCGTTGGCGCAAATATCTTTGTTGGAGGAGTCGGCGGGGGAAAAATTCCGATTTAAGTATTTTCAAGACTTCAGCGGTGAGCTGACATTGCCAGAGGATTTTATTCCTGAACAAGTGATTATTGTGGCTCAGTCCAAAGGGCGCGGCGCGGTTCGTTTAGAAGAAATGTTTGATTGGCCAAAACAGGAGAATAAAGAACATGTTAGGCAAGGCTAAAACAAAGGTTAATAACATTGATACGTTAATTTCGTCGAAAGTTGAGCTCAAAGGTGATTTGTACTTTAGCGGTGGCGTTCAGGTGGAGGGGCGTGTGATCGGCAATATTATTGCTGAAGAAGGGGCGGCTGCGGTCTTAAGGATCACTGAGAACGGCTATGTTGAAGGGGAAATTAGAGTTCCTAAAGTGGTGATTAATGGGCGAGTTAATGGCAACGTCTATTCTAACGATCACGTGGAATTAGCGGCTAAAGCACGAGTCACCGGTAATGTTTACTATAATTTGATCGAAATGGTGATGGGAGCGGAGGTCAACGGTAATTTAATGCACAGTGGTGGCCAAGTGGCTGAGATCGAAAATGACACCTCAGTTCAGGAGGATGACACAGATTTGGACGTAAATTACTCGGCGGTCAAGACAGGTTAGCAGTAGGACGAGACAAAAACATACTTGACTATTTTGCTTGGTATTAACATAATTAGAGCAACCCTTCCTAGATGTTCGCTCATTGTAGCCATCCCTGGTATATCTAAGCAGCTAGCCAAAAAAACAGGTAATCCACCATGAATGATGCGCTTGAGCCAAGCAGTTCCTCCCTTCTTTTCACCGACAGTGCGGTGGCTAAAGTTAAAACTTTACTGGAAGAAGAAGGCAACTATGACCTTAAACTTCGGGTTTATATCACTGGCGGTGGCTGCTCGGGATTCTCCTACGGATTTTCGTTTGATGAAGACGGTCGAGAAGGCGATACTGAAATCGTTAGGGAAGGGGTGAAGTTAGTTGTGGATGCCATGAGTATTCAATATCTCGCTGGGTCTACTGTAGATTACGTTGAGGGCTTGCAAGGCTCTCGATTTACTGTAGAGAACCCTAATGCTAGCTCAACCTGTGGTTGTGGCTCTTCATTCTCTATTTAGTTATTTTTTATTGCTGGTGCTGGGTGAGGGATGGTCGTACTAGGGGTAGTAAATGCCACCTAAAACCACTTCTTTGCGTGCGCCGGTCGCTGACGGCAAATTTGAAGGTTGGCGGCCCATTGTACGACTGGCAAACCAGGCAAATGCCATCGCTTCCATCCAATCTGGATCAACTCCCAATGCTTGCGTCGTATCAACGCTAAAGCCTTTAAATGTGTGATTTATTTCATTCATTAACGCTGTGTTATGACAGCCCCCTCCACATAGATAAACTTCTCCTTCGTTTAAATTGCAGCTTTTAATGCCTTTAAATAGGGTTCGAGCCGTAAGCGTGACTAAGGTACGTTGTACGTTTTTAGGCGGAATGTTGGGGTGATTCGAAAGGTGGCGATTGAGCCATTTTAAATTGAAATATTCTCGGCCGGTGCTTTTAGGCGTTGGGGAGGAGAAATAAGGATCCTTCATCATCTCGTTCAAAAGTTTTTGATTGATTGAGCCTGACTGAGCCCAGCTGCCATCGAAGTCGAAGGGCTGTCCTTGCTGGAGATGAATCCATGCGTCTAACAGCGTATTGCCAGGGCCGGTATCAAACCCTGAACAGGCAATACTTTGATCTTTGTTTAATACGGTGATGTTAGCGATTCCGCCAATATTGATAATGATGCGATTGGTGTGCTTGTCTCGCAGTAAATGTTGGTGAAATCGAGGCACTAAAGGCGCCCCTTGCCCCCCGGCTACCATGTCCTTGTTTCTAAAATCAGCAACAGTGGTAATTTGAGTTTCATAAGCGATGCTGTTGGGGTCGCCTAGCTGCATGCTAAAGGCTAAGTCTGCGTTGGGGTGATGATAAATAGTTTGGCCGTGGCTGCCGATAGCAATAATGTCCGAAGCTTGCTGAGTCGAAGTCTTGAGTAGTTCTAATACCGCTGCTGAAAAAACTTTACCTACCCTGCGGTTAAGTTCTCCCAATTGAAGAATGGAAGAATGGTTGTTATTACAAAGTTCGTTTAACTGTTTTTTAAGGTCTGAAGGGTAGCTATGATCGTGATGGTGCACTAGTTCAATCGTGTGTTGATCGATATGAATCAGTGCGGCGTCGATGCCGTCCATGCTGGTGCCAGACATTAACCCAATGAAATAACCGCTGGTGTGGTTAGTGTTCATCTAGGAGGGCAATGGTTTTGGCGTTTTGGTAAAGCGCTAATTTTTGCAGTAATGGGTGCGTTGCCAGTTCAAACGCAGATTTTTGAGTTTTAGCGATGGGCAATACTCTGGGTAATTTTACTGTCAGCGGATTTTTGTGAACGCCGTTGACTCTGAATTCGTAGTGTAGATGGGGGCCTGTGGCCATGCCGCTACTGCCAATGTAGCCGATGACCTGACCTTGTTTAATCTTTTTGCCTGACCGAATGCCGCGGCCGTATTTATTAAGGTGGGCGTACAGAGTGCTGTATTTCTGGCCGTGTTGAACGATAACAACCCGCCCGTAGCCGCCTTTATTTCCAGCCCAAATTACTTTGCCGTCACCAGTGGATTTTACCGGAGTGCCTCGTGAAGCCGCGTAATCAACGCCTTTATGCGCTCTGATCTTGTGTAATATGGGGTGTTTACGGCGCAAATTAAATCGTGAGCTGACCCGGGCGAAACCCACAGGGCTGCGTAAAAATTCCTTACGCATGCTGCGTCCGTCGGGGGTGTAGTAATCTGAGTTGCCTTTGGCGTCGGTGTAACGTAGCGCCGTATATTCCCTGTTATGATTGGTGAAATGGGCCGCTAAAATTTTGCCATCTTTAACCTTTTTGCCGTCTAAAAAGAGTTCCTCATAAAGCACTTCAAATCGATCTCCGCTGCGAATATCCAGTGCGAAATCGATATCCCAACCAAATATGTTCGCCAAGTCCATGGTCAATAAATCGCTTAATCCGGCTTTTTGTGCGGCTAGAAATAAGGATTGATCTATAGTTGCTTCGCTAAAGCGAGTTTTGGCGTCGTATTTTCGAACATGATGGGTTTGGACATAATTACCGTCGACCCTATCGTATTGATAAAACTCGATGTCACTGATGTGATGCTTTAGAGCAATTAATTGTTTGTCAGCCGTGGCGTGGAATTCCAGGCTTTGTCCTGGAGAGAGTCTGGTTAGTGTTTTGCTCTTGGGTTTGGCTTGCATTACTCGGTGAGTATCTTGGGCAGTAAAACCCTTTGCCATAAATAGAGTGGATAGACTATCTCCAGATTTGATTTTGACACTGGACCAAGTGGCGGCTATTGATTTTTGTTGGTCCTGCTTTTCTTGGGTTGGTGGAGCTTGCAGCGAAGGCGATTGAGTTTGGCTGGCCGAGAGTATTGCAGGTTTTTGGGTTGGGTCTAAAGTGGCAGTTTCTTGTGCTCGTGAATGAGGGTCGGAAGTGGGGGGCGAAAGCGCCACGATATGAGAAGGTTCTTGGGATGCTAGTTCATTCGGAACCAAAAATACGATTAGAGTAAGTGCTATCCCTAATCCAATGGCCCACTGGAGATGTGTAAACGGAAAATTTTCTAGCAAGCGAGTCTTAGGAGATTTTGTTTCGGTCATTATAGGGTTTTATTAATAAGTGGTCATAGGCTATTAAAAAGTATAATAGAAAGTGTTGATTTGGAGTAGCAAGAATCCAATAAAATTTGCGATCAGGGTCGCAGGGCCGGGATAAATACCCTCGATTTGGCAGTAGATGGCTTGTTTTGGTATGGAGGGCGTTGACGCTACAAGGTGATATAATTCGCCGAAATTTTGGATAGAGCATACTTTTAAGTTGTAATTTGTCTGTGTAAATAGAGGTTAATTATTGTTATGTCATCAGTGGAAACGGCGCTCTCAATCATAAAGCGTGGAGCAGAAGAGGTTTTGGTGGAGTCAGAATTGGTCGAGCTGCTAAAGCAGGGGCGGCCGCTTAGAATTAAGGCTGGGTTTGATCCGACGGCGCCAGACCTTCATCTCGGGCACACTGTTTTGCTCAATAAGTTGCGCCAATTCCAGGAGCTTGGTCACGAGATACTATTTTTGATTGGCGATTTTACTGGAATGATTGGTGATCCCACCGGTAAAAACATCACCCGAAAACCGCTGACGGAAGAGGCGGTGCAGAAAAACGCTGAAACCTACCAGGCGCAGGTGTTCAAAATTTTAGACCCGGAAAAAACTCAGGTGGTATTTAACTCAGAATGGATGGGTAAATTTTCCGCCAAGGAAATGATCGAGCTGGCGGCTCATAATACGGTGGCGCGTATGTTGGAAAGAGACGATTTCAGTAAGCGGTTTAAGTCGGAACAATCAATTGCCATTCACGAGTTTCTCTATCCGTTAATCCAGGGCTATGACTCGGTTGCGTTGCGTGCGGATGTGGAGTTGGGCGGGACCGATCAAAAGTTTAATCTGTTAATGGGGCGGGAACTGCAGCGAGCTTACGGGCAGACGCCGCAGATTGTGCTTACTATGCCTTTGTTGGAAGGTCTGGATGGTGTCCAAAAGATGTCTAAGTCGCTGGGTAATTATATTGCCATTRATGAYGMRCCTRMRGAWATGTTYGGWAAGWTMATGTCWRTMTCRGATGAWYTKATGTGGCGTTATTTTGAATTGCTTAGCTTTAAGACGCTAGACGAAATAGAGCAATTAAAGCGGGATGCGGAAAATGGAACCAACCCTCGAGACATTAAAATGATCTTGGCTGATGAGCTCATTGCTCGTTTCCATGGTGAGGAGGGCGTCAAGCAGTCCAGAACTGGCGCAGGGAATGCCTTTAAAAAGGGGCAGGTCCCTGACCAGATGCCTGAATATGAAGTGGGCCCGTATGCTGAAGGGGTGCTTTTACCAAACCTACTTAAAGAGGTGGGTTTAGCCAAGAGTACGTCGGAGGCACGGCAGCGCATTAAGCAGGGGGCGGTATCTATTAAGGGGGAAAAAATACAGGATTTAAATTTCGTGGTTGAGTCGGGCTCTGCTAGTGTTTATCAGGTGGGCAAGAAACGTTTCGCCCGTGTAACAGTGAAATAAGCATTAATTTCAATTAATGATTTTAAAGTGTTGACAGGGTGCTGAGGATCTCTATAATGCGCCCCTCTTCCACGATGAACATCGTAACAAACAGTTGTTTACGAGGCTTTGAAAGAA
>NVTH01000122.1 GCA_002401525.1 Moraxellaceae bacterium | reverse complement strand
TTCGAAACCCCCTGTGCCAGACTAGTTGTCGCTTCTAATTTTTAACTAGAGGCAAAGAAAATGAGTGTAAAGTTCAGTCGAGCATTTAATGTGCGAAAAATAAAGCCGAAAATGACTCATTGCTTGGTGATTTTAATTCGATGGATTCCCGCCTTCGCGGGAATGACGATGAGTATGCAGCCTCTCTAGTTTCGTGTATTTATTCGCTAAACTGCCTATTGATTACCTTTGTAGCCTAGCTCCACTTGAGTGCAGTGCATCCCGATTAAATCACATGGCGCAATAGGCATGAAAAATAATAGCTCAAACAAAAAGCTAAAGAGAATTTACGCAAGTCGGAGGCTCATGAATAAGATGATAAGAGCCCACGAGAATACGTTAGCCCACAGATTTTCTAATCTTGAACGTTATTCCGGGGCTCATCCCCGCAATAGCGCTTCAGTCGAAAAAGCGTTGGAATGGTTTCTTACCTGGAGGCTCAAATTATCAAGCTATCCTGAGTTAATGTGGTGTGATAGCGTGGAAGAATTGAAATTACGCCCCTTAAGCCCAAAAGTGTTTCAGCTTCAAGCTATGATTCGGCTAGGGCCTGAGAGCAATGTTAATATTATTCGTAAATGCCATGCGGTGGGCACGTTTACGCTAGATCGAAACGGTCGTGGTTTTAAACGTTACGACCTAGAAGTCATTGACAGTGGAAACTCTTACGCTTTGCGCAAAGGATAAAAACAAACTAAATAGTTGATGAAATAGAGCTAAGGCTAAATTCGCAGATGCTCTCTAAGGTAAAAGAATTAGATAATGAAAATAATCTACGCAAATATTGTATGGTTTTGCCTTCTTATCCTTGGCATTACGAATGCCAACGTGAATCGATTTAGATTAGTCGAGTGGGAAGCCATGGGTGATGTACGTTTTAAATACACGATATTCTATGGTTTGGTTTTGCTGCTATTGGTGGTCTCGATCGCGGGCTTGCTGTTGAAGCGAAAGTGGGGGTTCCAGTTAGCTTTGGCGTCAAATGTCTCTTTTACGCTGTTGCCTATTGCTCTATTGATGGCTTCAGTCATTATGTTGCCTACGTTGCCTGTTAGTGAGTTGATTTCGCATAGCGCGCTAAATCTAGTGGCTGGAGGTGTGAGTTTGTTTTTCTGGATGGCGCTAGTTCTTGGGGCTGATAAGGAGAAATGTGTGGTGTAGTACTTGGCCATCAGTAGAGGTGCGCTCTGGAAAGTTTCTGTTTGAAGAAATTACACCCTTCGAAACAAGCGCAACCGTCATTCCCGCGAAGGCGGGAATCCATGCTGAATAAAAACTAAATATTCAACGCCGGTTCGCTCTCCGTACTTGCTTTACTAAAAATTCGCTCCCTGTATCTGCACCCACCTGTATTAATACAGCAACCGAAATTCTGCATTCATTGCTTTAAACTAAATGGATTCCCGCCTTCGCGGGAATGACGGTGAGCGTGCCGCCTCTCTAGTTTCGCGGCTTGCGGTAAGTCGTACGTCATTAATTAGGCGGTGAACAAGCGATTATGTGTCTCGCAATTGTTTTATTTTTTTTATAAAGTCTGCTGATTTATTGGTGTTTGGATAAGGCTGGTCGGGAATATCTACGTTTAAAAATTCACACAACGGTTGCCAACCACTGCCGATTGAATAAGTCAGTAAGCGATCTTTCGATATGGTGGCTTGTACGTCGCGTATATTTTTTTCATAGACACTAATGGCATAGTCTCGATCATCGGGTTTGCCGTCAAAGACTTGTTTTGCAATGAGTGATATGCCCAAGGTATCGGGGTCTTTGCTATTTTTGATGACTTCTAAAATAGTGTTACTAAAGCTCTCGTACCATTGGTCCGCAGGCCGGACGGTTAATAACATTTTTGCGTTGGGGTAGAATTCGCTGAGTTCGCGCCAATAAAAAGCGCTGGGCCAATCCACTGCGGCTCGATAATTCTGGAAGGCGTAATCCCAATCGAAGCGTTGATCAATCGCCGCTTGGCGCCAATACTTTTCCTGCTCTGGATGGGTGATTACTTCAAGCATGTGATGGCAGGGCGCAAAGCCTAGTATTTCCAGGGCTTGCTTCATGGATTCGGTGCCTGTTCTACCAAATCCAGCGCCTATGACTTCAAGTGCCATGGGTTATTCTCCTTGTATTGAAATTTCCTTTTTATTGCACTGTCTTGAATAACTCATACTTCTTTGCGAGTAAATACCCAGGTATTGCCTTTGGATAAAGTTGGGTTGAATCCGTAACCATGCCAGCTAAAGCCTTTAATGTTATCGGCTTCAGTAATGTTTTCATCAATGATGTATCGGCACATGGCGCCGCGGGCTTTTTTGGCAAAAAAGCTAATCATTTTGTAATCGCCGTTTTTGTAGTCTTTAAATGCCGGCACGATGATGTCTGCGTCGAGCTTCTTTTTCTGGATGGATTTAAAATACTCGTTGGAGGCGAGGTTGATCAATGTGGTGGATTTTTGTTTTTTGAGCTGTTGATTTAATTCATCGGTAATTTTATCGCCCCAGAATTGGTATAGATTTTTGCCGCGTTGGTTTTCTAGTTTGATGCCCATCTCTAAGCGATAGGGTTGTATTAAATCCAGCGGTCTCAATAAGCCGTACAACCCGGAAAGTATGCGTAAATGTTTCTGAGCAAATTGAAGTTGCTTACTGCTCAAGCTTTCGGCTTCCAGTCCGGTGTACACATCGCCTTTAAAAGCCAACAGCGCTTGTTTTGCATTATCGAGGCTAAAGGGGGTGGCCCAGTCTTGGAAGCGGCCGTAGTTTAAGGTGGATAGGGGGTCGCTGATGGACATTAACTTGGCAATTTGCTGCGGTGAGTAGTCTCGCATGACGTTGATAAGGTCTTGCGAATCCTCCAAAAATTCCCCTTGGGTAAACTTTTTGGTTTGCGGTTTGGTTTCAAAGTCTAAGGTTTTKGCGGGGGAAATGACTGCAAGCATGGCGGCTCTCGTATCAGCGTGGGTGGGGCATTATACCTCGGATTTGCGCCAGAGGGTGACCAGCCAAGKCTGCTCTTCTCTGGGTTTGCCAGGAGGGCGATAATAGTGGTCCAGYAGGGTAAATTGGGCGTCTTGTGCGTAGTCACACCATTGTTCGAAACTGTTGTGGGTGCAGTAACGGTCGCCGTTCCAGCCTTCGATGTTAGGCCCTCGAGGGTTGGAGCAAAATAACACGCCGCCGGGTATTAACGTGTTATGTAAGTGCGTTAATACCCTAGGCAATTCTTGTTGGGGGACGTGGAATAGCGAGGCATTGGCAAAGACGCCGTGGAAGTGTTCGCTCGGTAAGGCTAGGTCTAGAAAGTTTTGCTGCCAGACTTCACAGCCTGAATAGTCTTGGGCCATTTGGCTGAACGCTGGGCAGGCGTCCAGGCCGATGGCGGTGTGACCCAAAGAGTTGAAGTAATGCAGGTCTCGTCCGGGGCCGCAGCCGAAGTCCAACACTACTTTAGGGGCGGCAATCTCCGGCAGAGCGTTTAAAAATGACTGTCTATTTTGAGACACGTCGTGGTCTTTAGTGCCTTGCCAAAATTGTTGGGCTCGATTTTCATAAGAGGCAACGGTGGTGCTGACTAATGCTTTGAGTTCGTCGGCGTCAAGCTCCGGGTAATCATCTTTGGCAGGTGTCGGTGAGTCTTTTTCAGAGGGCATTGTTTGTATTCCAGGCGTCCGTTCGGCACCGTGTCCTATAAGATGTGTCTTGTAGAGGTAGCGTCTAAATTTAGATTATTTAATGATTTCCTCTCGCGAGGAAGGTCTTCTTTTGTCATCGCTGATAAAATGAGTTACTAGATTAACCCTACTCGATTAGTACTAGCTTTGAGGAAGACCGTAGATTTGTCCAGACCCAAATTAACTGAAGGCCCCATCGGCCCAACATTATATCGAATGTCTTTGCCCATGGTGATGGGCATTGTCGCGATTTTGGTATTTAACTTTGTGGATGCGTACTACGTGAGTTTATTGGGCACCCAATATTTAGCGGCAATTAGTTTTACCTTCCCTGCGACGTTTGCGTTGATGAGTTTAAACCTTGGATTAGGCACCGCGAATACCACGCTAGTGGCCATTGAGCTGGGGGCTGGGAGGGAGCGCCAGGCCAAACAGCTGGCTACTTACAGTATCGTGATCTCCGTATTCTTGGTGTTTTGCACCGCGCTATTGGGCATTGCGGTGATTGACCCTTTGTTTCGTCTGCTGGGTGCTGACAGCGCCGCTCGGGAATTGATTCATGACTATTTGGGGATCTGGTATTTGGGGGTGGGCGTGCTGACGATCCCAATGCTCTGTAATAGTGCGATGCGGGGCACGGGGGATACCCGGACGCCGAGTATCATTATGGCCATGTCTGCATTAATAAACGGCATCTTGGATCCTTTTTTAATTTTTGGCATCGGTCCTTTTCCACGGATGGAGATGCAGGGGGCGGCGTTGTCTTCGGTGTTGTCTTGGTGGATTGCGGCTGGAGTGGCATTGACCACGGTTTATCGTAAACAGATTGTGGATTTGTCTCGGCCCCGGTTTGACGTGGTGAAGGCGTGTTGGGGGCGGTTGATTAAAATTGCCCTGCCCATTGTGGGCAGCAATATGTTGAATCCTATCGCGCTGGGGGTAGTGATCGCTTTGGTGGCGCAATTTGGTGTGGATGCGGTGGCGGCGACTGGGGTGGGGATGCGTCTGGAGCCGATTTTGATTATTGCGGTGATGGGCTTGTCCACTTGTATTCCGCCCTTTGTGGGGCAGAACTTAGGGGCGGCTCGTTTTGATCGAATTAAGCAGGCGATGCAATTAAGTTTTCGTTTCGCGATGATCTGGCAGGGGCTTTTGGCGCTGGGCTTGTATTTGGCCGCGCCTTGGATTGCGGGGCTGTTTGGCGTCGAGGAACAAGCGATGGAAATTATTCGCTTGTTTCTGACTATTTTACCGTTAAGTTATGGTTTTTTGGCTTGGGTTTTATTGGGCGGGGCGCAGTTTAACGGGCTGCGGATGCCGAATAAGGGGTTGGTATTGAATGGTGGGCGACTGTTTCTATTTTATATTCCCTTTGCGTATTGGGGCAGTCAAATGAACGGCATTGAGGGGCTTTACATGGGCTGTGCGTTAGCCAATGTGACAGCGGGTGTGATTGCTTGGTTTTGGATTCGACACACCAATAAACGTCTCGTGTTGTCTGCTAATGCTTCGATGAGACGTGCCTGATGAAGGGTGGCCGTCGATGTTGTGGATTGATGATGCAACTGCACCTGAAGCAGCAGAGGCGGTAATGGACGAGTCTAAATCTAACACGCCTGGCAAGGCTATTCCCGATTCGCCCATAGATCTCAAACAGCGAAAAATAATTCACTGCGATTGTGACTGTTTTTATGCCTCGGTGGAGATGCGTGATAACCCCGAATTACGAGGTCGCCCTCTGGCCGTGGGAGGCGATGCGGATCGGCGAGGTGTGGTGGCCACCTGTAATTATGAAGCGCGACAATTTGGGGTGCACTCGGCTATGGCCTCCGCTTATGCCAAAAAACTCTGCCCCGACATAGTTTTCGTTCGCCCGAGGATGAATGAGTACCGCGCGGTATCGCAACAAATTCGCGAAATCTTTCGTGCTTATACGCCCATTATCGAACCGCTCTCATTGGACGAGGCATTCCTCGATGTCAGTGACAGTGATTTATTTCAAGGCAGTGCCACGCGCATTGCCGAAGCGATTCGTGCGCAAGTGCGAGACGAATTAAACATCACCCTTTCTGCGGGCATTGCCCCGAATAAATTTCTCGCCAAAATTGCCTCCGATTGGAATAAGCCCGACGGTCAATTTGTGGTGTTGCCTAATCAAGTGGAATCTTTTCTGGAAACCTTGCCGGTTAAAAAATTATTTGGTGTCGGTAAGGTGACGGCTAAAAAAATGCATCGCTTGGGCATTTATACCTGTGGCGATTTACGGCAGGTGCCGTGTGATCAATTAACAGAATCATTGGGTAGTTTTGGGGAGCGGCTTTGGAATTTAAGCTGGGGGCGTGATGATCGTCCGGTGCGAACTCACTCGCGGCGTAAATCTCTAAGTGTTGAACATACCTATGCCGTGGATTTACCTGATGTGGGGGCTTGCTTGGAGAAGATTCCTGTCCTGATGGAAGATTTTTCCGTGCGCTTAGCGAAGGTGAGCAATGAATACGACATTCATAAGGGGGTGGTGAAGATAAAATTTGCTGATTTTGTGCAGACCACGCTTGAGCGAAGTGTCGATGAACCTTCGGAAGCCTTTTTTAAAGAATTGTGTGAGGAAGCCTTTTTGAGGGGCAATCGTCCGGTGCGATTGTTGGGGCTGGGGGTTCGGTTTCGTGACCCTCCGAAGGAATTAGAAAGTAATGAGCTTATGGGCGCTCAACTCAGTTTTGATTTTTAGGTGCTCTCTACTTTTTTAGACGCTGTTTACCATTGGGCTTTACGATTTATTTTTAATCGGCGGGTTTAATCTTCAGTGGGGAGCGTTAAAGTAAAACAGCTGCCACCCTCAGGGTTGGGTTTATACCCTACCGTGCCGCCATGGCCTTCGATTATGGTTTTGCAAATCGCAAGCCCTAAGCCAGTGCTTTTCTCCCCGCCTGTGGTGGCGTTGCTAGTGCGTTGAAACGTGCCGAACAGCAGACTTTCCTCATCTTTTGTCACCCCAGGGCCTTGGTCCAATACATTCAATTTAACGGATTTTTCTTCCAGACTTAGCTGAATGGTGATTTGCGAGTTCTTGGGAGAATATTTGATCGCATTGGTGATGAGGTTATCCAGTGCTTGACTGATCCGGACTGCGTCAATTTGTAAATTCGGACAGTCTTCAAGTTGACAGATAAGCTGCTGATCTTTTTCTTCGGCGAGATTGTTGTACAGAGTGACCCTTTGGTTAATTAGATCGTTTAGATTATAGGCGGATTTTTTAATGGAGAATTTACCGCTTTCAATGGCGGAAATTTCCAGTAGGTTGTTCAATAAATCAAGCATGTGCACCGAATTTTCGTTAATCATTTCATAGATTTGATTGCGACGTTCCGGCTTGAGTTCTTTTTTGAGTAATAGTTCTGAAACACTTTGTATGATGCCTAACGGGCCTCTGATGTCGTGGGCAGCAATGCCAAGCCAGGTGTTTTTTTGTTCGTTGGATTGTCGTAATGCATGAAATTGATCAACAAAGTTGGCGCTTTGATTAATTCGGCAATTAAATTCCTCAGACATAAAGGGTTTGACTAAGAAATCGTTCGCACCGCTTTTAATAAATTTTGCCGACAGCGCTTGGCTGCCTTGTGAGGACACACCGATAATGGAGAGTTCTTCTTTGCTGTGTGTTTGGCGGATTTGGCTGGCTAGAGTAAAGCCGTCCATTGGATCCATGTAACAGTCCAGTAGAGCGATGCGGATGTCTGGGTTTTTATCGAGTATTTCCAATGCTTCAGGGCCGCTGGAGGCTTGTAAAATTTGAAAGCGTTGAGTTTTTAATAATCGGCACATGGCGCGGCGAGCAATTCGGGAATCGTCCACAACCATGACTTTGGTGCTGAAGTTTAAATAAATTCGGTTGACCAGTGACGGTACATATTCAAGCCCATCTCGGCCGGTTTTAAGTACGTAATCGGTGATGCCTTTATTGAGAATGTCTTCTCGCAGCGCATCGGAAAATTTCCCAGTATAGACCACGGTAGCAATGTCGTAATCGAGCACCACATCCAAGGCTTCGCCATCTTGTGCGTCGGGTAGGTGGAGGTCCACTACGGCAATAAAAAACTCGTCAGCACGCTGCTCTAAAGCCTCTTTGGTCTCCCGTAGCGATTTGCAAATAACGGTGGTGTAGCCGTAATTAGTTTCGRTCTGACTTTTAAGCACTAACGCGAATGATTCTGAATCTTCAATCAATAATACTTTTCGACCGTGGGCTGGAGCAGAGTCATTGGCCGCGATGAGGTTGGTTGGTCTATTTGAGGGTTCAGGTGACGTTTCAGGTGACGGTTCAGCCATGGCGAAGGGTCTTTATTGAAAACAGGAAATTGTCGAAGTGTTCTGGTCTGCGTGATTCTATTCTGGATCGTTCTTGTCTGGATCGTTCTTGTCTGGATCGTTCTAGTCTTGGTAGTTCTAATCTGAGTCGCTCTAATCAAGGTGGTTCTATTCTTAGAGTAGTCTAAAGTTGCTTTATACCCAAGAAGGCTTTTTGAGTGAAATACGGTTCGAATTATATAGGCACATTATAGGTGCCGTGGAGCGATTACCATGGATAAGGTGGGGCAAGAGTTGTTTTCGGAGCGGCAACGAGATGAGATTATTGTGCCATTACGTGCTGGAGTGGTGCCCCGCGTAGGCCTGGAGAAGTTCCAGGTGGGGCGACTTGAAGAGATGAAAAGTTTGCGCCGAGATTTAGACAAGGTGTCACAAGGAGGGGTGTGCTTTCGGTTGGTGAGCGGCGAGTCGGGTGCAGGTAAAACCTTTCTTCGCCAGGCACTAAGTCATCAGGCGCGACAGCAGGGGTTGGTGGTGGCGTCGGTTGATTTAAACGCCCGCCGCCGATTTACTGGGCGAGGCCCAGGCAAAAATTTGTATAACGAAATTGTACGCAGTTTATCCACACGATCGAGACCGGATGGGTTGGCCCTTACCAATATTGTGGAACGTTTTATTTTTTCTGCGATTCGCTCTGCTCATGGGCAGCAGTGTTCTCCACACGAGATCATTGAAACGCGACTTAAGGATTTTGAGGAGCTTGCAGGCGGGTTCGATTTTATTGAGGTGATTCGAAGTTATTGGCAAGGACTGGAGACATCGAACGAGCTTTTAAAGAAAGAAGCGCTTGCTTGGTTGCAAGGAAAATTCAGCCGCTTGAGTGAGGCGAGAAAAAGCCTCAACGTTTGCTCCATAATCAATGGCCAAAATTATTTTGATGTGATTAAAATGCTGGCCCAATTTATTCGGTTTGCCGGTTACAAAGGCCTGTTGCTCAATATCGATGAAATAACGGTGATTACTCTGCTTCCGGCGGCCACTCGAACTAAGGAATACGAACAATTATTATTTATTTTTAATGATTTAATGCAAGGTTCCGGAGAAGGCCTCGGATTAGTTTTATACGCCACGCCGCCTTTGATGCATGATGTCAAAAAAGGCATCCCCAGTCATTGTGCGTTGTACGGTCGGCTTTCGCCTAATCCTTTTGTGGAATCAGGGTGGGAAGATTTTTCAGCGCCGGTATTGAGTCTTGCGCCACTCGCCGCAGATGAAATAATGCAATTATTTTTTAAATTGAGGCATATTTTTTCGTACGGTGATGAACTGCTTTATCCGCTTGATGATGATGGTATTCACGAGTTTATTGACACTTATAATCTAAATCAGCCCGACGATCAAAATACCCGTGCCGGGGTTCGTTTGTTTTTGGATTATTTGGCTGTTCGAGAATTTAATCAAACTAATAGCGCTCAATCTTTGCCTCAGCATCAAGCCTCTAACGCGGAGGTTTTCTAGCCCTGAGGCTTTCTCAGGGCGCGGTCTATCCACGGCATGGTTTAGGTGAGGTGAGGTGGCTAGAAAGGCTGCTAACCTCTTTCAGAGACTCTGTTGGCTACGAGAGGGTGGTTGACGTTGTCGAAGGCACGTTTTACCACCAGTGCAGGATATCCCGCCGTTTGTAATTGTTGGCGTAATCGATCGTTGGATAAAAGAAAGTGTTTAAGTAAGAAAGGCAGTACTTGGTCGGCTCGATAGCCTGCGCTAATAAAACCCTCAATTAAATCACTGCTTTTAGGCGAATAGGTATTCAATAAAGCAGTGAATACTTTACTGTCTTGATAACCCACGTAACGGAGCATTTGGGCGCAGAGAGTAAGGTCGGCGTTATAACGTGTTTGCAGTAAATAGGCCACGAGTTCCGCTTTAACGCCTTGCTGCTGAAGAATCGAGGTGATTTTTTTAGCCTGCTGTTGATTTTGTTGTTSTKSTTGTTGTTGAGATTTTGGCTGCGATGATAGGGTTTTTCCTGCTGTCTGGGACTCTAATGTATTGTTTGGGGCTGTCTTTAAGCTATTTTTATTTTTAGAAAGATGCCTGTTTGATTTAACTTTCTTGTTTGATCTAACTTTATAGGCGTAACCTTCCG
>NVTH01000121.1 GCA_002401525.1 Moraxellaceae bacterium | reverse complement strand
TGCCAGCCGATGCCGGTGCTGATAATGGACGCGCCGGCTTCTTCTACGCCTTTAGCCAGTGCCACGACTTCGTCCCAAGTGCTGCCGTCAGGGACTAAATCCAGCATGGACAAGCGATAAGAGATGATAAATTTGGCGCCGACTTTAGCGCGAATTCGACGCACGATTTCTAACGGAAAGCGCATTCTGTTTTCGTAAGGGCCGCCCCATTGGTCGTCACGGTTATTGGCTCGAGTGGCTAAGAATTGATTGATTAAATAACCTTCTGAGCCCATGACTTCTATGCCATCGTAGCCCGCTTGTTGAGCCAGTGCTGCGGTGTTGACGAAGCCTTCGATTTCGTCATCCACTTCTTGGTCTGACAATGGGTGAGGCGGGAAGGGGTAAATAGGGGATTTAATGTCCGACGCGCCAATGACTTGGGGGTGATAGGCTTGGCGGCCGGCGTTGAGCAATTGCAAGGCGATTAAGCCGCCTTCTTCATGCACTCGGCGTGCCACTATTTCGTGTTTTGCCGCGTCTTGGTCTGTCAGCATCGCGGCAGAACCTGGCCCTAAGACGCCTCTTGGGGAGGTGCCAAATCCGCCAGTAATGATGAGGCCCACGCCACCTCTGGCTCGTGCTGCGAAAAACTCAGCCATCTTCTCCAGGCCGCCATGATCCTCTTCCAGCCCAGTATGCATGGAACCCATGATGACACGGCTGCGAAGTTGGGTATATCCAAGGTCTAAAGGCTGAAGCATGTGTTCGTAGGGTTGTTGACTCGGCATGATTTGTTATCCTGTAGGAGGAAGTAATTCTTAACGTAGTAATAATATATAAATAACAGGTAGTTAACTAGTAACTCGCTTGTACCCTGTTTAATCTGGTTTTTAACATGCAGCGGGATTCTTTGTTATTTATGGCCTAATGTACTGATTTAAGGGCCTGCCCTCAATAACCCAAGTGAACACATTGCTAACTCTGCTGTACAAATAGGTAGCTTTTGGTTAACGTATTTCCCGTTGTTAAAAATAGCCAAAGGTCGATCGAGTGTGAAAAATAAAATAGGTGACGTGTCCAGTACCTACATCAACTCTTTAATTGTAGCGGGTGAGTCTTTGGGCGTAGATCGGCAAATGATATTGCGCCAAAACAAGTTATCTGAGCATGCGTTGAGTGACCCAGAATGCCGTCTCAGTTTAGTGGCGCTAATGAAGGTGGGGCAGAGCATTATTCACAGCACCAATGAGCCAGCGCTGGGTTTGATCTCTGGTAAACGCTCAGTGCTTACGGCATTGGGTTATCCTGGATTGTTAGCGATGAATTCGTCCTGTTTGGGGGAGGCGGTGGCGGTTTTAAATCGCTTTGAACCGCTCGCTAGTCGCTGTAACCGAGGCCAGTCGAATTTAGAGACGCGTTTAATTAAGCCGAGATTGAATTTTTATTCCATTGCACCTTATAACGAATACAATTTATTTGTGGTCGACCGAGTGATTTGCGGTTGGTACCAGGTGATCGAATGGTTAACGAATCGCAGCGATTTAGTGGCGTCAGTTCAGTTTGAATTCGAAGCGCCGGCATACGCTGATCAATACCGAGATTATTTTGATTGTCCGGTGAAATTCGGTGCGGAATGTAATTCCATTCAGTTCCAGGAAAAGGCGCTGGATACGCCGGTTGTTTATCACAACCCGCATCTCTACGCTTCCTTGCTTGATACCTGCGAGCAAATGCTCGAAGCGATTTCTCAAACTGAAACCATTGGTCAGCAAGTTCAAAAAGCCTTGGGATCGATGTTGCACGAGGGAAACCCCACGCTGGGGGAAGTGGCTGAAAAATTATCGTTGCCGTCCTGGACTTTAAGGCGTCGCTTGTCGGAGCAAGGTTTATCGTTTCACGAAATTTTGGAAGAATTGCGAAAAGACTTGGCGATTAATTACGTTAAAAACTTTAAATTATCATTAGGGGAAATTGCTTATTCCATGGGGTTTTCTAATGCCAGCGCTTTTCAGCGGGCGTTTAAGCGTTGGACTGGGATGACGGCGGGGGATTATCGTAAAAGTTTGTGAGTGGTTTTTATGTCAGTGGCTTCTAAGAACGCGATGATTCGGTGGGGCTGGGTCTCCTCTAGCTGTGAACTATTTACTAGTGTCGGTTGCCTTCAGTAAGTAGACTAAACTTTTATCGGTGCGCAGTTTTTACTCGTAGTATTCAATTTAGCGTTGCCACTGAAAGGCTGAGGGGCATTTGAGAGTGACATTGAATTCTCAAGAATTGAAAGATTTAAAGCGAGAGCTTGAGACGCTTAAACAAGATTTTTACAATCGGACTCAAAGCATCGATGCTAGAATTAAAGCGCTGGCATTAGAAAATGAGGCGCTGAAAGCGGCSGARTTCAARGCGTCGGCTTCAATAGCCCTTAACCAGGCTGAGAGTAAAGCGCCGCCGAAGAATATGGATGGGGCGATGTCTGTAAGCCCAACCACTTCCAAATCCGTCGAGGCGACTTCCCCTAGTGCCGACCCACATCTGAAACAGGACCCTTCTCAGGATTTGCAGCACGTTGCGGCGAAACGCTCTGAATCATGGTTCTCTACGGTTTTTTTCGAGTTGGTACAAAGTTTCCTAGGCCCGATAAGTGGCTTATTCAGTAAATCCATGGGTATTTATCAGCATTATCGTGATCAGGGTAAGGCGCCAGTATTCCTGATGACGGTGGCTGGAATCATCGCGCTGGTAATGGGCTTTGGTTATCTACTTCAGTACTCACTCAATGAATACTTGGGCCCTGCTAGCAAAATGGCCATGGCCTACCTTATTTCTGGGGGGGTCTTATGGCTTGGTCAGTGGGTGCATCGCCGCCACGGTGAAATGGCTGATTATGGTTCGGCTATTCTAGGGGCGGGGGTGATTTGTTGTTATCTTTGCGGTTATTTTTTGGGTCCCTATTATCAGTTGGTTAGTTCTGGGTTGGGGTTTTTAGTGTTGGTGGCCACTACCGCGCTTAGTTTTTACTTGGCTCAACGCTACGAAACGAAAGTCGTGGCGATCACCACGTTAGTAGGCGGTGGCATGGCTCCTCTCTTATGGAGTCAAGGGCAATCATTGGAGGTCTATTACGGATACCTGCTGGTCTTGGCCGCTTCCAGCCTAAGGTTAGCGCACTTAATTCGGTGGCCGGTGTTGGCTCACTTAGCGATGTTGGTGTCTATCGCCTGCATTGAGCTCAGTTTGGATGATATAGGCACGGAGTCAGCTTTAACGTCTGTGTTGTTTATCAGCGCTCTATTTCATGGTTTCTATTACTTGTTCCTTTTTTATGCGGTACAGAATATTGGTCAAAAGCCACCGTTTCAAAAGCTGATTGTGTTGATGTTGAGCGGCAATTTATTTTTCTTTGTACTGATACAGTTTCAATATTTACTGGGGACGGAAGTTTGGGGGGATGGGCAAGGCGCGGGTTATTTAGGCGCCCTGGGGGTTATTTATGCCGTTAATGCCGCAGTGTTATTGACGGTCTTTTTATGGCTGTTTAAATCACCGTTGGATGCATCTGATCGTAGTCATCAAGCCAAGGGCATGGCAATTTTATTGAACGGGGGGGTGTTGCTAGCGTTTGCCATTTTCACCCTATTGCCCGAAGAATTATTGGGATTAGTGTGGGGGGTTGAAGGGCTATTGCTAATCTACCTTGGCTTTTACTTTTCATTTTATTCGGTGCGAGTTGAAGGGTATTTATTATCACTTTTCGCCATGGGGTTGATGGCGTTTCAGGTGCTGGGCTGGGCGCTGGGTGCAATGGTTGGTTTGCCCGATTTGCTGGCATTTGAGCTGCAGCAAGGGTGGTATAACTTGGCTGGGGCCGTGGGTTTTGTCTTTGCTTTGATTATGCTCTATAAAAAATTCACTGTGGAAACGGAACTAGAGCAGACCCTATCTAGATTTTTCAATGATGCTTTGTCGTTGCTAGGGGCGCTATTTATTCTCAGTACGCTGAATATAATGTGGCCTGCTGCAATGTGGCACGGTGCGTTTTTACTGATTTTTGGCTTGCTCTATCGTAGTCATAGAGACAATTTAATTTTTACTGAGTACCTGGCACTAGGCCACTACTTGCTAATGTTGCTGCCAATGCTGAGCAGTTGGCTGGCGGTGGGGAATTTCCATTGGTCGGAGCAATCTCTTGCTGGACAACTAGCCCGTGTGGAGGCATTTGTATCTCTTTGGTTGATTGCAGAGTTCTATTCTCGATATCTGCCTAGAAGTCGACTCAAGCCTTTTGCGGATGCGTTTAGGCAAATATTTTATTGTTTAATCCCCATCGCGCTGTTGCCTACTGTGCTACGAAAATTTGATGCGTATTTTGCGGTGAGCTTGTGGTTGTCGGCATCGGCTGCATTATTGCTTTATTTCCGGTTGGGGTATCAAAGTTTGCGAATTGAGATGTCTTTATTATTTTACGCGGCTTTTGCCGTGACCGTGCTTGCTTGTGGGGCAGCGTATAATGGCGCCTGGGATAACCATGCTTTTTTAGCGTTGCTCGTGGGCGGCTTGACTTACGGTATGGTGTGTTGCTGGTATGGGTATGGGTATGGGTATGGGTATAGGGTTTGGCATGGGGTTGGGATTCGGAATAAGGCCCTGCAAATTGGTGTGGAAATGACGGAGCCCATGAAAGCGTTTTATCAAGAAATCAAATTTATTTTTGTTCAAAGCTTCTATTATCTTTCTGCAGCGATTTTTATTGTGCTATTTTTAATGTCGGGCGATATAGCTTTGTCTTTGCTGGGTATGATGGTTTTCTTTACGGCGCTTATTTTAATGCCAATTACATTGAATCCGCTTCGGTCGCAATTAAAATATTTTCATCTGATTAATCAATGCTTGATGGCGGTGATGTTGGTGAAGATGCTTTTGGTGACCTCTGAGTTGAACCATGCCGGCAATGCTTTGATGTTAATGGAACCTTTAACGGCCGCGTTTGCGCTCGGGCTTTTAGGACTCGTCTTGCATCACAATCAGTCACAGACTCGTTTAGTGCGCAAGGTATGGCCGGGACATATTAATCAGCTAAGGGGATGTCATGCCGCGTTGTTTATCGTTTATTTAAGTGCCATTGATTTTTGGTTTAAACAAAGTGCGGGGCCATTGCTTTCTATATTGCTAGTGGCCCACGGTACGGCGGTACTGTTTCAGACTTTAAATCCAAAATACCAGCGAATGATTTCTGTCGCCGTGGTTATTTTCACCATTGCTGCATTCAAAGTGGTTTTTTTCGACATGGCGGGATTTTCGATCCTACAAAAAATAATTGCTCTAATGGGGATAGGAATGCTTTTGTTGGGGGCTGCGTATTTCTACCAACGCATGAAAAATACTTCCTCCTCCGCCGAGCTTTAGGGTCTGTCCATATGAAATGGCCCATATTAATTGGACAGGCCCATAGTTCGGTGGGTGTTTGAATGACGAGCGACACAAGTTTCTTTTATTGTTTAATTAATTTTTACAGAAATTCGCAATACTACTGGCGGTATCCAGGCTTATATCCGGACAACAAATAGGAAATATCTCCGTGCCGTGAATAGTGCCCATGACTTGCCGGCAGCGCGCCGGTGATTTGGCTTCTAATAATAAACGATAAAAATTAATGCCTTCGTCTCGCAGCGGATCGCACTCATTGACACTGATCATGGTGGGGGGGAAGCCTTTTACGTCATCGACGCTGGCAAAGGCTGGCCATGCGAGCGGATTTTTGTTTTCCAGTTCTTCGATGCCATACGCCATGGCCCCTACGTTGTTATGCAGATCCAGCAAGATGCCATTGTTCTCCGTCGAGGAAGCACTTTCAGGAGTCGGCCAGATTCCTGAGATGTAAGGGCACAATGCGTACAGCCCTTTGACTAACGCTGCGTCGCCTTCTTTGGTGAGACGCAATCCGGTGGCCAAGGTTAAGTTACCGCCGCCGCTTTCGCCGGCGATGACTACTTTCTTAGGGTCTATTTTTAGACTTTTGCTGTTTTCAATTAACCATTTAACGCCGCTGACGCAATCATTTAATCCGGCGGGATAGGGCGCTACTTCTTCGGCGGACGATGGCACCACGGCATTGCGGAAATCAACCATGGCGACGGCGACGCCTTGATGAGCAATCATTTTTCCCCACGCGCGGTAATTGCCGTCATAGCAAGACATAAACTGCATGCCGCCGCCATGAATGTAATACACGCAGGGCACGTCTTCATCGCTGATGGGGCGAATAAATCGGATTTTAATGGTGTTGCCATCGGGGGAAGAGGTGAACTCTTTGTCGGAAATTTCCAGTCCGGCGGAAGGCGCTATTTCTTCAGAATCACACACCTCCATGAATTTTTTCATCGCCTCTCTTGCCGCCACTGCTTTTTCTGAATTCATCGAAGCGAGTAGTTGCTCCCTACTTTCCACGTCTTTAGGCGGCGGTGTATTCATTGCACCGAAAAGGGTTTTTATACGCGGATCGATTCTTGGGTCTTCAAGAAGTTTATTGCTAGGCATAAGTGCTCCTAAAAATAGTAGAGGATGATGGTTAATATTTTATTAAAAAATCGTTAGGCCGGTTCAGGTTCTTTGACCTGAGTGAGTTCCTTCACCCAGCCATCTTCAAGGGGCACCATAAAGTGCATGGTGACGACGCGGGAGTGGATCTTCCATTGGCCCTTCACTTTACGGTAGACGTCATCGTAGTAGCCGGCTCCCATCATGCTTTTGTTGTCTTGTACGCCACGAATTTCGACGTAGCAGGTGCCGGTCGCTTTCTCGTTGCTTTCAAGGGTAATGACGTGGTTGTGAATAAACGGGCGGGGGGTTAGATTGTTCAAGGCTTTATTATAAAGTTTAAGCAGTGCCGGATGGCCTTTGACGGGCCGCTTGCCCATGTTGATCCAGCCGTCTTCGGTAAACAGGTCGACAATTCCAGGGATGTCTTGCTGCCACACGTGGTGACAGTATAAATTCGGTAAGTCACGAATTGCTTCGCGATCCAGTAATTGCTGTATTAAAGTTTCTGTGTTGATGCTCATCCTAGAAGCTCCTATTTTTTATGCTATATTTTTAAACGGTTATGTAATTTTTTCGGTTTAGATCTTTTTATTATTTTCGGTGCAGATCTTTACATCACTAACACAACTCGCCCAATGACTTCTCTGTTTTGAATCATGCGCAGCGCTTCGTGAGCATTCTCCAAAGGGATTTCTGCGTGAACGAACGGGTTTATTTTTCCTTGTTCTGCCCAGTCGTCTACCATGGCAATATTTTCCCGACCTTTGACTTTGTCGCGACGTCCGTATTCACCGGCTCTAACGCCGACAATGGAAAAACCCTTAATTAAAGGCATATTCACCGGTGCGGTGGGGATTCGACCCGAGGTGAAACCTATCACCAGTAAACGGCCGTTCCAAGCAATGCAACGTATGGATTCATCAAACACGTCGCCGCCCACGGGGTCGTAAATCACGTCGGCGCCTTGTTGATCGGTGAGTTCTTTTACTTTAAGGCGGAAGCCTTTTTTAAAGTCTGTGCCGTAATTAATAATGTGATCCGCACCGTACTCTTTCACAATTTCCAATTTCTTATCGGAGCTCGCCGTGCCAATGACTTTAGCGCCGAGCAGTTTGCCTACTTCCACAGCGGCGAGGCCTACGCCTCCTGCAGAACCGTGCACCAGCAAGGTTTCCCCCGCTTGAAGATTGGCTCGACAGATAAGTGAGACCTGCGCGGTTAAATAAGCGGAACGGTAGGAACAGGCTTGGCTGTAACTCAGTGGCGTCGGTTTTCGATAGAGCACTCGCTCATGGACATTAATTTCCTCGGCGTAGCCGCCGCCATTGAGTGATAATCCGGTGACCACGGCATCGCCGACTTTCCATTGGCTCACTTCCGAGCCGACGCCAATCACGTCGCCGGCGAATTCAGTGCCAGGGATATAGGGCAGAGGGGGTTTGTATTGGTACTTTTCCTGAATCATTAAAATATCAGGAAACTGCGTCGCCGCCGCACGAATTTTGACGCGTACTTGGTTTTTATCTAATGGAGGAAGTTTTACTTCCTCCAAGCGCATGACGGAGATGTCTTCGCTGTTTTCATTGACTACCATTGCGCGCATAGAAATTTCCTTTTCTTAGGGCATGCCTGTAAGACAGAGAGAAAAGAATGCCTTTGCTCTCTGTGTTTTTTTGTGGCTCCATTATGTTTTGCTTTAAACTATTTTCTTCCAGTAACTCTATTTAAACAATTCTCGAGCCAGTTTTGCCCCAGTACTTGTCTTTAAGAAGTCGTTTGTATAACTTGCCCGTGGGTAATCGCGGTAATTCATTAATAAAATCGATACTCTTGGGGCACTTATAGTGGGCGACGTGATCACGGGTGTAAGCCATCAGTTCCGCTTTTAATTCATCATTGGCTTCGATGCCTATGGCAAGTTGTACCACTGCTTTGACTTCTTCACCCATTTCTTCATTGGGCACACCAATTACTGCAACGTCAGCAATTTTATCGTGCAATATCATTTCATTTTCTATTTCCTGGGGATAAATATTGACGCCCCCTGAAATGATCATAAAAGTAGCGCGATCGGTGAGGTATAAATAGTTGTCTTTATCGACGTAACCGACATCACCCAAGGCAGTCCAATTGTCGTGTTGGGGATGTTGAGCTTTTTTAGTTTTGCCTGGGTCCTTGTGATAGGAGAAGGTCATCTGGGGGAGTTCGAAATACACCAAGCCCGGTTCGCCAATCGGTAATTCTTTGCCATCGTCGTCACAGACGTGGATGATCCCTAGCAGTGATTTACCCACGGTGCCTGGGTGGTCGAGCCATTCTTGAGGTTGGCAATGGGTAAAACCATTTAATTCTGTGGCACCGTAATATTCATAAATAATCGGCCCCCACCAGTCGAACATTTTTCGTTTTACGCCTGCAGGACAGGGTGCGGCAGCGTGAATGGCGACTTTGTGGGTGGATAAATCAAATTGTTTAAGTTCTTCTTGTGGCATTTTCAACATGCGACTAAACATGGTGGGTACCCACTGGCTGTGGGTGACTTTGTATTGCTCAATGGCTTTAAGGGCGCCCAGTTCGTCAAATTTGGGCAGCATGATGACTGTGCCGCCGAGAGCTTGAATGCCATGACAAAACCCGATCGGTGCAGAATGATACAAAGGCGCGGGGGACAAATAGATGCTGTCTTCACTGGTGTGCCAAAGGCCGGTTAACATGCCGGCAATGGCGCCTGCGGTTTCAGACACTTTGCTGTCGGTCATGGGGCGGAAGATTCCTTTAGGCCGCCCTGTGGTGCCTGAGCTGTAAAGCATAAACTGACCGGAGGGTTCTTCGGGAAGATTGTCCGTGGAATAATTGGCGATGCTGTCTTCGTAAGATTTATAACCTTCCACAATGCCGTCCACCATTAAGCGCGTGTGACAGCCGGGGGCGAATTGAGGTAAATTTTTTGCGACGTCTGATAGATGTTTCGAGGCAACGAGCACCTGCGCTTCACAATCGTTAAGAATATAACCGGCTTCTTCGTCAGTTAAATAGCGATTAATGGTGGTTAAATAGAGCCCCGATCGTAATGCTGCCCACAACACTTCAAAATAGCGCAGGTTATTTTCCATAAAAATCGCAACATGATCGCCGGGTCGTAAGCCCATTTCCCACATTAGTTGGGCTAATTGATTGGAGCGATCATTGAGTTGCTCATAACTTAATGTCTCGCCGGTCACTGCATTAATCGCCGCCGCTTTTTGCGGGAATTTCTTTGCCCATTTGCCTGGATACATTTTATTTTCCTTTTTGGTTTTATTGTATTTTCTTTATTATTTTTATTAATGGTCTAAATTATTGGTTATTGGTTATTGGTTATTGGTTCTTGCTGATTGCCTTAAGGCCCTTCATGGTGAAACGTTCGAATTGGATCAATCTACTTTCGCAGCGATTGATTCGGCAAATTCGTTTAAGCCTCGTTTCAAGCCCTCTTTATCGTAAGCGGGGGGCGGAATAAGCAGTCGCGAAACACCTAGGTCTTTGTAACGAGCCACTTTGCTGAGATCGAGTCGTCCTGCTGAGGTGGTGATTTCAATTTCGCTGGGGTCGCGATCGTTTTTATTGCATTCGTCCTGTAACGCTTCCAACAACAGTGGCAATGTTTTCATGCTCCCTGACGCAGGGTAAAAGCCGTCGGCGACTCTTGCCGCACGGCGTGCAGCGGCTTCCACATTGCCGCCCATAATAATGGGCACGCCAGGTTTTTGAA
>NVTH01000120.1 GCA_002401525.1 Moraxellaceae bacterium | reverse complement strand
AAATTATATATATATATCAACAACAAACTTTTTTTCTTTTAATGACTTCTTATTTTATTTCAATTTTTTCTGACAGTTTAATATTTAGTTTTTATTCTTACTGTTTAACCTCTTTTATTTTATCTTTTTGTATTCCGCTGTCTTTTAAGATATAATCTATATATAAAAATTATACTCTAACCAGGATCTTAACTCAGTATTAAACTATTTTCATTAGGTTACAAAAATATACTCATTTATCTAAACATGTCGTTAATATTCTCACCAGTCTTAGCACTTACTTCATAATATTGCATCTATAATTATTCTGCTTTTTATTTACCTTGCTCTTGTGTAACTTCTCTTTCACTTTCAATGTCAATTTTATTTCCTACTAGTACACAAGGAGCTTATGGTCCTCTAATATCTTTGTATTATGAATATCAGTTCATTACATCGTCGAAAGACTTTACATTTGTAACATCGTATACTACTATTGCACAGGTAGCATCCCTCATATAATTTGGTATAAGACTTTAAAATTTTTCCTATCCAGCTGTGTCTCATAGTTAGAGACGAATATTTTTGTCATCAATTTGTAAAGTTTTTGCAAGGAAATCGATTCCTATAGTAGGAGCTAGTTTATCATCAAACACATCATAAACAAATTTTTCAATTATACTTGATTTTCCAACTGATTAATTTCCAATACTGAGGAATACTCAAGCTCAAGCTGGCCCGCTACTAAACGAATAATTCTTTCCTCGTGGGGGTCTCCTCCGGAACATATATAACCGCTTACGAGGCCATGAATTTCGGAGGCCGCTGAATAGATTCCGATGGCCGCAAGGTTTTCCGCAATCTCATCAAAGGTTATTTTCTCATTGAAACAATCAAAACTCATGACCCGGCAGTTCTCCTAGCAAAACAAAAACGAATTTAAAAGTGATCAGTATAACTTCTTTTTGGGGACCAATTATCCTTTTCTAGCTTTCTCGTCCTGTAATCCCCGTTGACCATCGCTTTTACGAGCTCTATATTAGTCTTACTGACACATGGACCCCACTAACCTCTGAGCCTAATCTCAAAATTATGTTAGAAAATGAATTGGACTATTTAGAAGATCGACTAGAATCGTTAATCGATCAACTAACCCAGCTAAAAAGAGAAAAAATAACGCTGCAAACTCAGGAGCGGAATTTGGCTAAAGAAAAAGCCCTCCTCTCTCAAAAAAATGAAACGGCGCGCAACAAAGTTGAAACCATGATCAGTCGTCTAAAAACACTGGAGCTGGATCACTAAGCGAGAACTCCTCTATGACCAATACCTCCACGACCACCAATATCAGCGTGCACATTTTAGACAAAGAATACCAAATCGCCTGTCCGGAAGGCGAAGAACAAAGCCTTTTGGAATCAGCACGTCTACTCAATAGCAAAATGATAGAGATAAGACAAAGCGGCAAAATTATTGGCATTGAGCGAATTGCAGTGATGACCGCGCTCAACTTAAGCAATGAATTAATTAGCGCCAATAAAGACCTCAAGAAGTCCACCGAGCAAACTAAAAAACGCTTAAGAATCTTGACCGAAAAAGTCGAACAAGCGCTAACTCTTTAGCCCTGCCCCTTTAGCCACCGCCGCCACAAAACCCAGGCAATCGAGCCTTAATAATTCATTGCAACCAGGTTGCGTTAGTGTGGCTATCACTCTTTAAGGCGTCCATGCTTTTGCACGCGATTTTTAGGCCATATCAAGGTTTACACACTTACCTGCAAAGCAATACTGCATTATCCAGATATTGGTTTATAATGGATATTCAGTTCCCTGAGGTGTTGGCCAGTTGGTATCGTCCTCGAGCCTATAAAGACCAACCCGGGGGTTTCTCGTTTATGCCGTTGCGCACGTCCGCCCGCCGGAAAGCCTGAAGCGTAACAGAGACCGCCACCTTGAACCTAAAGGTTCAAGGACCTAATCAACAGCGGCATTTTGGGGAACTGTAACTTAAGACCTTGGCCAATTGCCCTGTATTCACAGCACTGACCACAGCATCAATCACAACAATTTATCCCATCGATTAAAATCCACATTCACTAACGACACTGATTCCTCATCTCTCCATGCAGGCACTAAAAACCATTCGTAATTCAATTCGCGAACAACGTAGAAGCCTCAAGGTCAGCGAACAAAAAACGGCCTCTCTATCACTGTGCAAGCAGCTCACTCGACACCCTTTATTCATAAGAAGCAAACACATAGCCCTTTACTGGCCTAATGATGGAGAGATAAACCCCATTCCTGTATTAGAAACAGCCTGGAAAATGGGCAAGCATTGCTACCTACCCGCCCTGGCTCCTTGCAACAAAAAACTTCTTTTTAGCCGCTACAAAAAAGGACAAGCACTGGCCACCAATAAGTACGGCATTCCCGAACCCTTAGCATCAAATTCAAGCCAAATTCCGCCCTGGGCGCTGGATTTAGTCATTACGCCCTTAGTGGCATTTGATCAGCGAGGTAATCGCATCGGAATGGGGGGTGGATACTACGATCGGACATTTTGCTTTAAAGTCAAAAGTCCAACGCGCAAGCCAGTTTTAGTGGGGGTCGGGCATCAATTCCAAAGAATTGACGAGATTCCTTTGAGGAGGTGGGATGTGCCACTTGATCTAGCGGTTACGGATTGCAACCTATTCGAATTTTAGGAATATTCGAAGCGAACGTTCTATCGAATGACGTATTGTTTTGCCACGCTCTCCGGTGAAATTTCACCTTGAGTGTAACTACTTACCAAAACGCCTAATCCAAAAATGACGGCAAGAACTAGCATTATGTCAGGTTTCTTTTTCATTCTCTCAACTAAGCAATATCATTGCCAAAGTAAATTAATTAGAAAAATTCAGTTCAATCTATTATTCGTCAAAAGGTGAAAAAGCCTGATGAACGATTATTAAGATAGCGCTAAAGTCTGTAACAATCCGGGAACCAGGTCTAAAACCCAGCAGTTCCGTGAATCGCTGAGGATTCAATAGATCCAGGAATGCGAGTGATAAGCACTACTTATATCTGACAATTTTTCGTTAATGAACAATAACTAAAATAACGCTTGAAAGCCAGCTTCGTCCATCACTCTCTGGCCAAGCACGACAAATCAACTGAAAACGTGCGATGCGGGCAGCACAAGGTTAATTTAAAGCACACAAAAACCTTCGGAAGAATGCTCACGGTTTTCACCGTTCTCGAGGTTCTCATCGTCGCTCTTAGATCTCTCTGGGAAAATCACCGTGTAAGCATCGCCATCAGCAGCCTTAAAAGCCGCCACCAGACCGCCTAGCAATTTGCTGTCTTGCTTAAGGATTATATTCTTCGACAGCCCAAGTGCGGATTCGGGACAATCCGTAGCAATGATCAAACTCAGCTTTCCGGTGCCTAATTGATGCCCCTCAACAGCATGCTCCTTGCCAAGGCCTAAGCCCAGCTCAAACTCGAGCTTAAGCAAGGCGTCAAAGTCATCCATTAAAGCGCCATCAAACTGTAACACTAACTGATAGTCCATCATCATTTCCTATGATTCGCCCAAGGGTCGGGCTCAGAGAAGGTGGCGACGTACAAATCTTCCACCTTAGTCCGCGCCCAAGGAGTTTTTCGTAAGAATTTTAAAGAAGACTTTACTGAAGGGTCATTTTTAAAACAGTTGATGGCAATAGTATCTGCCAAAACTGGCCAACCAAAATGCGCTTCCAGCTTAACCACCACCTGCTCTAGGGTCACGCCGTGCAATGGATTATTCGGTTGCTGCTGAGTCATGGAAACGGCCTATCATTTTGAGAACCCGCTCATTATACAGTGAATGCTGGCTTGAGATTCAAGTCAAAGAGTATTCAAGGGTCACTAAATAATGAGTCAGCCAGGGGCTCGTTGGAGCAGGCTTTAGAACGCTTCTCTAAACCGTGCTGGTGCTAGCGCTAAATAAATCTAGCACTAACCGGACCTATCCGACCCTACGCGCGAAGAGGGACCGCGTTCCAGCGCTCCGTATTTGAATAGACATAGTTTCAAGGTCGAAAATAACAACTCCGCCTCCACCGGCTTGGATAAATAGTCCGATGCGCCACAATCTATGCACTTTTGGCGATCTTCCAGCATGGCATTGGCCGTCACCGCAATAATGGGAATGTTAGCCGTATATTCTAATTCCCGAATGCGCTGAATCGCTTCGTAACCATCCATCACCGGCATCATAATATCCATTAGGACAATTTCAACGTCTTCATTTTCAATCGCAGCGAGCTTATCCAACGCGATTTGACCATTTTCCGCAATCACCACCTGCATGCCTTCATCCTGCAGCACTTTAGATAAGCTAAATAAATTGCGCACATCATCATCCACTAACAACACCTTTCTGTCCTGCAAACATACGGCGTCATCACAATGAGTCTTAAGTTCATGCTCCTGAAGATCATGTGGTTGAGGACCAAGCTGCTGAAAAGAGTGTTCCTCTTGAATCACATGGGTCAGCTCTAGAGATCGATCGGTGGACGTATCACTGACAGCATGATTAGCGCCGTCACGGTGAATAGAATTCAAGAACGCATTCACCGCAGTAAGAAGATTGGCAAAAGAGCTCTCCTTCTTAATCACGTTTAAAGCGTATTGATCCAATTGCTGCTGCTCTTTTTCGCAAATCTCTCGCCCGGTGTATACCACCACAGGAAGCAGCGTAGGCAAATTATCACCAAGACGTTGCAACACGTCTAATCCGCTAATGTCCGGCAAACCTAAGTCAAGTATCATGCAATCGTATTCCCAATTCAGCACAGCCTGAATTGCATCCGCACCCGTGGCGACACAATCCACTTCCATGCCTACGTCTTGTAACAAAAGGCGCAATGCTTGTTGGCCGACCAATTCGTCTTCCACGACTAGTATTTTATTAATAGTGCGCCGATAGGCCTCACCAAAACGCTTTAATACGCTGATTATTTCTTCTTCTGCTCCCGGTTTCTGGATAACCCCCACTGCCCCACCGCGCATGATTTTGGAATCAATCTGCCTACCCGTGATGACTTCTACAGGAATTGCCGAGGTGCTGGAGTTCGACTTTAATTTTTCTAATACCTCTAAACCATCCATGTCAGGCAAGCTCATGTCCAACAGTATCCCCAAGGGTTGATACTTCAAGGCGAGGCTCAATCCCTCTTCACCATCCCTAGCAGAAAGACAATTAAAGCCATTACCGCGGGCTAAATTCGTCAATACCTTATTGAAAACGGGGTCATCTTCGATGATCAAAATMYTAKRWYSTNWWCYTYYWANKCWTRKCCTCGACATCCATAGTCGTTTCAGCAAATGCTTGTGCTTTCGGCAGGTCTTTCTGTTCGGCTCGCTGCCGGTCTCGATTCTGGTCTTGCTGCGGACCTTTATTCTGGACCTGGGATCGAGCCGGAGTCTCGGGTAAGGACTGAACATACTCTTCAGATTGAGCTTCGCCTTCCTCAAGAACCAACACTTCAGGGAGCAATACCACAAACGTACTGCCTTCGCCTTCGCTACTTTCCAATTGAATCTCGCCGCCTAAAAACGCGGCCAACTCCCGAGAAATAGTCAGTCCCAAGCCGGTACCGCCATATTGGCGGCTAGTGGAGCCATCGGCTTGTTGAAACGATTCAAATATTAAATGCTTTTTGTCTTCGCGAATTCCAATGCCAGAATCTTTCACTGCAAACCCAATGCAAGGGATGCCCTGCAATTGTTCACATTGAACCTTAAATTGTTCCCCTGGCTTAAATGCCGTCACCGTCACTYGACCCTGCTTCGTGAACTTAAACGCATTGGAGAGAAAGTTCTTGAGAATTTGATGCAAGCGTTGATTGTCGGTTTTGATTAGGTCAATTCCGCTGGTGTTTTCAAAAATAAGCCGCAATTCTTTGTTTTCAGCAACGGGAGTAAACTGTTGTTTTAAGCGCAGAAAGGTTTGCTCCACGCCGACATTTTCCACATGCAATGAGAGCATCCCCGCCTCTACCTTTGAAAGATCGAGAATATCGGTGATAATATTTAATAAATCCTGGCCGCCGTCATAAATAATGCTCGCGCACTCCACTTGAGACTCGTCTAAGTTGCCCTTTTTATTCTCAGTTAAATGCTTTGATAAAATCAACAGACTATTCAAGGGCGTGCGTAACTCGTGGGACATATTCGCCAAGAATTCCGATTTGTATTTACTGGAACGATTCAACTCTTCCGCTTTCTGTTCTAGATCCTTCTGGGAATCTACTAAATCAAGATTCTGTTGTTCAATGTAGGTTTTCTGTATGGACAACCTTTCCGCCTGCGCATGCAACTCRGCGCTGGAAATATCTTCAACTTCTTTCGAATTACGAAGTTGTTTGATCATGTCATTAAAGGCATCCGCTAACTCACCGATTTCATCATTCGATGGGGTCTCGACCAACTGAGAAAAATCGCCAGCAGCAACCCCTTGAGTGGCCAGGGATAACTTCTTAACTGCACCGACGATGGACCTAGACACTATTATCGCGGAAAGAAGCGCAACGCTAATGGAAACCAAGGTACCAAAAACAACCAAAAAGACCATGCGTTCCGAGGCGCGTTCAGCCTCCAGCGACCGAACGTCGATAAGTCTATTTTCTTCGGCAACAAATTCATCAATTTTATTGCGCAACTCGTCCATCAATTTTTTGCCTGTTTCATTCTCAATGAGTACTGTGACGTCATTCATCGTCGCACCCGTTTCATTTATTTTTCGGCGTAGCGCTATTTCCGGCTCCCCCGCCTCGACAATCCATTGTTCAGATTTAATTCTTAGTGAATCAATTTTTTGTAACATGGCCTCCGAATCATAGCCAGATTTGACCAATTCATTAAGCTGCTTGAAATGACTAGCTAAGGCAAGCTGCCCCGATTTATAAGGCTGCAAGAATTCCTCTCGTCCCGTAATCAAATACCCCTTCTGCCCCGTTTCTTGCTCTACAATAGCGTGTGCTATCGCCACCAAAAGCCTCTGTGCTGCTTTATGGGACGCTTTAGAGAATTTTCGATCAATCTGTTCCAACTTAAAACGAACTTGATCTAACACCGCTTTTCCCTTTCCTGCGGCGATTACCTCTTCGATAGTCACATAGTTTTCTTTTTGCACATTAATATTTCTTCGAATAGCAATCTCAGGCTCAGCAGACACGTTAATCCACTGCGCAGCTAACGCTTCCACTTCAGCAATTTCAATTAACAGTTGCTCTACGTCAAACGCCTCAGAGGCGATATTGCGAAGCTCCGCGAGGGACTGCAGCAACCCCTTTTGACCCTCCCAATAAGGCTGCAAAAACGAATCCTCACCGGTAATCAAAAATCCTCGTTGCCCGGTTTCTTGGTCTACCAGATTCTTCGCTACACGAAGTACCGCATTAATTCCATTGAGATTTTGGGCCTGTTGAAAGTCAGCACGAATTCTATCCAGAATGACTCGCATGTCATCCAGCATTGATTTGCCTGTGGCGCGTCGCACCTCATTCTGTATCTGGGAAATTGTATTTAATCCTTGGCCCTTAAAGTTTTTCCTAGCAAATATTTGAGGTTCCAAGAAATCCCGCCGCCAGTTTTCAATTTCATTTTGTAGGCCACTCAATGCCGATACTAATTCCATCCGATCGTCTTCTGGGGTTTGAATTAGTTCTAATGAAAGCTCTATATAACTCTTTTGATAGTCAGAATGCTGATCGTTATAGCGCTGCAAATACTTTTCGTCGCCGCTGCCAATAAAATTCTTTACCTCTGACTCCTGGGTCAAAATCGCGTGCTTAATTTCAGTGGAAATCAACGCGGCTTTAAAAAAACCCAACCCCCATAAACGTTGTTGTAATACTGTTATCGATTGTAATATTTTTGCTAGCCTTGCCTTTCCTGCGTCATTACTCATGAACGATTGCAGAAATTCAAAGGGAGTGCGTTCGACAATATTTATCTCTCTACGGGCTTGAATTTCCTTATCGGCCGCCTCACTGTGCCATAAACCCATGTATTCTCGCAAAGTTTCTAGCTCTTTCAATACCTCCTCTTTATGGTATGCATTATCGACAATAGCTCGAAGCTCCTCGATATGTTGATTAAAATAAGTAGCGCCTTGATGGTACGGATCAAGAAACTCTTCTCTACCTGTAATTAAATACCCTCTTTGGCCGGCTTCCTGATCTACCATGTCTTTTAAAATCGCAAACACTAGAGTGTGCGCAGAATCATTGCCTGCTTTATGAAAAATATCAGTAAGATCATTTAAATTTTTACGCATTGCATCAATGATGGATTTTCCCAACGATCTCGATAACCTTTTTTCTAGGCTTCGAAATATTGATTTTTCCTGGCGTTCCAATTGCTCCGCGCTTATAATTTCTTGCCCTTGCCCTTGCCCTTGCCCTTGCCCTTGCCCTTGCCCTTGCCCTTGCCCTTGCCCTTGCCCTTGCCCTTGCCTGCGCATATCAATTTCTGGAGCAGCGGCTTCAACGTGCCATCGATCGCCTAGCAGCTCTATGCGCTGGATTAATTGTTCCACATGCTTAGCATCATAAGTATTTAAAATGATTTCTCTTAATTCACTCATGTGTAATCGAAAGTTCTTTTGCCCTGTATGGAAGGGCTCAAGAAATACTTCATCCCCTGTAATTAAAAAACCACGCTCTCCCGCCTCCTGATCCACTATATCTTTCCTAATGGCGAGAATTAGATTTTCACCCTTCAGATCGCCGGCTTGTCTTAATTTTTTATTAAGGCTTTCAGACACCCCTCGAGCGTCATCAAGAATATGCTTGCCCTTTTTTTGACGGAGTACATTTTGAATATAATTGAGTTGTATGCTTTGAGGATAAACCTTACGTCGTTGGCTAATTTCGGGTTCGGCTGCTTTTTTGATCCAAGACTTCCCCAATTGATCTATTTTAATTATTTTTTCTAACTGAGCATGATTATCTTGAACTAGCTTTTTTAAATCATCAATGTCGTCATCCCAAGCATTTTTCGACGCGACATAAGGCTCGAGAAAGCTGTCTTTTCCGGTAATAAGAAAACCTCTCTCACCAGATTCCATGTCGATAATTAGCTTTCCTAGAAGATGCCCTTTAGCGATTACAGCCTGCGTATGCTGCACCCAAGCCGCAGTGCTTATTAATTGCAGTGAACTCGCATAGATTGCACCGGCAATAAGCACCATTAACGACAAAGGAACAGCAAACCCTAATAGGATCTTATTCCCTAAACGAAGGTGAGAATATAAACTGTAAAACTTATCAATTTGTTTATCCATCACCCTTGCCCAAAGCTTCTAAACAAAAGTTCTCCGCCACCATTTATTTTTCTCACAATACTATTTGAATGTGGCAGTCACCTTCACTGAATCGTCGATGTCCTTCGCATCAATAAAACCAATGCCGTCGGTATTTTGGCTGACCCATTTTTTAAGCTCAGCCGATGTACGCACTTTCACAGGTGGAGAACCTTTGCCGGTAAACACCAAACGCGCCCAATATCCACGATGCTGCTTAAGTGTTTTTGACAACACGCCATTAACAAACTTTTTCGTGGTGGCATGATCATCCGGCAGGGCGATGGGGATTACCTTAATGCCAGCAATTTTTTTACGTTTACCAAGGTAAAGCAATTTCACGTCTTTCATTTCCACACTACTTAAACTGCTGTCTTTGTGTACAACCATTGCAATATCTGCCCCACTGACTGCGGGCAAAAATATTGATGCACTTAAAACAACCAATAACTTTAGGAGCATCGATTTTATCATTAAATTTTTCATTTGTTTCCTCGCCTCAATTTCTTTATCTTTTAAAATATTTCAATACGTTAATCTAAAAGACCGCATCGAAGCCCACTGACAATAGATTGACTCCATCTAAATCCTCGCCGCCCAAGCCCGATGACAAAGCAAACAAACCTCGATTAGCGGCGTTATTTCCACTGGTATCAATGTCCACGTTTTGAAACTCTATTTTCATCGCTGTACTGCCTGACAGTTCAATCCTTACCCCTAAGGTCGTTGATTTTTGCTCTTGAGGGCGGTCCGCTTGATTTCTAGTATCGAGCATAGCCAGCACTAAGTAAGGCTTGAAGTCATCAATTTGGTATGCAAAAGAAACAAAGTTCGCTTGAAAACTAGAAATTAGATTATTGGGAGTATTTCGTTCCGACCATTCAGTAATAAATTCAAAGCTCCCTAGATTAACAGGGCTGTCCCATATAAAACACTGTAATTCCGAAGCTTTTCGCCTTAAAATTGATTGTTTTTAAAGGCAGCAAGCAAAATTCATGTCAGTTAAAAC
>NVTH01000119.1 GCA_002401525.1 Moraxellaceae bacterium | reverse complement strand
CTGGCGCAAGTCGAGGCATCGGCGAGGCGGTGGCGATTCGTCTGGCGATGGAGGGTGCTAAAGTCACCATCGCGGCGAGAACACTGGAACCTGAGGATCATTTTTTGCCTGGCAGTATTATTGAGGTGGCTGATCGTATTGAGGCAGCAGGCGGGCGAGCGATTGCAATTAAAACTGATTTGTCCCTTCAAGAAGACAGGGAGAATTTGATTCGCGGCACCGAAGAAGCCTTTGGAAGCGTGGATATATTAGTGAATAATGCCGCGGTGACTTATTTTATGCCAGTGGTGGATTTTACTAAAAAACGTTACGACACTATGTTCGATGTGCAAGTCTATGCGCCGTTTCATTTATCTCAGCTGGTATTGCCAGCGATGATTGAAAAGCAATCGGGGTGGATTGTTAATATTTCTTCTCATGCCGCTATTCATCCAAACCCAAGTATGAACATGTTAGGCAAAGGCGGCACTGTTTATGGCGTCTGTAAGGCAGCACTAGAAAGATTTACCACGGGGCTTGCGTCGGAAGTGTATAGCGAAAACATTGCAGTGAACGTGATTTCACCAGGATTGATCGCCACGCCGGGCGTAATCCACCACAAATTAATTAACAAACAAAATGAAGCGTTCGCCACTCCGGTGGAGCACATGGCCGAAGCCTGCTTAAAATTGTGCAGTGTGAGTTCTCAAGAAATGACGGGTCAGATTCAGTATTGTGATCAGGTAATGAAGAAATTCCAATTAACTGCTTCCGATTTGATATAGAGCTTTTTTAGAGTGTGGCTTTCTTCTGTTTGGTTGGCCATCTTATTCGCTATGGGTAAAAGGAACTATTTATGGCCAGTTTAAGAAGTAAAGTGCTCCGTTTTGCAATTAAGCATATCGCCGCTCGAAATCTAACCGCGCAGATTAGTCCGCAAGCTCAGCGAGCCCGATTAGAAAAAGCCTCGTTACCGTTTTGGCGTTCATTCAAATTGTCGCGTCGAACAGTCACTGCCAATGGCGTTCCCGCTGAATGGGTGGTGGCCGAGAATGCTGAAGAAAATAAGGCGCTACTTTATTTACACGGCGGGGCGTATACCTTTGGTTCGCCGAAAACTCACGGCGATTTAGTGTCGAGAATTTCTCATTTTTGTGCGCTGGAAGTGTTAATTATTGATTACCGACTGGCGCCAGAACACCCTTTTCCTGCTGCGTTAGAAGATGCTACCAACGCTTATCAATGGTTGTTGGAGCAAGGCTACCTGCCTGAAAATATTATTATTGCAGGGGATTCGGCTGGGGGTGGTTTAACCGTGGCAACGCTTATTAATCTTCGCGAGCAGGGTGTTGCGTTGCCGGCTGCGGGAGTTTGTTTGTCACCCTGGACAGATCTTTGTTGCGAAGGGGACTCGCAACGGACCCATGAACAACTTGATCCATTTCTATCTTCGCAATGGTTGCGTGACATGGCCGAGCACTATATTCAATCGAATGATCCGCGCAATCCGCTTATTTCCCCTCTATACGGCGACCTAAAAGGGTTACCCCCATTGCTGATTCAAGTGGGCTCCGATGAAGTTCTATTGGATGACTCGGTGAGGCTAGAGCAGCAAGCGTTGGAAGATGGAGTCGATGTGACGCTGAATGTCTATCAAGACATGTGGCACGTCTGGCAAATATTTGCGGCAATCATGCCTGAGGCAAAGGAGGCGTTGATAGAAATTGCTGATTTCACAAGCAATAAAATCAGTGAGGCGACCTATGCGAAAAATGAAAAGGGCGCCGAGCTAGTGAATTAAGGCCAGTCAGAATCGCTAATAATTACACCTGTGATATGATCCGTCGTTCAGTACAAAAAACATTTTAATAACAAAAAAACTTATAAAAAATAATTCAAGGAGAGAGAGATGTCTGATTTACGTTATGACGATCAAGTGGCCGTGGTCACCGGTGCGGGGAATGGATTAGGGCGTAGCCATGCAATGTTTTTAGCTTCCCGAGGCGCTAAAGTGGTGGTTAATGATCTGGGCGGAAGTGTCGATGGACAAGGCAGTTCTGAATCCGCGGCGCAAAAAGTAGTGGACGAGATCGTCAGTGCGGGCGGTACTGCGGTGGCTAATTTTAATAACGTCGCTAGTTACGAAGGCGCGCAGTCGGTGATTGACACTGCCACGGATAATTACGGCCGAGTCGATATATTGGTGAATAACGCCGGTATTTTACGCGATAAATCGTTTAAAAATATGAGCCAAGAAAATTACCAGTCAGTCATCGATGTGCATTTGTTGGGCACAGTGTGGATGTGTAAAGCGGCGTGGCCAGTGATGTATGAAGTGCAAAATTACGGCCGCATCATCAATACCACTTCAGCGGCAAGCTTTGGTAATTATGGACAAACTAACTACAGTGCTGCGAAAGCGGGAATTTCAGGTTTTTCTAAAGCGTTAGCTCAAGAAGGGCTTAAACATAATATTCGCACTAATATTCTTGCGCCGATGGCCCGCACTCGGATGACTGAAGATTTAATGGGAGCAATGGCGAAAGATTTACATCCAGAGTTAGTGACTCCCGTTGTTGGCTATTGTGCTCACACGGATTGCAGCGTCAATGGCGAAATATTTTCAGCCGGCGGGGGCCGTATCGGTCGAATCTTCTGGGGTGTTACACCGGGCATAAAGAAGGCTGATATCACTGCCGAAGATATGCGCGATAATTTAGAGCAGATTATGGATCCTGCAAATTATGTGATCGCTAGTTCACCCACCGATGAAATGGCAATTATGGGGTTAACTAAGGAGTTGTAATGACTATAAGCAAAGGCGCTTTTTTTAGGCGCTTTTGCTTGAGTTACTTTCATCGCTTGGGGATTCAGCAATTATCTCAATAAGATCGTAAAGCTCTTGTCTATTGAGCGGTTTGGTCAGGTAGTGGTCCATGCCCGCATCAAAGCCTTTGTCTTTTGCTTCTTGGTTTGCATGAGCGCTCAATCCGCAAACATAAGGTGTTTTTTTGAGGATTAGGCCTTTTATAATTCGAGTCGCTGTGAAGCCGTCCATAATAGGCATTTCACAATCCATGAGTACTAAATCGTAGCGTTTTTCACCATTGCCAATGAACTCTACGGCTTCCTTACCGTTGTTCGCAACGTCTGGAATGATGCCAACTTTCTTTAACGCCGCTTTCACTACGATCTGATTTACAGGGTTGTCTTCTGCTACTAAAGTGTGTACTTCTGAAAAGTTCATCTTATGTGATGCAACCGGAGGGCGAAGGGCGTCTATTTCTGATTCTTTGGAAGGGGATTTAGATAGTTGTGCTTTTATGGCATGGGGGCCCGCTGGTAATTCAAGTATTTCAGTAAAACCTTTATCCAGCGCTGCTTTTGAATTAGTTGGATTCTTAAGTGGACACATATAAATCCACCTTTTCACATTGGGGTAAGCGAGCACGAGATGCTGGCCGACTCTTAACCCGTTCTGCTTGAAATTAGAATCGATGAACACAATGGGAATTGGCGCTTTTTCCTGTGGTTTATCCTCCGACGAGGACGCTGTTAAAAGCGCTTCGAATTGCTGGGTGTTTGTTGCTGATTTAGCGTTGAGATTCCAGTCTTTAAATTGATCACAATAGACCTGATTCACTGCTTCATTTTCATTCAATATGATAATTGATAAAGGCGGCTCCATATCGTGTGAAGGGTGTGAAGGAATCGGAGTTTGATTGCTGTTGGTTGTTTTCTCGGTTAGTTTTACTAACACTGTAAACCAAACGTCTGAACCAGAATCTCGGTTTTCTTCTATGCCGATTTCTCCTCCCAGTAAACTACTTAAAGTAAGGCATATTGATAAACCTAAACCCGTACCGCCATAAATGCGAGTGCTCGATGCGTCCGCTTGAGAAAAAGGTTTGAATAGGCGCTCTCTTTTCTCTTTTGATATTCCTATGCCTGAATCAATAATTCGAAATTTAATGATGCAGTGATCATCATTGGTTGATATTAAATCTACTTTGATTATGACCTGCCCTTGTTCAGTAAATTTAAACGCGTTGCTAAGCAGGTTAAGAATTATTTGTCGTATCCTCACTGGGTCCGCGCAAAATTTCGTAGGCACATCCCGGCTAATGTGACACACGAGTGATATATTACTGATGTTTACTTTGTCTGCGAATAATTCCATACACTCGTCAATGAGTTGGCTGATTTCGAATTCCACGAACTCGATGTCTAATTTCCCGGCTTCCATTTTTGAATAGTCTAATATATCGTTAATAACCCTAAGTAGAGCAAGCCCTGATACGCGCATAGAATCGATATAACGGCGTTGGAGGTCATCTAGTTTTGTATCTGACAAGATATCTACCAGCCCTAAAACGCCATTCATTGGGGTGCGTATTTCGTGACTCATATTGGCTAGAAATTGCCCGTTGGTTCGATTTGCTTGTTCTGATTTATCGTGTTCTCGTTCGGCGATGTGTTTGGATTTTTCCGCTTCTTGCGTTATTTTTTGCAGTTGTTGGGTTTTAATGTCCACTTCGCTTTGAAGTGTTAGGACGTGTTTATTTTGTAAATGATGAGCATTGGAGGACAGTATTGATATTCTGTCGGTCAACGCTAACGATAGAGAGATCATTCCAAATAAGGAGCCAATCTGGATTGCATAATGAGTCAACGTAGTGGAGGCTATTAGTCCAAGTGTTTGGAAGGTATAAACTAATAGACCAATAATAAAGAAGCTCCAACCGATCATGTAATATCGAGCGGGTTTGAAGCCCTTTAGTAAACGCAACGCGCCGCTCAACAGCAGTAATCCTGCAAACGCTAATGTCATCCCGGTCACCAGGATAATACTATGACGGTAGTCGGCAAGGGCGGAATAAACAGGCAGTGCAAGGTAGGCAGCAATGCCAACGTTATGTAATAAATTTAATGTGGGGTCGGTAGATTTTAACTCTAAAAATGTCTTCGATAAAAACAGCATTCCTATGGCGCAGATACTGATTGATATAAGAATAAATTCGTTCACTCGGCTTCGATCTTCAGTGATAAAATGTTCCGCTACTTCATCCGTGACTAGTAACTGAAAGCCAATAAATCCCCCTAAATAAATTAGATAGCCCAAATAACGTGGGTCCTTTATTTGCAAAAAAAACAGCGTATGGTAAAAAAATAGTAGGATTAGCATGCCGAAAAATAATCCGGCGAGCAATTGATTGTTACGACCTATGTTGATATGGGCGGAGGTTGATAGTAGCTGTGCCGAAAACTGTAAAGCGCTTTGGGTTGAAATTCTAACGTAAATGTCGACCTTTTCATTTTTAGGTACTTGAATCTTAAACAAGTGAGCCCGGTGATTCGAGGTTTGTTTTTCGACGGCAACATGATCTCCGCTAATTTGGTGTGAAATGATTGTATTCTCACGGATTACGAAAAAATCAACGAAATCTAATGGCGGGTATTCGAGGCGGTAAATCCACTCGCTCTGCGTAGAAGAAACACTTTTAATGGTGGTTTTAAACCAGTGAGGGGATTTATTAAAGCCAAGAGAAAGCGTGCTCCGATCAATTATTTGCCATTCTGACGAAGGTATTTTTAAAAGGTCGTTAATCTTTAGTGAGCGGCTGGGGTCCTCAATAGCGTAAGAATAGGGGCCAATTGAATATCGCTCTAGGCCTGGGGAAATGGTTAGTAATTGCTCCGTTGTTTGCGGTGTTGCTGTATTGGACTCTTGAGGCAGGGCTTCACCCTTTGAAAATGCCAAGGTGGAAAAGCTAATGTTGCACAGGATGAGGAGTGTGCGAAGAAATATCTCGCTCGGTTTCACTGGCGCGCTCTAATTTTTCATTCAGTTTGCTTTAGTAATAATGTAGCGAAACTCTACGCTGGATATTGCGCAGTTATTTCGCACTCTAAAAGTATAGCAATTTCAGATAGAAACATTCTTCAAAATGCTCCAGCCGTTAATAGATGCTCTGATAGTAGACAATATCGCTACCCAATCGATTCTTGCCCTAGGGAGCTTATAAACGGCAGATTACATATCGTGAATAGTTATAAGCGATATAAATTAGGGGAATGAAGTGGGTTGGATTATTGATTTAATACCAGGCGGAAAAATAGAAACGTATTACATTGGCGCTAAAGCTGTACAAAGGTTCCGTGCCTGAATCAAGCAATAAATTGATTTCTCTGAAATTGTCGTAGTCAAAACTGATGTAGTCGTAGCCTAGGGTCACCGAGGTTCTGTCGATGAATCGCTGATGGGTGATTTTGCGCTCATAAGAAAGGGTGGCGCCTAAAGTGAGGGAGCTAAAAGTGCTGAGCTCTTTGTCTCGGGCGAGAAATTCTTGAGCATTTTTAAAATCAAAGAGGTCTGAGTAAAAGTCTGCTTTATTTTGCGAATACTGCCGTACCCTGAATTCGGCCAGCCAATGATTCTTGAATGGGTGCCGGTATTCGACTCCAAAAGTATTGGCTTTAATATCCCAGCTGTCGGAGAAATAGCGATATTCCATTTTCAATGCGGCTCGATACGGCAGGTAATAAATGCCTTTTAGAGCGAATGCGTCACTGGTGCGAGTGTTGGGATATTGCTCGTTCTGATAGTCATGATTTGTGCCGTTGGGGACGGTAAGAAAACGCACTGAACGATAGGGGTTGTTGAGAAAGCCTTGGTCTGTGATGGTCTCAAAAGATAAATTGGCGATAAAGTTTTTACTGATAATTTGAGTCAGGCTGAGTTTATAGTTCTTGCGATCGACGTGTTCTAAAAAATTGGCGTCGCCTGTTTTCATCACGTCGTCAGACCCTTGGGAAAAGCCCAGCGATAGGGTGCTAAGATCGCCGAAGAAATCTTGTGAGAAGTTAAAGAAGAAGGTTTCCGCCTCGTAGTCGTTTTCACTGCTGTTGCCAAAACCGGAGCTGAGGGTGGTCTTATTCTCAAGGTAATCAATTCCAACACTGTATTCGGTGCGTTCTTCGGTGTACTTACTTGCGGTTGATACAACATCGATGGAGGCACTGCTGACTTTATCGACGTAATAATTGGCGCTGGCAGAATATTTTTCTTTGAAGCCTTTACGCACCAATATAGAGGGGCCGCTTATGGTGACGCCACCGCCATCGTAAGAGTGGTATAACACATCGGCTCGATCTTCAGGCAGTACCGAGCTGAGGGTGGGTGATGTAAGAAAGCATAGTGTGATCGCGAATGGCGCAAGCAATCTTTGCAAAGTGCTGAAGCGACTCGGTGTTGGTTTTATTGGCAGTGGAAAAAAGCGCGTTAATTTAATTACAGCCACAACCTCCCCCCGAGCCTCCTTCTGCACCTCTCGCTCCTTCTCTAGCTTGATAGACGTGGTGCATATAAGCAGTTGAAGCAGGGTCGCGATCAAAGCTCATAATGGGGTCCGCTAGATTGTTGCGTTGATAGGGTTTAACCCAAGGTTTGATCGGCGCACAAGCGGATAACAAAACAATCAACGCCATTAGAATGGGTAAACAATATTTCATGGTTTTAACCTCGAATTAAGGCTTTAATTTCTTGCTTGTAATGCTCTTCAAAACCCGGTTGATAGCCCTTATGTAGGTAGCGCATTGTGCCGTCTCGATCGATTAATATGGTGGTGGGCATGGCTTCCAGGTGATAGAGCTCGCTGGTGTGGTTTTGTATGTCCAATAAAACTGGGAAGCTGACGGGGATGTCTTTTAACAGCTGTTTTGCTTTTTCGGAATCTTCGTCGACGTTGACCCCTAACACGGTAAAGCCGAGGTCTTTATAGCGATTGTGGATTTCTTCGAGGACGGGCATTTCTTGGCGACAAGGGCCGCACCAGGATGCCCAGAAGTTGAGTAAAATAACTTGGCCTCGGAATTCGCTCAGCTTCAGATTTTTGCCCGACAGAGATTTTAAGGTGAAATTGGGGGCGGGTTGATTAATTTCTTTTGCAACGCTAAGGCCGCTGAAAAACACCATGATAAGCATTAGCGTGCTGATTTTAACTGCGTGGCTGCTATTTTTCGTGTGCCGCTTGGTAGGTCGCTTCGTCGCTCGTCTCGTTGTTGTATTCAAATCTTGTTTTGCATCTCTTTTCATCAATAACTTCATAAAAATTTCCATTAGAAAGGATTTAATTCATACCCTAAAAAAAACTGCTAAGGCCGACGTGAAATTGTAAGTTTTGCAGCGTTTTTTCTTCGCCTAGTAAGTCGAGGTCAAACATATTGTTTTGCATGTCCAAATGAACCGCCAGCCAGTCATTCAATAAAAACCGATAGCCAGCCCCGACGCTTATAGTGAAATGCTTATCCCCTGCAAAATCCGTAGAGCCCGCACCCGCTAGAAAGTATAGGCTGGAACGGAACGCAAATTTACGTCCTAGATAGGCTTCACTGGGTAAAATATTGTAGCCTAGAGAAAGGGTATAGTAGCTAAGCTCTCGCTGTTCATCGGTGAGTAATTGCAATGCACTAAGGGTTTCGGCACTGGTGGGCTCAGTGTCGGTGATGGCGTACTGTGCTTCTAAAAAGAAATCCTCAGAGACATGATAGGCTGCGCGTACCCCCATCAGTGAGTTCACGCCGAAATCTTCCACGCTCATCAGCCCAGCCAAAATCCCTAATTCAAAATCTTCAGTGTCAATTTTTGCTGGATCAAAAGGAATACGTTGMWTRTTKKGYTSWRATNTSAGNTYGMKMKTKWKRTTGAGATTGAGATTGAGATTGAGATTGAGGCGCAGGGTGTTCGGAGTCTAACGGCTGACCCGACACGCTCGCTTCATCCGCGGGAGAGACGTCTGTTTCTGCCACACTGGGAGTGATGCTCATCGCAAACACAAGCCCCAATAATGCGTTTAATAAAAAGTGCTGAAACCTAATTTCCATTCGTGTATTTCTTCATTTTCGTCGCGGCTGGTTAACACCAGGTGGTTATTATATTCTACCCGCAGAAAGTAGCGCTGCGTTAAATAGATGCGTGTGCCGATTCCCACTAACATAGTTTCGTCGGTTCGATCTTCTGTTTGAACTATCGTTGAACTCGGTTCCGTTCTGATGATTCCAGTGCCCAATGCGAGGTAAGGAGAATAGCGCCAATGGGGAAAGGGTTCGCCGACTACTTTCACGTTGACTAAAAAGCCATCTGAGAACTTGCCGAGAATTTGCGAGAGGGCTAATTCTGTGGTGATGTTCGGTGTAAAGGCATAGCCGCCGTAAGCGGTGAGGATTCTAGCGCCTCCAAAATCGCCCCCGAGAATGCCTTGCTCAAGGCGCCTTTTTTCAAAGTCTTGGAATACTAGGTCGATAAAACGAATCTTTTTTCCCGATCCATCGAGCGTCTTTTCCAATTGCTTGCGGTGTGCCCAACCGGTTTTACCGTCAGGCGTAGTGATTTTAAACCAGTCGGTTTGGCGCAGTATTATTTCAATATTCTCGCCTCGCTCGACGACGTAGAATATAGGGAATCCTCTGCCGGGGCCTCGATGGATGTCGATATAAGCGTCCGCGATTTGTACTGATTGCGGGTTTTTTTTGCTCCAGGCCAATTCACCTTGCAGTAACAGGGTAAGAATGATCGCGACCAACCAGCCATGTTTTGCTGTCAATGTTTAGTCCTGTGGAACCGCAAAAGGATCATTGTAATATTGTCCGCCAATGTCGAGCCATTCAATTAATAGTTTAAGTTCAGTGTCGCTTAAATAATTTTCGTGGCTAGCACCGTTAGTGAATAATGCAAAAAAATCTGCATTGTTGGTGGCCCCAGAGCCGGACATAATTGAATCCACGTTAATGGGGACCAATACTGGAATGGGGTCGTTATTTTCGTCGAGTATTAATTCACCTTCGCCGTTGGTTTGAAACAGTAGGTTGCCGTTTGCGTCGGTGTCCTGTTCCAAGCGGTCGGTGAGTACGCCGTCCACTACGATTTGTTCATTGTCGTCGAAAAAGAGTTCTCGAAAAGAAATAATTTGCTCATCATTGTCTAACGATTGGCCCGCTGCTAAGTCTAATTGGCCCGCTGGCACTTGGGTTTCGCCGTCTGCGTTAGCAGGGCTATGACATGCTTGGCAGGAGGTGGTTTCGAGCACGCCTTGATTGCTGGTTTCTCTATCGGTTTCCCATAAGGGGTGAATATGGGTGGGGTAATGAATCACTATTCGGCACAAACTGGTCCAAGTGTTAACGCAAGAGGTGGCTACTGGAACTGGGGTGGTGAGATCAGTGTAGGTCAGATCAAAGGAATCGGCAGGCGTGCTTAAATCTGCATTGTTCCATAGGTCATTAAATTTAAGATTGACGTTAAGCGTCGGGGTGCCATTGATTCGGGAACGAGTTTGCGCCATGGATTCGCCCATTTCGCTCAGCAGGCTAGGGTTGCTGTTGAGGAACGGTAAGCCTGTGGTGGACGCGCCGAGGTTGATGGAAGTGACGTTAGCATCAGGCCGGCCATGGGGTAATTCACTGTCCTGG
>NVTH01000118.1 GCA_002401525.1 Moraxellaceae bacterium | reverse complement strand
CAAATGATTGAGACCTACGTGACGCCTGCTGGAATCTTTGAGCTAATCAGCAAAGGTAAACCTCAGCTTTCCAAAGCCTCTGGTGGAATGTTCCGATCAGCCCCCGAAGCCGCCAGCGAAACTGAGCAGGATAAACCGCCCAAAACGTTTTTGCGCTCGGTTAAAGGCGTTGAGTGGATTGCGATAGACCGTTTTAAATTAATGTTTTTTAATAAAAAAGGTCAACCCACCGCAGATTTGTTGTTCCATTTGGACGGGTTTCGATGGCGCTTGGTGGAAATTCAGTTGCCCGCCTTGATGTCGGTTTAGGGCTAGCCTAGACAACCCTAAGGCCTGTTTTAACGTCAGCGAGTCGCTATTCGGATACAAAATTTGGGTAGGGTTTCGATGACAGGTATGGAATAATTTGGCGAAAAATATTAGCCAGAATGATTTTTATTATTGAGTTGCATTAGAAAAGGCGCTTTGGTAGAAAATTCAAAGAGTTTGCAGTCTTTCTCGAAGCGGTAGGAGTAGATTATGAGTCATCGTGTATTAAGGCACAGTATATTTAGACGATTGAAAGGGATAGGGCTTGAAGGGTTTAGGCGTGAAGGGTTTAGGCTTGCCGGGTTTGGCATCGCAAGTTTATGTTTGGTGCTGTCTTCGCCTCTCATGGCCCTGCCTTTTTATACGATTACCGTCACCATCACACAGGATGTTGACGCGGCGGATGGCGATTGTTCTTTGCGAGAAGCCTTGAATATGGTGAATTCCTCCCTCTTTGCCGAAACCTTCACGGGTTGCGTGGCGATCGAAAAAGTAGGGGGCTCCGAGCACACGGTTTCCTTGATGGAAGAAACCTACCCTCTCACGATTAGTCGGTTAGAGATTACTACCTTGGATGCCATTAAAATACAGGGGCCTGAAGAGGGTGCTGTTATTGACGGCCGAAACGGTGGGCGCTTATTTCATATTGATAACGGAAACGACGCTATTCATACCGCAGTATCGTTCATTAATTTGACCTTGAAGAAGGGCGATGGAGAGGAAGACTTAGGCGATAGTGAGGATAAGACTGCGGCCGGCGGAATTTATTCTCGCGAAGCGCTCAGTTTGGAGCATGTCATTCTGACCGACAATGAAGCCGATAATAGTGCCGCTTTGCGCCAGGTAGGCGGCAGTTTGTCGATTAGTCATTCAATGATCAGTGAGAATGAATCGGACCGTTCGAAAGGCAGTGTGTATGTCAGTGGTGCCAGCGAACTTAGCATTACTAATTCGGTGTTTTACCACAATACCAATTGGAGTGGTGCCATTCTTGAGTTGATCGATGTGGGCAATGTCGCGATTGAAAATTCAGCCTTTATTGCAAATACCATTTCGTTTGATTGCGGTGGCATTATAAAAATAGGATGTATTCCATTCAGCGATAATTTGGGCACTATCGGTATTATTAATTCTACAGTGGCCATCTCCAATTCCACAGTGAGTGGCAATGTGGCGACCCTCAGCGGCGCTGCGGCAATTTATGCCAGCAATTCTGATTTGTCCATTCGTTACAGTACGATCTACAACAACTTTATTGATTCTCCTGATTCAGATGATAATTCGAGTTTTGATCATTGGGTGGGGGGGGTATACCTCGACTCGGGGGTGACGGCAGTCATTGCCAATTCGGTACTATCGGGTAACTCGGGGTATAGCGATGGGGGAGGAAGTCCCCTTGCTCAAGAGTTTGATTGTTTTGGGGAGTCGCCGCTGAATTCTGAAGGGTTCAATTTTTTCGGCAATGTTGATGGTTGCGATATCGTCGCCGTGACCAATGGCGGGACTGACGTGTTTGGCGCGGATCCAAAATTAGGCCCCTTGTCGTTAGGCTCCTTGTCGATGAGTCACGACAGCGCAGAATATGTTCATCTGCCTCAATTTGAAAGCCCCCTTTTGGATGCGATTGATTTATCCAATGAGGCTTGTTTAGAGCAAGGGCTAACGGATCAACGAAGTATTGCGCGGCCGCAAGTAGAGGGCTGCGATATTGGCAGTGTTGAGCGTCGTGCACTTGTATTGAGCGATGATGTGGTTGAAACCAAGCAGCTTGAGACCTTGGTATTTTCGATTTTGTCCAATGACTTTATCACTGAAGCCGATGTTAGCTCGATCGAGTTTTTCGGTGAGCTTGTCCACGGCAGTTATACCTATGATGTGGAAAACGACCAATTTAGTTATGTCGTTAATTCGTCCACGGTGAATATTGAAGGAACTGTTACCGATAGTTTGAGTTATCAAATTATCGATGAAGATGGATTTACCTCTAATGTGGCCAGCATCACTGTGAGTGTCAGGAAATACCTGGGTCCTGTGTTTAGTGAACTTCCGATATTCACCGTTGATCCAGAAGTCATCACACCGCTAGGGATTATATTTGGCGATCAGTTTTTAGTGTTGGGGGACGCTGAATTGGATTATGCGTCGTTCAAGTTGGTTGAAGAGCCTAACGATGGTCTGGTAGTCTGTGTATGCTTAAATGTAGTGGGGGCTGTGGAATTGGGTAACCTTTCTTATTCGCCCGATGATGACTTTAGTGGGGCGGATTCGTTTACCTTTCAAATTGCGGATCACAATGGATTGTACAGCGAACCTGTGGTGGTCAATCTCAATGTACTGCCCCTGCCTGAAGAAGACGACGATGATGGTGGAAGTATCAGTTGGATATTACTGACCTTGCTGGGCAGTGGTTATTGGTTTCGACGCAAACATTAATCCCTAAATTGTACTAAATAGGGATTAAATATGTACTACATTAAACCCTGAGCATTGATGAATCAGCGCTCAGGTTTTTTTGTGCTAAATTAACCGCTATTTGAATTAATATAGTTTCACGCTAAAAATATTTAAAAATTTACTGACTACTAATAAATAGTGCAGAGCTACGAATTTTAACCAATAGTATTTTAATCTCGGAGTTAAATTATGTTGAAAGTGCCTCGTTTCGCCGTTAATTCAATGATGTGTATGCTCTGTGTATGTGTCGTTGTATTGTTGCCTCGAGTAGCGACTGCCTGCGGAGGATTCTTTTGYAGTTTGGTGCCTATTAAYCAGGCTGCYGAACAAATTATTTTTAAACAGCTGGGCAGTGACGTAACGGCGGTGGTTCAAATTCAATACGTCGGTGAAGCCGAAGATTTTTCATGGGTGGTGCCGGTGCCGGGAGTGCCGACATTTTCGGTGGGCAGTAATTTGTTATTTCAAACCCTTGAACCYCTCACTCGCCCTGGTTTCAATTTAACGGAAAGTGGCGAGGTATGCCTTGGGGATTTGCCCAGTACGATAAATCTTCCCGTMCCTAGCACWGGCGTTCCTGGTGGCGGAAYAGAAATTTCCGATGTCGAGGTGGTGTCGAGTGAATCGGTGGGGCCTTATGACGTGCAGGTTATTCGTAGTGATGACCCTGGGGCGTTAGCGAATTGGTTGGTGGAGAATAACTATGATCTCTCTGATCGAGGTGCAGCGTTGATCGAACCTTATGTGACGGCAGGAATGAATTTTGTAGTGTTAAAGCTACGCTCAGGGCAAAGCGCAGGGGATGTCCAGCCATTGGTAATGAACTACGTCGCTGAAGAAGTGATGATACCCATTCGGCTCACTGCGGTGGCCGCCGCTGATGACATGGGGGTTTTAGTTTGGTTGTTAGGGGAAGGCCGTGCGGTGCCCACCAATTACCCTCACGTGACGGTTAATTATTCTCAAGTGGATTGGTTTAATGGTCCGCAAAATGCTTATACCAGTTATCAACAATTAGTAGCCGATGCCATGGATGAAGCAGGAGGACAAGGCTTTGCAACTGATTATGCGGGCACTGAGTTGGATGTCTGGGCAGCGTTAAGCCTTGCGGAGCAGCAGGCCAATGAGCAATTCGCGCAGCTGACTGAAACCGATAATGGCTTTGAGTATATGCAGTTAGCCACTGCATCAGCTGCAGGACTCACTGTCAGTCGGGTGCTTGAAATATTGGCAATCCATCTGCCTTTGCCGGATGGAGTGGACAGTGGTGTTTACTGGGATAATGAACAGCTTCAGCAGTTGTTTACTGATGAGCAATTAGCGGCTTCCCGAGAAGCCGTTGAAAATGAAATTAATGACACCGTTATTGTTGGCATTGATAATTCATTTGATGTTTTTGAGGCACCGCATTATTTAACTCGATTGTATACTCGACTGTCTGCAGAAGAGATGACGCTCGATCCGACATTGGATTTTAACCTCAGCATGGAGTCTCAAAGCTTGGTTCGAGAAGCGTCTCTTGTTTCTGCTTGCGTCGATGATGTGACGCAATGGAGTGTTACTTTGGGGGAAGGGACGAACCGGGCTGGGGAACTAATTATGGAAGGGATTGGCTTACCGCCGACGTATTTTTCGACTTTGCCTGTAGAGCAGAGTTTTGTGCAAAATGTGGATTTGACGAGTGCAGAAACTGAAGCCGAAAGTATTACTCAAAACAGCTTTGAGACCTTGAAGTACTTTTCAACGGCCTCGGGGATTGAAGTGGATAGCAGTGTGACGGAAGAGCGCCTCAGTTTTAAACGAAGTGGTGGTGGAGGGATCGGTTTTGGATTGTTGGGTCTGTTGAGTTTGGTTTTTGTATTGCGAGTTTGGCGAGCCGTCGTCATTCCCGCGCACCTCCGTCATTCCCGCGAAGGCGGGAATCCATGCCAATTAAGAACTCGCTAAATCAACGTACGCTATGCCCTATGTTCTAACTGAATGTTCTAACCTAGATATCTAGTCGGATTCTAGTTTGTTGTTCTAAATGAGATGGATTCCCGCCTTCGCGGGAATGACGAGGTGGTGCAGGTCTGACGGGATGATGCAGGGCTTGACGGAGTGGTGCAGGGCTTGACGAGGTGGTGCAGGGCTTGACACAGTTGACTAAGTGGTAGGTTCATTCACGGGCGATTGCGATGTTGCGTCGTCTGCCAACGACAGAAAACGCCTTTCGACTTCGCTGGCTTCCTTCATAATATCGTTAATAATGTCTTCGACGCTAGGAATGGAATTGAGTCGGCCTTGGACTTGCCCCACTAAATGGATTCCGTGGTCGCAATCGCCTTCGTTAATGGCTAGATTGAGTGCTTCCGTTGCGTTGGCTGTACGAGCGAGTTGAAACAACTTTTTCGGGCCCGAGATAAGGCCGCCTATAAATAATTTGATCCAAGGCATGCGTAAGCTTTTCGCTAAACTAAAGGAGTTTTTAAACGCTTTAGGGATGTTGACCGAGCCTTCAATAAATTTTTCTGCGTGCGGCGTTTTTAAAATCCGACAATCCATGCCGTCAAATCGGTCTGTATAAAGTGTGTCTTCAATGGTTTTTCCGAGCACTACATTTTTGGTGTTATCGTGAAGCGGGCTTTCTTTTGAAATCGAAAATCGGGTGCCCATCGCGATGCCTTCAGCACCCAATGAGAGCGCCGCCATAAGCCCTCTGCCGTCGGAAAAACCTCCCGTGGCGATCACTGGAATGTCCACTAGATCTGCCAAGGTAGGCACTAGGACGAGTGAGGTGACAGGACCTCCGTGGGCGGCGGCTTCATGCCCTGTGGCCAATAATGCGTCAACCCCATAACGTTGTGCGGCCTTGGCGTGGCGCTCGTTAATGACGGTAGCCACCACTTTGCCGCCGTATGCATGAGCTCGCTCCACAATCCAGTCGCCTTTGCCAAGGGAGAAGTTAATCACCGGTACTTGCTCCTCTAACGCCACTTCAGCATTTTCTTTTGCGCCCGGCATCATTAAGGAGGCGCCGATGCCAAAAGGTTTGTCTGTTAGAGTGCGAATCTCTTGAATCGCTTGACGGGTTTCTTCAGCGTTGAGAGGGCCGGTAGCGAGAATCCCCAATCCACCTGCTTCACTGACTGCGGCCACTAATTTGGGCACGGAAACCATGCTCATGCCTGAAAGTACAATGGGGTATTGGATGCCGAATAACTCAGTGATTTTTGTTTTCATTAGTGTGTCCGCTCTACGTAGATGGCGTTAACAAAGCTCGATCAACGGCATTCTAGAGGATTAGTTTTATTTTAGGATTAGATTAGAGCTTTTCGAAGACCTGTTAATTTACAGGGTTTTGGGGAGCGTCTCAAGAGCACTTGTTTGCTGAAGTGCTCTGAGGGCAAGGTGAGTGGGTAGTTATGTATCTTGGGTTTACCTTGCTTGGAGGTAGCTCGGTGAAGCAAAGTTATGGCCGAAAATAGTACGAATAAGACAGTCCGATGGTGCGAGGGTCAAGTATAAAGACGTTTCTGGACAATCCAGTAATGGGATCCCCTACGTATTGTCCTGTGATGTTGTCGTCGTCTTGAAGGTTTTTAACGAAGAAACTGGCGCGCCATTCTTCCGAGGGAGGGACATAGAAAATGTTTAAGTTAGTAATTGACCAAGAATCGATTTTGTCGTTTTTGGAATTGTAAACTTGCGAAAAATAATCATTTTGCCAATAGTGGTCGGCACGATAACCTATTTCACCGCCAGCGGATAATTGCTGATAATAGACTAATCCAATTTTATAACTGGCTTCTGGTGCGTAAGGGAGTGCGTTACCATTGATCACTTGTTCTACGCCAGGGTTTGAGCAAACGGGTCGACCGTCAACGAGGGTAAAAGGGGCTAAACAATTGCTTCCAAATAAGGCGTAAACTCCTTCTGTGCTGCCAGTGCCGGCTGGATCGCTGACGTCAATGGATTTAAAGTCTTTTATTTCCGTTTCTAGCCAGGCGAAATTAAAATCCACTATAAAATTTGAGAATGGGTGTGCAACCAGCTCAATCTCAAAGCCTTGCAGCATGGTGTCGGCGTTTTCATTGACTGCAGTTTGTTCAACAGTTTTTGCAATTTGCATGCCTTTGTAGTTGTAGTGGAAATAGGCGAAGTTTGCTTGCAGTCGATAATCGAGTAGAGTTGATTTGAGGCCGAATTCAATCGCATTATTGTATTCGGGGGCATAGACATCGGAGATGCCAGAGCTTTCTACGGTAGGGGGGTTGAAACCGCCTCCTTTGTAGCCTCTAGAGAGGGTGCCATAAATGAGGGTTTCGTCTGTAAAACCAAGGTCCCAGGCGTAATCAATGCCTAACTTACCGGTGGTTTCAATGGCACGGTATTCTTGGTGGGCGTAGGGGGCATCAAGGTCGTCTGCAAAATCAGCAAAGGTTGTTCTGGAATCCTGTTCTTTTTCTTCCTGGGTGTAGCGCCAGCCAAAGGTGACGCGTGTCTTGTCATTGAATTCATAATAGACCTCATTGAACGCAGCCCAAGTCTTGACGCCATAAAAAGTGGCGTCCACGCTAAGTCGAGATAGTTCTGGGTCCAAATTCCGAGAATAGTAGGACAGTGCCGAAGTGTAGAGTCGATATCCCCCAGCTATTTCGTAGTCCAGTGCGTAGAAGCCTGCGTTAAAATTCCAATCTCCGTTGTATTGAGATGTTAATCGAAATTCGATACTTTGTTGTTCGGTGCTGGCGGTTGTTTCATCAATGGCCACTGAACGAACTACTTCAGTGCCCCCGATTCTGGGCGCTACAGGAGAAAAAATAATTGGGGTCGCGGTGGCATTGTAATCCACCGAAGGGATGGTTTGATCCTGATCTGAAAGCGAGTAATCGGAATTTTCTTGATGGCCGAGAGAGGCTGTAAGAGTGAGGTCATTAAAATCGTGGTTCAATTCGATTAATACAATTAAATCATCGATTTCGTTGCTGGGTTCAAAGTCTAAATAAGCTTCCCTTAGATTGCTCGGATTAATACTGTCTGCGTAGGGGTCGATAATCTGACCTCCACTTATAGGCAGTAGCCCCGTTAGGCCCGCCAGTGCACCATCTACTGTCGCGGCGCCGTGGGGTGTTTCAAAACTGAGACTGCCAGGAAGGCAACCTAATATGCCGTCAGGGTCCTTGGTGCAAAGAGGCTTGCCAAGACGAGAGCGAGTACTGTCTTCTTTAAACTGATTGACGACTATGGATAAATCCGTGGCGTCTCCCAATTCAAACAATGTGCTACTGCGGATTGCATACATGTCGCGACCGTCAATGTCATCACCATTGGCGAGATTTTCAGTGAACCCATCTCGTTTCAGGACAAAAAATGCCAGGCGTTGAAAAATACGGTCAGTGAAGGGCACGTTAAAAGCGCCTTTCACTTTTTGCGAATTGTAATTGCCCCCTTCAATGTCGAGGAAACCTCCTAGGTCAGGCTCCGGGCGATGGGTAATTAAATTAAGCACACCCCCGGTGGTGTTTCTGCCATAAAGTGTGCCTTGGGGGCCTCGTAAAATCTCCACTCGTTCTGCGTCGAAATATTCCATTTGAGAAAGATGAGAGAAATTCAGGTACATGTGATTGAAATGAATGCCTACGCCCGCGTCTGCTGAACCCGCTAGAGCGTTGTTGCCAACGCCGCGAATGGTGAAATTACTGGTGCCGAAATTGGTGGTGGTATGTAAAACGTTGGGCGCGAAAAGTTGAATTTCCATGGCGCTGACAATGCGTTCTTCGGCTAAGTTTTCAGCACTAAATGCACTGATCGCAATTGGCGTGTCCTGAGCAGAGGATTCTTGTTTGGTCGCAGTGACTACAATCTCCTCGATAGTATCGTGCTCATACTGGGAAGAGGCGTTACTTTGATCTTCTTTAGAAAGGGCAGAGCCCGACAGGCTGAACGCTAAAATAGACGCGAGAGCTAAAGCAATTGATCGAGGTGAGGTGGAGCAAAAATTCCTGCGGTTCATACTGTAAATCCATTATCGAATGCAAACGAATAAACTACGGATAAATTGAGTATAGCGTTGAACGCAAAAAGCGAAGGAATATCTATTTGTTTTTGAACCGAGCTTTGAATCGACTTTTGAGTTGATTTTTAGGCTTGAAAGAAAGGCTAGGGCGAGGCAGTCAGTTGAATAAACGGAAGGGGAGGGATTGGTGGATTGCTTTACATCTGCGATGAAAAAACGTCGTGCGGTGACTAATCACATGGGTACCATGCATGCGGCGGCGATGGCTAATTTAATTGAGCTCACGGCCTCCGGCGCAGTGCAGGCGAGCATACCGCGTAGCGCACGATGGATTCCCAGTGGGATGAATATTGAGTATTTGAAAAAGGCTAAAACAGACTTAAGATCTGTGTGTAAGTTTGATATTCCCGATTGGCATAAAAATCAGGACCTTAGTATTGAAGTGCAGTTGTTTGATATAAATGAGCAGCAGGTGGCGCGAGGGGTGGTGCTTATCCGAGTCGGGCCGAAAGACTGACGCTAGATTGCCGATTATTCATTTATTCTTGTCTTATCTAGCTGATTTATACAGCCTATTTATTGCGGCAAATATTTTTACAGTGAACGTTTTTCAGCGTTCACTCATTTTTTTTGTCGTTTGAAGTATCTTCTTCTAATTCGTCCCCAGGTTTGGGCTGCATTTTGTTGGCGTTGATTAACCACTTCAATGGATGCATACCTTGAGGGCAGGATTTGAGCGCCTGGGAAACTCTTTTTCTTAGTAGTTTCATCTGGCGATCGATTTTATTATTTTGGGGACTTTCGTCTTCAGGATTTTCCACAATCATATTCGCTTGTTCTATTAATAATTGAGATCAATGGCGCCTTCGCTGTAATTGTTCTAGAGCGGGGGCTGCTTTTGTTTTGTCGTTCTTAAAACTTGTTGCTCCTAAAAATTACTGCTCTTAAAACTATTGGGCTATTAAACCGAAGCTATTAATTCGAAAATTATTATAACTAGGCCAGCTTTTTAAAATCCATAGATTTTTGACAGGTTTATGTACTGAGTCTTACTGTTAAGTAAAACGCAGTTAGTTTTCGTTACCCTATGTGTTTGGTATGTAACAAAGTTTTTCTAAACTCGTCATTAATGTAAGTCCTCGAAGGGTTTGGGTGGTTCGGTAGGACAATTCTGAAAGATTAAGCAATCTTAAAAATATTTCATACACTTAAATAAGGGGTATAGATGGCTTGAAAAACCCGGCTGTTTAAGCGCTTACCTTGTTTATCCTATGGTTGGGGGCGACTGATTGATCATCCTCGATTGTGAGATGATCGAACGCGTGAAAATTAGGAGTAATCTTTGGCGTGATTTATTACGAAACAGCCCAATTTAATTTGTTGTTGGTTGAAAGTGAAGAAAAGGTACGTTCTAGAATTAAAGCCGACTTAATGAAAACAGGTCTTAACGTTGATGTGATTGAGGCTGGCTTTCCTGTTGCGTCTGCTGGTGACGTGAACGGCGACGGTATTGATGATATCATCATTGGCGCTTCCTATACACCTAGCGGTATGGATAACGCGGTGGGCACTAGCTACGTGGTATTCGGCAGCACTGATATCGGTTCAACCGCAATATTCGCGATTTGGTATCCACTGCTTCCCGCAAACCGACACGAGTACTTAATAAAAGCATTAACACGCAATCATTTAAATAAAGTATTATTATCGGGTGAATAGCAGAAAA
>NVTH01000117.1 GCA_002401525.1 Moraxellaceae bacterium | reverse complement strand
AACTTTCCGCGGCGCTAAAATCTGTGCAATCTTGGGTTGAGCAGAAGGCATAGTGGCCTAACTTGTATGCAAGTTTAGGGGGCATTGTTCGATTGGGTGAAGAATTAGGCCGATGAGGCTGTGAATTGGCCTGCATTTTATACACGCTAATTCGTGACAGCCGCTAATGACGGTCAGTAGTGGCGTTTTAATGTTTCTTTTTTTTTGTATTTGGTGTTTAATTGCGCCCTCGCTGGGGCCAGATATTCTTCTAGGTTGTAATGACGTTAATAGTACAGAAATATGGCGGTACATCGATAGGCACTGTTGAGCGTATCCAAGCCGTTGCAAAAAAGATTGTTAAAGCTAAGCAGGCGGGGCTAGATATAGTGGTCGCCGTTTCTGCTATGAGCGGAGAAACCAATCGTCTCATTAATTTAGCTCGAGAAATTAGTGCCTCGCCGTGCGCAAGAGAGCTTGACGTCGTGGTTTCCACTGGCGAGCAAGTGACTATCGGCTTGCTGTCCCTGGCAATTAAAGAACTTGGCGTTGAAGCCGTTTCCTATACAGGCTCTCAAGTCCGAATTTTGACTGATGATGCGCACGGTAAAGCGCGAATCCAAGAGATTGACGCTAAAAATATAAGCCAAGATCTGCAGCAAGGCCGAGTGGTAGTGGTGGCTGGATTTCAGGGCGTGAATAACAATGGCAGCATTACCACCTTGGGGCGAGGTGGTTCTGATACTACAGCGGTTGCGCTGGCGGCGGCTTTATCCGCCAAAGAGTGCCAGATCTATACCGATGTCGATGGCGTTTATACCACTGACCCAAGAGTGGTAGAGCGAGCTCGTCGGTTAGACCGTATTACCTTTGAAGAAATGCTTGAAATGGCCAGCTTGGGGTCGAAAGTGTTGCAAATTCGAGCCGTGGAGTTTGCCGGAAAATACGGTGTTCCCTTAAGAGTATTGTCAAGTTTTGAAGATGGCCCCGGAACGCTTATTAGTGCTGAGGAAGATGGTTCGATGGAAAAACCTGTGATTTCTGGTATCGCATTCAATCGCGATGAGGCCAAATTGACCTTGAGAGGCGTTCCCGATACGCCGGGCATTGCGTCCCAAATAATTGGCCCCATCGGTGATGCCAATATTGAAGTGGATATGATTGTGCAGAACGTGGGCGAAGATCAATCCAATGATTTCACCTTTACAGTGCATCGCAGTGAATACGATAAAGCGGTGGGTGTGTTAAATGGTGTCGCTAAGCAAATCAAAGCGAAAGAGGTGGTCACCGATAATCGCATTGCTAAGGTGTCTATTGTTGGGGTGGGTATGCGCTCTCACGCCGGGGTAGCGAGCACAATGTTTCGTGCATTGGCGAATGAGTCGATTAATATTCAAATGATCTCGACTTCTGAAATTAAGATTTCGGTGGTGATTGAAGAGAAGTATTTAGAGTTGGCTGTACGCACTTTGCATACGGCATTCGGGCTCGATATGGATGGGACAGGTTAGAATATTTTTGGCGCTTCGTTAGGGGCGCGCTTATTTGATTTGGGTTGGCATCTAACTTATTATTGAAGGGTAATCGGGTACGGCTTAGAAAATAGAATTAACACGATGCCCTTAGAGTTTTTTGGAATTTGGTTAAGGCAATAGAACAGTTTAGTTTTGCTTCTGCTGTTTCAAGAACAAAATAGTAAGTTTCCGGAAAAACTTTCGCTTCCTTTTTTATCGCTCTGGTCAATACTTAAAACTAGCTAGTTAAAAAAGATCGCTAGTTAAAGAGATGGATAGTTAAAGGGTGAGCTAGTTAAAAGGTTAGCTCGTTAAAAAGTTAGGCAGTTAAAAAGCTAGGTGGTTAAAAACCCGTTTAGCAAAAGTATCGGATATCGCTGTGTGGTTAGAAAAGTAAGTGGCTAGAGAGGTGGGCATATAGGCCTATGGATCTAGTAGAAGAGCGCCCGCAGTTGAGTTTAGTGTTAAGTGGTTGAAAGTTGAATTATTTGTGTTTAATGGAGAAAAGGTATGCTGATTTTGACTCGTCGCGTGGGTGAAACCTTGATGATCGGCGATGAAGTGACAGTCACTGTTCTAGGTGTAAAAGGTAATCAGGTGCGAATTGGTGTGAATGCCCCGAAAGAAATTGCGGTGCATCGTGAGGAAATATATCAACGCATTCAGAAAGAAAGACAAGCGGAGCAGGACGATCCTCAGCAAGAAGCAAACGTCTAATATCCTTAGAAAATTCTTTGAAATTTTTTTAAACATGGTATGATGCCCCCCCTGTCACGGGAGAGGTGGCCGAGCGGCTGAAGGCGCTCCCCTGCTAAGGGAGTATGGGTGTTAAATCCCATCGAGGGTTCGAATCCCTCCCTCTCCGCCAGGATTGAAAAATTAAGCGCCCGTAGCTCAGCTGGATAGAGTACCTGGCTACGAACCAGGCGGTCGCACGTTCGAATCGTGCCGGGCGCACCATATAAATCAAGGGTTTGCACAAAGAGTGCAGGCCCTTTTTTTTGTCTTTTTTTTGTCTTTTTGTATTCTTTTGATTTTCTTATTGCTCGCAATCTCTGGTTATTTTAATAGTCTGACCTGCCTCGACTGTCAACGCAGGATACTGTCAACGTCGGATTTCGTAATAATTGTCTATACTGACAAACAAGGGTGCTCTCCTCAATTGCATTAGTTGCGTTGATAATTTGGTTGGGTAGTTTGAGGCCTGTGATGCGATTAAATCTTGTTATTGTATGGGGTTGGATGGGTTGAATAAGCAGGCAAAAATACTGGCAGTTGATGATTCAAAAATGAATCATAAGATCATTGATAAATTGTTGTCGGAGCAATATAACGTCAGTTTCGCTCTTTCGGGAGAGCAGTGTTTAGAAGAAATTGGTGAAACCGCACCAGATTTGATTTTGCTGGACGTTACAATGCCCGGAAAAGATGGCTATGAAACTTGTATCGAGTTAAGAAAGTTAAGTCGCGCAAAAGATATTCCGATAATATTTTTATCAGGAAGATGCAGTATTGAAGAAAAATTAAAAGGTTATGAAGTGGGGGGTGATGAATTTATTACAAAGCCTTTTGAAGGCGAAGAAGTATTAATTAAAATAGATAAATGCCTGGCTTACCAAGCTGACGCCACTGTTTTACAAAGTCAGGTTAAGGCGGTGAGTTCTGTCGCGAATAGCGCGCTGAAGGATAATAGTTATTTTGGCCAATGTTTGTCGTTTATTGAACAGACTTTCAACGTGAGAACCATTGAAGATTTAGCCGATGTGCTTCTGGATACTACGCGCGGTTTTGGGGTGAATGCTACTTTGCAAATTAGGATGAACGATCACGCCTATAACTTTGAAGATGATCATGTGCCGAGAGAACTTGAGGCGGCGCTGATTAGTAAAACGTTCCAAAATGGGCGTTACGTTGATTTTGGGCGGCGTACGGTCATTAATTACCGCTGTGTTTCTTTGTTAATTAAGAATATGCCTTTGGAGGATTCGCTGCGCTATCGGCTAATTCGGGAGCAATCGTTAGCGCTACTGAAAGGCGCTGAAGCACGAGTGGATTACATTATCACGCGGGAAAAAATGCACAAGCTCGAAGAGATGCTTAAAAAACTGATTGGTAAAACCCATGGGCTTTTGCAGGTCGAAGATGTCAATAATCATGAGGTAGTTGCTTCTATGATAGGCATTTACGAAGATGTATTAAGAGATGTGGAAATGAAATTTACTAATTTGGATTTAGAGGAATCTGCAGAGCGAGAAATACTGCGTAGTTTGGCGATTGGATTGCGACGCTTGGTGGATTTGCAGGATAACCTGCATCAAACCAATGAAGGTTTCGATAAGATTGTCGATGATGTAAAGAGTTAGTGTTTCAATATTTAAATTCTTTTTTCAGCTGTTCTGGTTAAGTCTAATAAGTCACTCGCTTTGCTGGCGTGAATTAAACCCCGAAGTAAATACGTTCTAATCAAACTCTTTAGTCTGAGGGGCTGGTCGTTGACTGTGCCGTTTTCGATGCCGATGACAGGGAGCAAGGGTTTAGAGTGCCCGCAATAGTCAATCAGATTTTCGGCCGCTTCTGCGTATAAAACTTCGATCATGGTTGCCTAATTCCTGTTTACAAGGTAGATTTCGCTGGGCCACTATGGTCATCACTCAATTTACATCCAAATTGAGTGATGTGAAGAATTGCTGCCCTTAATCAAAGGTAAGCGTGGGTTTTTCTGAATAATTGCTCTGCGCCGGGGATACCGTCTCCGGTCCGGGTTTCGCTAAATTCGTGACAAAAAGTGTGTTGGATTATTAGTGAATCAGCGATTAATTGGTCATCGATCGGAGTAAAATAAAAAATGAGTGATCTGATACTTGAAGGTGTAAACCTTATGGTGGTGGGAATAACCACTGTATTTGGATTCCTTGTACTGCTGATTTTCGCCACCATGGCGATGTCCAAAGTTATCAATACATTTTTCCCAGAAGAACCTCACCTTCCTCAAACCCAAGCCTCAACGGAGGGCTCTAGTGAGCCGCCGGGAGATGCTGATGGGCAACTTATCGCTGTGATCTCAGCGGCAATTCAAAAATATCGCGCGCACCGTAAATAGCGGTCGTGAAACTAAATTTTGAGTAAGGTTAAATACCCATGAGTGAGTCTAAAGCGCCTCTTGGCATTACCGAAGTTGTCCTTCGGGATGCCCATCAATCTTTATTTGCTACCCGTTTACGAATTGATGACATGCTGCCCATTGCGGAAAAGCTGGATCAAATGGGGTACTGGTCGGTTGAATCATGGGGGGGGGCTACGTTTGATGCGTGTATTCGCTATTTGGGGGAAGACCCCTGGGAGCGAATTCGGGAAATCAAGAAGGTCATGCCGAATACTCCTCAGCAAATGCTTTTTCGAGGTCAAAATATTCTTGGCTACCGCCATTACGCAGACGATGTGGTGGAGAAGTTTGTAGAACGAGCGGCAGTGAATGGGGTGGATGTATTTAGGGTATTCGATGCGATGAATGACCCTCGTAACCTTGAAACCGCCATCGCTGCGGTGAGAAAAGTAGGCAAGCATGCTCAGGGGGCTCTTTCTTATACGGTGAGCCCTGTTCACAGCTTGGAGAAATGGATTGTATTAGGCAAAGAAATTGAAAGTATGGGGGCTGACTCTGTCTGTATTAAGGACATGGCCGGGTTACTTAAACCTTACGTTGCTTTTGAGTTGGTGACGCGTTTAAAAGCAGAGCTTAGCATTCCTGTTCACATGCATTGTCATGCCACCACAGGGCTGTCAACGGCTACTGCATTAAAAGCGGTGGAGGCGGGCATCGATAATATCGATACGGCTATTTCCTCAATGAGTATGACTTATGGGCACTCCCCCACTGAGTCTGTAGTGGCCATGCTACAGGGGACTGAACGGGATACGGGGTTAAGCATTGATTCGTTGGAGGAGATTGCGGCTTATTTTAGAGGCGTGAGAAAGAAGTATGCTGCGTTTGAAGGGTCGTTGCGGGGCACTGATTCTCGTATCTTGGTGGCACAGGTGCCCGGTGGTATGTTGACTAATATGGAAAGCCAGCTTCGGGAACAGGGCGCTGAAGATCGATTTGACGAAGTGTTAGCTGAGATTCCTCGAGTTAGAAAAGATTTAGGTTTTATTCCTTTGGTGACGCCTACCTCACAGATCGTAGGCACCCAGGCAGTGCTGAATGTGCTGACCGGCGAACGCTATAAGTCGATTTCAAAGGAAGCGGCGGGTGTGTTGAAAGGGCTCTACGGTGCAGCTCCGGCGCCCTTCGATTCAGCTTTGCAAGCTAAGGTACTGGATGGCGAGGCAGCGGTGACTTGTCGTCCTGCAGATTTATTAGAGCCAGAAGTAGAAAAGTTGAGCTTGGAGTTGGACAAGCTAGCCGTTGAAAAAGGCATTCAGCTGGCAGAAAGTAAAATTGATGACGTATTAACCTATGCGCTTTTCCCCCAAGTGGGGCTTAAATTTCTTCAAAATAGAAATAACCCGGATGCTTTTGAGCCAGTGCCTGAGGCGCCAGCCAAAGTGGATGGCAACGTTTCTGTGGCAGCCCAAAAATCGACTGCTGCCAGCGATGGCCCTGAAACTTATACAGTGAAGGTGAACGGTATAAGTTATATCGTTGAGGTGGAAGAGGGCGCGGTGGTGAGCGCTTCTGCCGCAGCGCCGGTAGCGAGCGTGCAAAGTGCGCCAGTGTCCTCTGGAGGTGAGCCGTTAGCGGCTCCATTGGCGGGTAATATATTCAAGATTAACGTGACTGCTGGGCAACAGGTTGAGGAAGACCAGGTGTTGATTATCCTCGAAGCAATGAAAATGGAAACAGAGATTCGAGCGCCTAGGAGTGGGACAATTGGTCAAGTGATGATCAAGGAAGGAGACTCGGTCACAGTGGGAGACACGTTGCTCACCTTGTAGAGCTTGCGCTGTAATAGGTGTTTAGCAGTGTCAATGTCATTTTGGCGTTTTCGCTCATGATCGGGTTCATTGAGAGGTTGTCCTTAGCATGGAAAGTATGATTGATTTATGGCAGAGCACAGGTGTTTTTTATCTGATCGATCTGTTTCAAGAGCAAGGCGTCGCTGGTCTGGGCCAGCCGTTTATGATTTGTGTTGGCTTGGTTTTATTGTATCTAGCCATTGGTAAAGGGTTTGAGCCTTTGCTTCTAGTGCCCATTGGGTTTGGCGCAATTTTGGTTAATATTCCTGAAGCTGGATTTTTTACGGAACCTTCGGGGAATGAGGCTGGAGGCTTGCTCTATTATCTTTACCACTTAGGAATCGAGACCGGTGGCATTTTTCCGCTGTTTATTTTTATGGGCGTGGGAGCAATGACCGACTTTGGGCCGCTGCTTGCCAATCCTAAGACCTTGTTGCTTGGAGCGGCGGCYCAATTTGGAATCTTTGCCACCTTGATTGGCGCGTTAGGCCTTAATATGCTGGACATTGGTTTTAACTTTTCAATCCAAGATGCGGCYGCTATCGCSATTATTGGSGGGGCCGATGGGCCCACTGCTATCTATGTGGCGGGTAAGCTAGCGCCCGAATTATTGGGGGCGATCGCAGTTGCCGCGTATTCCTACATGGCTTTAGTGCCTTTGATTCAGCCTCCGATTATGCGTGCGTTAACCACTGAGGCCGAACGTAAAATAGTGATGGTTCAGCTGCGGCCGGTGTCTCGTTTAGAGAAAATAATATTCCCGCTTGCGTTGTTGTTATTGGTAGCGCTACTGCTCCCTTCTGCTGCACCGTTGTTGGGCATGTTTTGTTTCGGTAATTTGATGCGAGAATGCGGTGTTGTCGAGCGGCTAAGTGATACTACTCAAAATGCCATGATTAATATGGTGACTATATTTTTAGGTTTGGCGGTGGGGTCAAAATTAAGCGCTGAAAAATTCCTCGATTTAAATACCTTGGGGATATTGGTGTTGGGCATGATTGCCTTTTGCATCGGTACGGCCACCGGCGTGTTAATGGGCAAGTTGATGTGCAAGCTCACCAATGGCAAAGTAAACCCGCTCATCGGCGCCGCAGGGGTTTCCGCTGTCCCAATGGCTGCGCGGGTGGCGAATAAGCTTGGGTTAGAAGCCAATTCGCAAAACTTTCTTTTGATGCATGCAATGGGTCCTAACGTCGCTGGCGTTATTGGTTCGGCGGTTGCTGCGGGAGTCATGCTTAAATTAGTAGGGTAGCGTTTTAGTGGTCGATTGTGGATTTTGGATTTCTGCAATCGACTGCGATGGATAGATGTCGAGCGCTTCAACGTCCTTGTTTGATGGCGAGATTATAGAGCGTAAAGTATCGGGAGTGAGCAGGTTAGTAATAGGGTTGCGTTTACTTTAATAACTTAATGAGCGCCTTTTGTTTATCTGCGGGAAGCAGTAGTACTAGCTCGATAAGGGATTTTTCTTCAGGGCTTATACTGGACAGGTCCAAGTTATGGATGTCCGTAATTGAGTGAGTGCTGTATTGAGGTTTTTTCTCAAGAACCTCGTCGGGTGAATTTATTTCGACATCTTCCGTGTTTAAGCTAAGCTCAAGACGCGAAACAATCTCGGAATTCATGCTGCGATGATATTGCTTAGCTACTTCTGCAATTCTGCGCCGCATGCCGTTTGGGAGTCTGACGACAAATTTTTCGATGTTGGCTGTTTCTTGTTTGTTCATGGACGGAACGATACCTACTTTTTAAAAAAATATCGATAGTGGCTTTTTGATATATTTATTAGATGGTTGCCTTCCTTCATTGAGGGCTCACTTTAAGCCAGAAAAATCTGTTTGAACAGAACTTTATGCGCGACTACACTTAAAAGGGTGGGTCAAGTGAGTGAGCCTAGAATAATGAGCTGCAGAGTGGCTTGTATTAGAAAATGGTTGTGCTTTGACTCTACCTTGCTTGTAATACCGAAAACTCAAACCTCCTACGCGCAAGTAAGTTTAGAATATGGAAATTCTGTCTACTTTTTCGCTAATAACGATCGTCATTATCGCTGTGATTGTTTTTTTAACGGCGTATTTTCATGGCCCCGGTTATTCCCCTCATATTGCTAATTTTGCACCTGCCTCTCTGACAAGTTTGGGGATCTTTGGTACTTTTTTGGGAATAGCGATCGGTTTGTTTGAATTTGATATAAATAATATACAGACCAGCGTACCGAGTTTACTGATGGGCTTGAAAACTGCGTTTTGGTCATCGGTAGTTGGTTTAGCCGGCGCTTTGAGCTTGAAAATTAGACAGCTCATCATTGTTTCTCGAAATCAAGAGCTAGGTGGAGGTAATGAAATTGAATCCATGGTGTTGTTGCTGGGAGAGGTTTGCGCTGAATTAAAGGTGTTTAGAGAGTCGAGCCAAGTTTCTCAGCGCGCTATTGAATCCGCGTCTACTGAGGGGTTGAATCGAATCAATAGCTCCATCGAGACTCACTTTAATCGTATTGTGGAAGTTAACACGCACGCTCTGGTTGAGGCGCTGGAGCGAGTGATGCAAGATTTTAATGGCAAGATTAATACCCAATATGGAGAAAATTTTAAGCAGCTAAATTTGGCTGTCGGGGAAATGGTCACCTGGCAACGAGAATACCGAAGTCAAATAATGGAACTTTGCAGCCGGTTTTCAAAAATAAGTGGTCGGTTTGAGCAGGCGAGCCAAGCGTTTGAGAGCTTAGTAGAAAATAGCCGGAGTTTTAAAGGGGAAGCCGAAGGTCTCTCTCGTATGATTAATCAGCTTACGTTGCAACGTTCTTCTTTGGAGACTCACATTGAAAAGTTTTCAGCGATAATCGAACATGCAAATGCTGGGTTGCCTAATCTTGAATCGCGACTAGCAGATCTAACGGGAATATTGGTGAAGGAGGTGTCGAGTTCAAGCAAAGAAATGTCCACTACAATGCAGCTGACTTGCCAACATTTAAAGTCGAATATGTCTGAAATGCTTGGGAATTTAGGCGAGTCGATTAGCTCGATACAAAATCAAATGCTAAGTCATACGGAAGACTCTATTGCCAGAGTGGAAAAACAAAGTATGGATTTAGATCGGGCAATGGAGGAAGAGCTGACCAAGGCGCTGAGGACCTTCGGGTCGCAGTTGACCGCGTTGTCAGAAAAATTTGTTGACGATTATACCCCGCTTACTGAGAAACTGCGTAATGTCTTGCAGATTGCATCCTGATATCGTTCTAACATCCTGCATAAGTTTTTATTGGTGCTAAAGCATGCCCAGCCAACCCACTCATAAATCGAGCGATCAACCTTTGGTTGCCAGCCAGAGTAGATCGCAGTTCTCCATGTTGCACAATAGTGTCGCTGATGATTCTGAACATTGGATTTCGGTCAGTGATTTAATGGGGGGATTGATGATGGTTTTCTTGATGTTGGCCGTTATCTATATGGTTGAATTTGAAATAGAGAAACAGAAAATTGAAGAAGTTATTTTGTTGTATGATAAATTTAGAACGGAATTATACGAGGATTTATATCGCGAATTCGAGGATGACCTGCCCCGCTGGGGAGCGGTGCTTGATGAGAATCTTACGTTGCGATTTCTGAATTCAGAAACTTTATTTGATAATGGGAAATCAACCTTAAAAGTAGAGTTTCAAATGATACTTGAAGATTTTTTCCCTCGCTATTTATCAATTATTCAATCGCTTAAATATGAGAATTCCATCGTTGAAGTGAGAATTGAAGGACACACTTCCAGTCAATGGAAAAATGCCAGAGATAACGAGCTGGCCTATTTTCTTAATATGGGGCTCTCTCAGGCGCGTACTCGTAGTACGTTGGAGTATTTGTATGGGTTGGATCAAGTTAAAAAAAATAGAGCTTGGATAGGCGAACGTTTTACCGCGAATGGGCTTTCTTCCTCGCGGCTAATTTATACGCCGGAGGGGCACGAAGACATTGATAAGTCTCGGCGTGTCGAATTTAGGTTGATGACCGATGCGGAATCGCGTATGGGGACTTTGTTGGAAAAAATTCG
>NVTH01000116.1 GCA_002401525.1 Moraxellaceae bacterium | reverse complement strand
AATGAACAGCTGTTGATTCTTTTCGGTTCAGCCAATCGCGATGAAAGTCAGTTTGAAAACCCCGATCAATTTATAATGGACCGCAAAGACAATAATCATATTGCGCTTGGTTTTGGTATTCATTTTTGCATGGGGGCGAATTTGGCGCGCCTCGAGGCGAAGGTGGCGTTGGAAGAACTGCTGCGGGTGATGCCAGACTTTAAAATCGACCATGGTGGCTCTGAGCGTATGCATGCTGGCGCTATTCGCGGCATGGCTTCGCTGCCATTGACCTTCTCTGTGCGTCATTGATGAAACTTAAATTGAATAAGAAAATTAACTAATAATCGGCCTGCACAGAGATTGGTAAATATTAATAATGATGTAATTGCTTTGAAAGGGCTGTTTGTCGTGCGAATCTAGTGCTTTAAGAATAATTACATCCTATTAAATTCAAATATTGCCAAATTACCCTATTTCTACAGGGCCTATTAAAATACGCTTGCCTCTTCTGTTTGGAAAGATTCATTATCCTTCGGGCATGGATGTTGGTTCTAAAAAATAAAAAGTGATCGTGCCACCTTTTGATCTAAAGTTTGAGTCACTGTGAATGCGGCGGAAGTGCTCATCTGTTGGTTCGGAATATAATAATTAATTTAGGTCGATCAAGGGGCTTGTCATGACACGGAAAAAAATGTGTTCGAAAATGGGCTTGGTGTGGGGTTTCGCTATGCTTTTCTTATTGCCTGCGCTGGTGGAGGCCGGTTATCCAGAGGGGCCGTTGCCGTCGGCTGCTGAGGTGAAAGCTTATGCACAAGGCTTTGATAATGATCCAATCTGGATTGTTGAAAATATGGATGAGGTGGCGCGTTTAAGGCCCCATCAATTGGATGAACTGATCACCGAACTAGACTTTACTCATTTTACTTTTCTTTATGTCATGCGATTGAAAGGAGAAAAGCTAGGGGAGGAGTTACTCGGAAAAAGCTTGGATAATATTTCTTTAATGGCCGTGCGGGGAGGGCAACTAAAACCGATTCCTTTTCAAGTGGATGAATTCGGTGAAGAGTATGGTTGGATATACGTGCCTGGCAAGTCTCCAGGAAAAGTAGAGGGAGTCTATCAGCAATTGGATGCAGGGGATGAATTAATTTTTATGTATCGTGATACCAGTAAGTATCGTTTTGACGCGGAAAAAATGGCGGTGCCTGAGGGAAAAATTGCCAAGGAATTGAAATTAACACCCGAAATAGGCCCTGACAGATACGCTTATATCTTGCTGGATAACCCGCTTCGGAGTAAAGCAGATTACGCCAATATTCGAATTGAAAAAGAAGGCACTTATGTCACCACGACTTTTTATCATACGGAATCGGATCCTAAAAGCTTTATTGAGTTTCGTGATTTTCAAGCCCATATCGGTTCGAAGCAATTCACTAATATTCTTGATGCAATAAGAATTAATGCAGCGGCGGGGATCTTTTTTGAGTGGGCTAGAGGGGCGGTGGATAATGATAATGTGCGCATTCATATTATCGGCGCTCGTGACGGACCGGTTCGAGTCGCTAGTCTGGCAAAACTAGAAATCTATTTTGCCAATATTCAGCTGTTTAGTTTATATACCCAGGTGAATTTTTATGACCAGGGCATTCATATCCCCAATCGAACTGAAATAGGGGCTGCCGGTTCATTCGCAAAAATATTTCGCGACCCCACCATTGAAGTGGCATTGGATTTTGTTGACGCGACCGGTGCGGTAGTGTCCGCGGCGTCGGTGTGGGATGATTTCGGTACCGCGGTGGTGGATGGAAAGATGACTGAAATGGAAAATATGGTGAATCAATTGCCTTTGCCAGGGGATTGGATATGGATGGATAGCAAGCAAGGCTGGGATGTGTTTATGCAAATCACCTTGCCTCCGGCGCTAACAGACGGCATGCACACGGCAATGTTATATCTTGATGATCCCAATGCAACCACCGATTGGGAGCGCTACCCCGGAGCAAAACCTAGAATCGGAATTCGCACCAAAGGCTTGCCTAACAACCTTGGGGATTTCCATGAGCTGGAGCTTGATATCGGAATTTGGTTTCCAGATTCGGTGGGGCCGGCTGGCCCTAAAGTATTTTTTCAAGAAATGAGCAATCCGCCGGTGGTTAAAATCTCTGATTTAGAGGCGGGCAGTATGGCGTCGCTTTAAATGTTAACCCGTTAAACGTTCATCCGTTAAGTGTTAATGTCACAGAGCTGGTGTGCAAAAGCTTGCTCTGTGACGATCTATCCTCATTGCCGCCTTTCTCGGTCCTGTTTGTCCCTGTCTCTGTTCATATTTGCCACTGTTTCTCTTGATCACGTAAGTCGCCGCAAAACTACCTTTCTTGTTCCTGGTCGTTATATGATTAATTCCTTTTTGTCATTTGGTCGTTAAGGAATCGTATTGAATCCAACCCCTTCAACTGAACGTGATGCAACTGGGCGTGATAAACCTTCAGCTTTCGCTGCTTTAAAAATCCCTCAATATCGTTGGCTATTCGCTGGCAACATTGCGTTCTTTTTTGCGATGCAAGGACAGATTCTGACTCGATCGGTTTTGGCGTGGGAATTGACCCATAGAGAACTGGCGCTCGCGCAGATTAATTTAGCCGTGGCGATTCCCATGTTGGTGGGTTCCTTGGTCGGCGGCGCGATCGCTGACCGAATGGAAAAACGTAAATTGTTGATGATTGGCCAACTGTTTATTGTCATCAACGAGTGTGTGATTTTGTTTTTGTTATGGACTGACCGGCTAGAGTTTTGGAATTTAATCACTGCTGCGACATTTATGGGATTGATGTTTCCGCTTATTATGCCCGCAAGAATGGCGTTGTCAGTCAAAGTGGTGGGCAAGGAAAATATTGGCAATGCCATGGCGTTGGCGGTGATGGTTTTGAACTTGGCCCGAGTCCTCGGCCCTGTGTGTGCGGGTTTGTTGATTGGCCTGATCGAGATAAAGGGGGTTTATATTTTAGGTATATTGCTCTACTTGGTGGGAGTGGCCTGCTTGCTGGGAATTGAGCCGGCGCCCCCCGCTAAAGAGGCCGCTAATAAAGCGTTGCTCGCTGATGTGAAGTACGGATTTACCTATTTGGGTGAAAACCGGCAAATTTTATTGTTACTTTTATTCGGCATGGTACCGATGTTTCTCGCCATGCCGTTTCAAAACCTATTGGTGGTATTCGCAGATGAAGTGTGGGAGGTGGGAGCCAAAGGGCTTGGCTTTCTGCAAGGCAGTGCTGGAGTCGGCGGGGTGTTGGGTGCGTTGTGGGTGGCTCGACGAGGCGAGAAACCTGAGCGATTTAACAGCATGGTGTTAGGCACTATTGGTTTCGGGATATTTCTAGGCGCGTTTTGTTTCGTGCCTAATTTTTATCTTGCCCTGCTGCCGCTGTTACTGGCTAATATCTTCGCCAATGTCGCCGGGACTTTGAATAATACGTCGATCCAAGTCCTCGTGCCTGATGAGGTAAGGGGGCGCATTACCAGCTTTATGTTAATGTCCTTTGGCTTGATGCCGTTAGGCGTTTTACCAATGGCTTATGCTGCTGAGCAGGTGGGCGCTCCTCTTGCCGTGGCGGTCGCGTCGGTAGTGATGATCATTGCGGTGGTTGTCTTTGTGTCATCAAGCCCSACTTTTCGTCGCCTTGATGACGATCTGGTGTCCTCACTGCGAGACTGAATCGGTTCTTAGGGCAGCTTGTTTGTATGCGCCAGGAGTGCCTCATCTGTCCTAAATTCAACATTTGGCAGCAATTAACCTTGTCGTATGACTAAGGAGTCTGCTATTAATTAAGGAGGACTACCGACTATCACTAATAATTATAACTACGATTCCTGTGACATATTATCATCTGCATAGTGTTGTTTTATGAGCCCAGTGTTGCGAACTAAATTTAGTGAACTGGGTTTAGCGACATGAGTTTAATGCAGCCGTGTACGGGAGAATGTATGTGGAGAGTGTTTGATGAATGCAATTGTAGATGTGCCTGCGCCACCCCATGATCATAAAATCACGGTTCGTGAYATTACCTTTAATATYACCGACGATTCTCCTAAATATTGGTTTGATAACGACCCGTTTAAAACACACTTTTTTAACGCTTTTTTTACCACCTTCCCTCCTGGAGAGGWGTTCTTTGTTCGTAGCGTGATTCATTACCGGGGTGAAGTGACTGACGAAAAATTGCAGAAGGATATTACTGCGTTTGCCACTCAGGAAGGCCATCATTCCCGCTGCCACCAAGATCATTTGGACGTACTCACTCGTCAAGGTTACACCAGTTTAGAACGTGAAAATAAACTCATCGATACCTTAGGAAGATGGGCGAATAAGAAGTACCCCAAGACATCACTGGTCAATACTTTAGCATTGGAGCATTTTACGGCCTTGTTGGCGCATCAGTCGTTATCTGATCCAGATCGTTTTGTTACGCCAGCCCACGAGGATTTTGTGCCTTTATTTAAATGGCACGCGGCTGAAGAGATTGAACACAAGGCGGTAGCCTATGACGTTTACATGAATATTGATGGGCGTTATTGGCCACGAGTGTTTGCAATGATTGGTTCTACGATCGGGTTAATCTCCATCCTTCCCATTCGTATGGCGCCGTTGTTGTATAAGGATGGGCTGCTATTCAGTGGTAAGACTTGGTTCAATGGGATGAAGTTTTTGTTTGGTCGCGATGGAATGTTTGTGAAGCCCTGGAAGCATTACGTTCAATTTTACAAGCGAGATTTTCACCCCTGGGATGTCCAGGATTACGCATTAATTGAGGAATTGCAGGCAGTTTATGAAAAAGGCGAATTACTCAATATTGCCAAAAAGACCACTTAAGCGGAGTCTGAACTGAACTAGTTCCCTGAATTGAATTAGCCCTTAGTTTTTGGAATAGTGTGTCTTTGGAGTAGTGTGTTTTTAGAGGTGCTATAACGTAAAAAAACCGCTTTGCCCGAGAGGACAAAGCGGTTTTTTATTGTCGGAGCCTAAATCGCTAGGCAAAAAGCCTGCGATCGATGGAAATGCGTTATGCGATGTCACCAATGCTATTAATTAAGAAATCATAACAATTGTCTTTATCAATCTCATTGCCTCGTAACTTCATCGCTGCACGAGGGTGTTGATTGAGGTGTCCGCTGATGCCGTAGATATCGTTGAAGCCCCATTCAATGTCTTTACGCAAAGGAATCATCTGCTCTTGTATTAATTGATAGATAGGTTGGACGTTGAATTTAGGGTTTTTCAAGAAGTTTAACAGTAGTTCCAGGTTGCAGTTTCCTGCGCCTCGGCCGAGACCGTTCACTGTGGCATCCAACAAGTTAACGCCTTCGATAATGCATTGTTGTGTATTAGCGAAAGCCAATTGTTGGTTGTTGTGGCCATGAAACCCTAATTCTTTACTCGGGGCATGGGCTTTAAACAAGTCCAAGTAAGAAGTGATTTGCTCAGAGTAAAATGCGCCGTAGCTGTCTACGAAGTAAAGGTAATCTACTTCAGGCGTATTTTCGACTTGTTGAAGTGCTTCAATAAGGTCCGATTCTATAGCTGCAGAAGGAGCCATGATGTTAATGGTGGTTTCGTAGCCTTGGTCTTTTGAACGCTTGACTAAATCCAAGCCTTTATCAATGTCAGCAACGTAGCAAGCGGTGCGAATCATTCCCACGACGCTCTGGTCTGCCGCTAATAATGATTGAGTGTCGACACGACCGACATCGTACATGACTGCTAAGACAGGGCGATAATCGCCGTCGTAGGAATCGACAATGGCTTTTAGATCGTCTTGATCGCAGAAATTCCACTTGCCAAAAGCTTCACGATTGTATATTTCGCTTTCACAAAGGTTTTTGCCGATTTCCATGTAATCAACACCGGCCTCGCAAGTGGCGTGATAAACCGCTTTTACAAAGTCGTCACTAAACTGGTAGTTGTTAATAAGGCCACCATCGCGGATGGTGCAGTCTAGCACTTTCAAATTTTCTCGGAACATGGATAAAACTCCTTTGCAAAGGCAATAAAATATAGAAGCCCGACGTCTGAATCAAAACGAGGCGCGTAAACCTCTTGAATAGGCAGCAAAAATAGTCACTCTCTCAAAAAAATAAAGCTATTTTATTGGAATTGCCTGCTGCGCCAGTTGGGCTGGATGGCTACATTAAAGGAAAATGCGCGCTTTTTCAAAGCGGTCTTGGCTCGTTTGGGGAAGAGTTGCCATAAGAACTGCTGGTTTGCTCCCTATTCTTGAGAAAAGGTGGCGATTTCGTCATAAAATTGACCCATTTTTTGGGCGCCGTTACCATCGAAACTCGATATCTGAATTAGACTCTGAGCGAGGTTTAACGGGGACAATTAATGCAGTGACCCGCTCGATCGGCCTATAAAAATCACTCCTGAGCGCGGATTTGGCGTTGGGGAGTGGCGCCTCTGTAGTTCATTAGGGGATACTGAGGGAGCAGTTGACGATCTTTTGGCATTCGAAATGGTGTGAAATCTGATAACGAGGTCAATAGCTTGTATGATTCGTTGGGTCGAATGGTTGTTTGTGGCTGGGGCAGTGTGTGCCAATGATCCAGTCGCTTTGATATCGAGGCGTGTGGTTGAAAAGTTTGCGAAATTTATGACTGGGTGGTGCTTCCTCCCTCATTTAAGTGACGCAACTTAAGTGCCTTTTGGCATTGATGAATCTTGATTTCGATGAAACAGCGCCAAAATATAATCTTCTTTGAAAGGATTATGACGATAAACAAGGCAGACCATTGCAGATTTAAGATAAAGCGTTACATTGTGTAATTTGTTATTTATTTTCTTTAGATAACAGTCAGGTGTCTGGATAACCCGAGGCATTTCAACAGGGGACCTATCGGTCTCTAATCATTTGGGAAGGAAAAATTTTATGGACCTATTTCTTGCGATTGCGACCAATCCTTTGGTGTGGATTACGGTGGTTTTATTATTCACATTAAAGCAAGGCGTGCTCTTTGTTCCTCAAAATAGAGGCTATGTGATTTATACCTTGGGAAAATACAGCGGTACTTTAAGTGCGGGTTTAAACATTATTATTCCTTTCGTGCAAAAAGTAGCGGCGGACCGAAATTTGAAAGAGCAGTCATTGGAAATAGGCTCTCAATCTGCAATCACTAAGGACAATATTACCCTGCAAATTGATGGCATACTTTTTATGAAAGTGACCGATGCAGGAGCCGCTACCAATAATATAACGGATTACAAGCTGGCCGTGACGCAACTTGCGATGACCACGATGAGAAATGCCATTGGCTCCATGGAGCTTGATGAATGCTTTCAAAATAGAGACGTCATTAATTCGAATATATTAACCTCGATGACTGAAGCCACTCAACCGTGGGGAGTGCAGGTGACCCGTTATGAGATTCGGGACATTACGCCGCCACAATCGATTCGAGAGGACATGGAAAAACAAATGACGGCCGAACGAGAAAAACGCTCGGTGATTCTTACTGCGGAAGGGGTGAAAACTGCGGCGATTACAGAGGCCGAAGGAGCGAAGCAAGCTCAGGTTCTTGAAGCCGAGGCGGCTAAAGCTGAACGAGTGTTGTCTGCTGAAGCCTTAAAAGAGTCGCAGATATTGGAGGCCACAGGACGCGCGGAGGCGATTCGTTTGGTGGCTGACGCGGATGCGGCGGCGCTTAAAACGATTGGCGCGCAAGCCAGCACATTGGAAGGCAAACAGGCAGTTCAGTTAAATCTCGCGCAAAGGGCGATTCAAGCCCATGAAGCCATTGCTAATGAAGGTTCAGTCATTTTGACCGATGGAAATACCGGCAATAATATTTCTTCAACAGTGGCCCAAGCGATTGCTGTATCGACCTCATTAAAACTTTCTGAGATTTGATTCAGACTAAATTGAGCTTCTAGCGCCGCATTTCAGCACTGCGCTTCTTGTACTAGTTCTTGTACTATTTTTTGTGCTAGTTCTAGTTTTGGGAAGCGTAGCGCTAGGGCGTGTGGTGGGTGGGGATTGTTTCACTGAGAGGGTGTTTTTCTAATGCAAGGTTTGACGGATTTTATACTCAATAACCACGATAAAATTTTGTACGTTATCGCTGGCCTGAGTTTTGTGATCGAACTAACAATCATTGGTCTTAGTGGTCCACTGATATTTTTTGGTTTGGGGTGCGCAATCACCGGTGTGTTGGTCAGTGTGGGGGCCGTTACTACATGGGAAATAGAGTTTCTGTTGGTAGGGGTTTTTTCGGTGTTAAGTGCCCTGGTGTTGTGGAAACCGCTGAAAAAGTTTCAAGGCTCGAACTCCATTGTGCAGGACACTAGTAGTGACATGATTGGTCAGGTAGTCCCCGTGAGTAAAGAGGTCACCCATAACGGCGGTAATATTCGTCATTCAGGCATCGACTGGAGCGCACGACTGCAAGACGGCTCTGAAGTGAGCTCACTTGCGGAGGGCACTCGCGTGGAAATATGCGCTGTAGACGGTAATGTCATTATCGTAAAAGTGCGGAATTCAGACGCTTAGTGTTTGATGCCCTCAATTAAGGCGTCTCCTAAGGGCTCTTTTTGGCTATGGTAAAGAATCCGTCGCGCAATTCGATGGTGTCGTTTAAATTTGGATTCCCATTAGGAAAAACGTCCAAAGAGAATGTACCTGAGATGAATTGTTGATTGTCTTGGGTGATGTGAACTTTTCCAGAAGAGTCTTGGTGACTGGCGTACAGGTTTTTGGACGAATTGTTTACTCTCACGTCATAGTAGCCGATCGGATAAATTCCGGGGCCGTCATAGTCTTGAATTCTAATTGAAATTGAATAATCAGTGCCCTCGGATTTGATGCGTAACTGGTTTTTATAGGAAGCGGTTTCTTCTTGCCAAACCTTTGGCGCCTGCTCTGATTTAGGCGCGCCTTGCCAGTTGTGATTAAAACCGAATTCTGGTTTTTGTGCCTTATAAGTAACACTCTTTTGGGTCGTGGATTTGGCGGGCGCAGTCGCTTTGGCTATTTTAAGCACGGTGACTTTGCCGCTAACAGGGTTCGATTTAATCGCCTTTATGAGTGGCTTTGTAGGGGACGCAGACTTTTTCGGTGCGGATGATGCCGGTACCGGTTTTGGCAGCGCTGCAATTTTGGGCGCCGCTTGAGACGCAGCACGAATGATCTGTGGCTTAGCTTGGATAGGCGCTACTTTTTTGGCCTTGGCGATGTTGATTTGCTTGCCCGCTTTGAAGTGGCAATTGCTAGTTTTCTTTCCGTTAGAAGTTTTTGATTGYGTGTTGTTGCACAATCCAACGCCATTCGGTTTGAGATTGGCAATGGGGCCATCGTAGATTAATCCGTTTTTAAAGATGAACTGGCCTTTGCCGGAAAATCGCTCTTTAGTCCACTGACCTTTTAATTGGTCTCCATTTTTAAAGCGGTAGGTGCCGCTGCCGTCCTTTTTACCGTAAGACCAAAAGCCTTGAAATTGGTCTCCATTGGCGTATTTCATCAATCCTTTTTGATGTATTTGATTGGATTGGAAATTGCCTTCGTACACATTGCCGTTAGTGTAAAAGTAAGTACCGAGCCCATTTCGCTTGTTAAAAATCCATTGTCCTTTATAGACATCGCCATTTTTAAAGCTTTGTTCGCCTTTACCGTTGCGTTTGTTTTCCTGCCAATCACCTTTATAAATTTCACCGCTATTTTTGGTGAGCGTGCCAACGCCAGATTTAACGCCGTCTCGCCATTGCCCTTTGTATTCATCGCCGCGGCTGTTGGTGTAGGTTCCTTGGCCATCGAATCGACCGAAACTATTCCTTTCGCCCTCATACAAGCCGCTGGCTTGTAGAATTTGAATGGAAAGCCCCATTAGCAGCGCCGCCTGTGCAGTTTTGCGGATATGCCGTAATAAGGTCGTCACTCGGGTGGAAGGCGGCTTTTTGAAAAAATTGGCATGGGTTAGTTTGGAAATATTCATGGCACTCATTTTTATTTTGATAAAGGGCAGGTTTGGCTAAAAACCTTCGGCATTAGTGGCAGTCAGCGCGAATCATACATTTAAAACGTCTTGATGTAATTTATGCGCCAATTTGAGTTGATCTACCATACCAATAAGCAGTGAAGGGGTGTGTGAGTTTTTACAGGGGTTTGGTTCGAATCGTGAGGGCGTTCTCACACGATTTATGTCTAAAGGACTTCAAAATGAGTGAGATGGATTATTTAGGTAACAAAAGGTTACGTTTGGTCGTCAAACTTTACGAGTTCGATGACAGGCCTTAAGTGATGGTAAAAAGTAATAAGTAATATAAAAAAGTAGTAACATCTGTATTTTTTTTGTTACTATGCGTGTGGCCTTGCCGTTTAGCTTTCTTCGCATTCTGCATCGGCAAGCTGACTGACTGTTTAATTTCTTGATAGATAAGACATTTGTGCGGTGTTCCAGAATGGAAGTTAAATAAATTACAGACGCAAAAACTATAACAATTTAATGGAGTTGAAAATGAATAAAAACATCACAAAAATAATGCTCAGGACGGCGGGTGCTTTTGCAGTGGTGGTCATGTTGTCTGGGTGCGACTTAACGACTTGCTTTGGTTCAAGTTGTTTGACGCTTATCGACTTTGACGAGTCGTTGACGTTGTTCTTTTAAAATTTTTAATGAAGTGATCCGGGGGGATTTGCCGTACGTGTAGCGT
>NVTH01000115.1 GCA_002401525.1 Moraxellaceae bacterium | reverse complement strand
AGTGTTTGCAACCCGATGGATTCCCGCCTTCGCGGGAATGACGGGGGGCGCAGGAATGACGGGGGTACGAGAATGACGAAGTGAAAAGAGGATGACGAAAGTAATAAGAGGATGACGGGCAGTTTCTAGTCATGCCCCAACAGATTTGATCCCGATTTTGAGGGATCGGGTGGGGTTTCCTTTTCCTTTTCCTTTTCCTTTGTTTTTTCAAAGTCTTCGCCTTGTTCTCGGCGTCGATTTTCTCGCTGCACATTATTAATAAATCGATTGATGATCCTTTGGTGGGTGCCACCTACTTCGACAAATTTACAGCCTACTTTTGTGATGTTATTTTCCTCATCCTGTTGGACATGTTGAACGATGGCGCGGCAAATTATTTTAGGGGAATCCGGAAGAAATATCATGCAGCAATTCATTAAGTCGCCGTTGTTAAAGCGGGATTTCTCTCCGCCAGTTCGGACAAACTGAAACCCGGTCGCACTAATGTCTCTTAAATAAGATTTTTGAGGAGGGTGCTGGGTGCTAATGACAATGATTTTAATTTTTCTGATACTGCTGACAGAAACTCGAAATGCTGCTCGTTGTTGCTCGGTATAAATCTCACTGGGAAAAGTAGTGCGGAATAAGGGATTGTTACTTTTATCTTTTTCAATCGCTAACACTTCAACTTCAAAATTAAAATTTAGTCCCCTGAGGTTACCATCCACCGTAAAATGATTACCAACCTTTATTTGCGAGTTCGCTTCGATTGGCTGCAGGCGGTCAAACACCAGTTTGCGGCTGTCTTCGAAGAAATCAACTAACAAGCTAGTGTACTGGGGCGCTGATTTCTTGTTGGCAAGACGAATATGAATGGGAACTCTTTTGCGCAGTGAGGTTCTAATCAATCGGCAGTGAGTTCTAAATTCAATTTCGTCCTGAGATCTTTTTTTTATTCCAAATCGACTGAGAAATTTAAACATTGTAAATATTGATCAAACAAGATTGACGCTACTGTGCTGGGCTTAAACACTAATTATAGTTGAAATACCCTATTGCTATCAGCGGTGCGAGTCTATCGACACCGATTTAACCGTTTAGGGGGGTGAATAGGACGATCTTTTACCGCTTCGTTGGTCGAGCCTTGCCGCTTTTCGGTTTTATGTTTTGTCATTTATCCTAGCGCCATAGCCTTCTCAGAGGGTAGTAAATCACACTCACGCCTTGGCAATAGTTCTGCTGCCTTCTTGTGGGTTGGACTTCCCGCTTGCTTCATAGAGCGAAGCTTGGGGCGGGCCGCCGGAGTTAATAATGTTTAGAAGGTGATCCACCACGGAGCGGGAACGTTCAATGATTCTGCCATTGATAATGTTTTTTTCTTTACAGGCTTTAAGTTTTACCTTGTGGTTATCCCACAGCTTAAATAACTCAGTCTGTTGTTTCAATGGCGTTAAACTGATCAGTGTATCGATGCCGTTGACCTCTTTTGGGATGCCTGACTTTGTGAGCATATCGATTAATTGATGGTCGTTGGAAGAAAGCAGATCCAGTTGATTGCTTTTAAGTTCAGACAATGTTTCTAAACGATGACGATCTTGGTTTTCAAGTGCCTGGCGTTCATTATCGAGGGTGAATTCGAGCTTTGAGCTTAGGCTGATTCCTTCAACAAAGAGGATTTCTATTTCTTTCGCAGTATTGGCAGTAATTTGATCAGGCATAAATATTTCCTTTGATCGAGCATTTTAATCTTGTTAAATGTTTTCTAGGCGATTGGGATGTAAAGCGTCGAAAAATTGAAGGTCCCTCCAATCAATGCAAGTCTTAAACCGCTTTTATCAGCGGCTCAGAAAAAATACGCTGTCGTGGAAAAATCGACAATGCACTGAAATGCAATCCTAAAAGCGCGCAATTAAAAAGTTCACTGCTGGGGGATAGGGGCGAGTATTAAAGGTGAGTTAAAGGTGAGTTAAAGCTAAATTAAAATTATTGGCCATTGAAGTGACGCTAGCCGCCGCTTTTATGATCGATGATATCGAAATGCTTTTCTAAAAATTCTTCGTGGGCGACCATTTTGTCCGCTATTTTTCGAGCATCTATTTTATATTGACCGTCAGAAATCTGTTTTTTGATCGCTGCGACTCGATCAGAATTGACGATGGGCGCTTTCGAAGCTGCGTTCTCCATCCGCTTGAGAGTCTTTGCGTCCGAACTAAGATGAACAGAGGTTTGCCTTTTTTGTTCTTGAACTTCAACTCGATGTTGAATTTTTTCAGATTTTTGTTCGGAAGCATCATTTTTCGCAGGCGAACGGCTACCGGTTTTTCCCGGTTGGTTTGAATTAATGCCGTTAAAATCGATGCCCATTAGATGCTGCCTAAGCTGTTATTACTCTGTAATTGCGAAAGTTTTCTCTCTCTAAGTACTACTATCGGCGAAAAGAGGAATAACTTTAGTGAAATAGTTAAATAAATAAAAATATATTTACCGCTAATTCCATGATTGAGTATAGACCCTATTGAAGCCTATTGAAGTCTATAGAACTGCCCAAAAAATTAGTTTTCGGTTTGAATGTAAATTTTGGTTTTGGGTATGACTTTTAAGTTTCTTCAGTTCGTATGGAGATGGTTTTAATAACTAAACGAGCTATATCTTCACTATATCTTCACTATACCTTCACTATAGCCTAACCATAACTTTCCCAGGGGCAAGTATGGTGGCTTCGATCACTCGCTTAGTTTTACGGTTTTTAACCAGTATTACTTGCCCTAAAGTGCCGTTGGAAAGCGCAATGCCAGAGCTTTTCACCTTTAATCGATTAAGTTGAGCGGTGATAGACACATGTTGTCCCTTTTTTATCATCAGCGGCGGTGTAATGTGACTGGGTTTAATGGGTTGGTTTACTTGTAGGCTGCGTTTAATCTCGTACCCGATCAATGACTCTTTGTCCATTGAATAACCTGGCCTCACCAATTTGGAGGCGATTTTTTTCCACTGCAAATCATGCTTTGTAATTATTTCGCCGCGATTAAGAGGACGAGCACTCACCACAATGTCTAAAAAGTGCTTGAGTTCCCCTGGTAAACTGACCGACCAAGGATTCGGGGATGTGCAGTATACTTTTAAAACAAAACGTCCTGAAATAAATGCGTCTGATAAAGGTTTTACCTGAATGGGGGACGCGCAGGTAAATAGTTTTTGTGTGGAACTGGGGGATGCTATTGAATATTCGAAAGAGCCCGGGTTTAGATCAGCAATGTTATGCATAAGTTCCTGAACGTAGATATTGGAAACAGTACTGATTTCATTGAGCGTTTCTGTGTCACTCTCTGCTCTTGAAAGGAACGGTGTACAGACTAAAAAGCAAACTATAAATAGTGCTCGACGAGGTAAAAAATGACCTATGCTGATATTAAGGCCAGGTAAATTCTGCATCACGGAAAGATGAAGCGTATTACTTTTTTGTTTTGGGTTTGCCTGGTTTTTTGTGTTTATTCGTTCTGAGTTCATGGTATCTAATCTTAGTTGCCTAACCTTTGTTCAATAAATTGCCGCATGTAGATTATTAGGCAATATGTGTGCCGATAAGTAGTTTTAGCCTGCTGAGGCTAAATAAGTGGAGAATCCTATGGCTGGAGTCTTAGAGTCGGTGGACCAACGCACGTCGTTGKTGGGAGAGAATCGCCTTGAGTTGCTTTTATTTCGACTCGATTCCCCACAGTTATATGGAATTAACGTCTTTAAAGTCCGAGAAGTTTTGCAGTGTCCCAAGCTCACCATGATCCCTAAAAGAAACCCCGTCGTAAGAGGGATTGCTCATATCCGTGGCGGTACTATTTCTGTACTCGATCTCCAAATGGCGATTGGGCTGTCGGAATTGSATAATATTGACAGYTGTTTCGTTATCATTACCGAATACAATAGTATCGTGCAGGGATTCTTAGTGAATTCAGTGGAACGCATTGTCAATATGAATTGGGAAAAGATTCATCCACCCCCCGTTGGTTCTGGACGCGACAGTTATTTGACTGCGGTCACCGATATTGATGAAAAGTTAGTCGAAATTATTGATGTTGAAAAAGTACTGGCAGAAGTATCGCCTCGGAAATCCGATATTAGTGAGGGCTTGTTGCGGATCGACGTGATCGAAAATCTTTGTCTTGACGATTTGGAAATAGWATTGGTAGACGATTCATCTGTGGCTCGGAAACAGATGGAGCGTTGTATCGAAAAACTAGGGATTAAAATCACCACTCGAAATGACGGTCGTAAAGGACTCGAGTATCTCATGGAGTTAGCAGAGGAATGTGAGGACATCACCGCTCGGGTTGCCATTCTAATTTCAGACATAGAAATGCCAGAAATGGACGGTTATACGCTTACAGCCGAAGTTCGTTCTAATCCGAAGTTGCAGAATTTGCATGTGCTATTGCATACGTCCTTAAGTGGTGTATTTAATGAAGCCATGGTTAAAAAAGTGGGTGCGGATGATTTTCTTGCTAAATTTTATCCCGATGAGTTGGCTCGTCGAGTAGCCAGCCGAATTGAAAAAATMGTGGGAGTACAATTACTAGAAGATCTTGATGAAGCCATGCGAAATGATGATGAAATACAAATAAAGCACTAAATTATATTGGCATAGACGTGCTTTAGTTGTATTCAATTCGCTGTATCCAACTAGTTTGGTTCGATTATAAATAGTTTGCTATTTTCATTACCCGTGCAAAACACGGGCAATGTTTTCATCCATATTATTCACACAATGACCGCCCGCAGAGCTCCAGATTCACTGCATCACTACAAAATCACTTCTCTATAATTTAAGACTTTTTGGTCTTCCTCCCTATAATCCAGCGCCCCATAAATTGAGTACTTAAACGACTCACCTAAACGGTTCACCTCAATTATTCCCCGGAAGAAATGTCGCGTATTACTTTCTTCGGTAGCGGAATAACGTTGCCGTTTGCCGCTTGTTTAAGCATTGCTGAATCCTTAACTCCCTATTGATCAATCACTTGCAAACTTGGTACAAGCGTTGCTTTGTATTATGCAGTGATGTACGAGCGATTTCGATTATAGGGACCACAGCGATGCCATTAAATTTTGAAGCGGCTCTAGGAATTCACCCCAAGACATTGACCTTAAGAACTCAGCGCGCGGAGCTGCTAGCACACAATATTGCGAACGCGGATACGCCTGGGTACAAAGCCAAAGACCTTGATTTTGCGGCGATTTTGGACAGTGCAGGAGAGGGGGTGAAGGCCGTACGCATGGTGACTTCTCACCCGTCCCATCAAGGGGGATTGTTTAATGAGTTTGGGCAAGCGGACATAAAATTTAGGATTCCTACCTCGCCTTCAGTGGATGGCAACACGGTGGATTCCCACAGGGAAAAAGCCGCCTACGTTCAGAACGCATTACAGTTTCAAGCCAGTTTTCGATTTTTAAACGGTCGGTTTACCGGTATGATCAAAGCGTTAAAAGGCGAATAATCATGAGTTTATTTAATATATTTAATATTTCTGGATCGGGCATGTCAGCTCAAACCCTGCGTATGAATACCACCGCTAGCAATATTGCGAATGCGGAAAGTGTGAGTAGCAGTACGGAAAGAACTTACCGCGCTCGGCATCCGGTCTTTGCCGTAGAACGAAAAAGCTACGGTGATGAAAAGTTTAATTTTCCCGGCTGGGGTGACGAACAAAATGGCGGGGCAGGGGTAACGGTGCTGGGTATTGTCGAAAGCGCAGCGCCGTTAGTAAAACGTTACGAGCCACAGCATCCAAGTGCGGATGAAGCCGGGTACGTGAGTTACCCTAATGTCAATATAGTGGAAGAAATGGCCAATATGATTTCGGCATCGCGGTCATTTCAAACCAATGTGGAAGTGCTGGATACAGCCAAACAAATGATGCAAAAAGTACTCTCCATGGGCCGATAAACTGAATAAGGTTCATTGAGGTGGACCCGATAAGGCGGACTAAAGTATGGCAACAGTTAATTCGATTTCCAACCAAAATCAATTTCATGAGTTACTTCAAACGGATAACGAAGCGAGTCTTGAGGCTGAAAAAACTGAGACTGAGCGAAATCAAGCGGATTTTATGACGCTCATGATTGCGCAATTGAAAAATCAAAACCCGTTGGATCCACAGGACGGCGCAGAATTTCTTTCGCAATTGGCGCAGATCAATTCCGTTGAACAGCTTATTAGTCTCAATACTAGTGTCGGTGATCTTTCGACAGAAATGAGATCCAGTCAGGCATTACAGGCAACGTCATTAGTGGGACGGAAAGTCTTGGTCGAATCCTCCATTGGGGTCCTTGATAGTAACGGTGGAATATCGGGAAAAGTGGACCTGCCGCAGAGCACTAACGAATTAATAATTTCTATTACCAATGTCGATGGCACTGTGGTGAAGGAAATGAATATGGGTAGCCATGCGTCAGGTGAAGTGTCTTTCTATTGGGATGGCTATAACTATGCCGGTGCTGATCCCGATGCTGCCGAAGGAGAAGAAGCGCCTCGTTTTGATCCGGGTCCTTATGTGGTGTCGGCGATTTATTCGGCTCCTCTTGGAAGTGACGCTGCGGGCGCTGCCGTGGGCGCGAGCACGTATCTGTATTCCAACGTCGACAGTGTTTCTTTGGGGCAGTCTTCAGGGGTTCAGATTAATACCGTGGTAGGGCAGTTTTCGATAAAAGATGTGAAGGAAGTGAGCGATGAATAAAGTGGCGTATCCAATGGTTTATTAACCGAATGCTTGAATTAACAATCCAATATTTTCAAATTTCGTTAACGAAATAGGAGTAACAATATGCCATTCAATACGGCGATTTCCGGATTAAGGGCAGCCAGTGATAGTTTAAAGGTGGCGGGAAATAATATTGCCAATGCTAGTACCGCGGGCTTTAAAGCATCGCGAGCGGAGTTTGCGGATGTCTACTCGTCCTCAGTGTTAGGGACTGGCGGCAACGCGATCGGTAGCGGAACTCGGTTAACCAATGTGGCACAACGATTTACTCAAGGTAACACGGCCTTTACCAGTAATAGCTTGGACATGGCCATTAACGGCAATGGATTTTTTATCCTCACCGACGACGGTGCATTAAGCTACACCCGTAACGGTTCTTTCCATCTCGATAGAAATGGCTTTATCGTCGATTCTGCAGGACGTTCTTTGCAGGGCTTTCGGGCATCTGCTACAGGGGCTATCGGCGGTAATTTGGAAACCTTACAGATTCAGTCCGATAACTTGCCTCCTCAGCAAACTACGGAAGTCGATGCGGTCCTTAACGTGGATGCTCGAGAAGTAGCGCCAGAGACGCGAATCGATCAATTGTCCTCCACTGGGTCGGATGTTAATACGCCCATTTTAGCAGGCACCGATAATGGCTATACCGGGCAGGTTTATACAATCACTGATCCTGATGGAGTGACTTCGAATGTAACCGTTGCTGCTGGGGATAGTGCGCTGGACATCGCTGAAGCATTAACAGTCATCGATGGCGTGAATGTCACCTCTTCCAATACCGTTGCGGTTGATTTTGGGGCGTTATCAGTCACTAACACCTGGGTCTTTAGCTTTAACGGCGAAACCTTTCCTTTGGGTGATTCAATTCAAGACATTGCCATCGGAATTAATAATGAAACCAACGGTACCTTGCCGGGCATTAGCGCTAGTCTGGCAGGGACTGTATTAACTATATCCGCCAATTCAGGCGTAGACCTTGATTTTAGTGTGACAGGTGGRGTGAACGGTACGGACGCCATGACCTTWACCGGTTTAGGGGGCGCTCAAGTTCTCACCGCTAACGGGGGTGCCCAAGCGTTAACAATCGGTGGCGCTTTTGTGGTGAACCTGGATGAGGGTTACAGCGTTGATGATGATGGGGTTAATGACGGTACGTTATTACCTGATCCTATTGTGCCCACTACAGTAGTCACTAATGCGTTTGATCCGTCTATTCAAGATACCTACAATCATGCGACATCACTCAATGTGTTCGATTCTTTAGGGAATGACCATGTGTTAAGTATGTATTTTGTGAAAGAAAATCAAATTAATAACTGGACTGTTTACGTGCAAATTGATGACGAAAATGTCGGTGATCCTAACCCTGCATTGCCATCGCCGCAAAACGTATTACCTACTTTAAGTCAATACACCCTAAACTTTAACGCCGACGGTAGTTTAAACGATACCTTGTCGGAGGAAATCCATATTACCAATTGGACCCCTCTAAATTCCGAGGGCGATAATAATGGTTCGCTAGGCCCGCTGACCATCGCTAACGGCGCGTCCTTACCGATTCCTGATCCACCTACCAATTCTAACTTCGTGGTGGATCTTAACGGCACCACCCAATTCGGCAGCGAGTTTTCTGTCAATGCAGTGTCTCAAAATGGGTTTACCACCGGGCGACTTTCTGGCTTAGACATTAACGCCGAAGGCATTATGTTTGCGCGTTATACCAATGGCCAAGCACGTACTTTGGGCCAAGTGGCGTTGGCAGGATTTAATAATACTCAAGGCCTTTCTCCTTTAGGAGAAACCAACTGGGGGGAAACATTTGAATCCGGGCAAGCAACGGTGGGCACGCCAGGGTCGGCGGCGTTAGGTGCCATTCAAGCGGGTGCATTGGAGGAGTCCAATGTGGATTTATCGCAAGAATTAGTGCAGTTGATTATTGCGCAGAGAAACTTCCAAGCCAGTGCGAAAACTATTCAGACGGCAGATACCGTCACCCAAACGATTATTAACTTGAGATAACAGGCAGCTCTAATGGATAGATCACTTTACATTGCCATGTCGGGCGCTAAACAAAATATGATGGCGCAAAGCATTCATACTCATAACTTAGCGAACGCGACGACAGTCGGGTTTCGGGCTGACTTTGAGCAGGCTCGGAGTATGCCCGTTTATGGCGCTACTCATCCGGTACGAGTCTATGCCATGACCGAAAATCCAGGCACCAAATTCACCCCGGGTGGGTTGATATCCACTGGCGCTGATTTGGATGTGGCGATTAAAGGCGACGGTTGGATTGTGGTGCAAGACACTGATGGTCAAGAATCCTACACCCGAGCCGGCGATTTAAGATTAACCTCAACTGGCCAGTTATTAACGGGCGCAGGTTTTCCTGTCATGGGCAACGGCGGGCCAGTGATTATCCCTCCTTTTGAAAAATTGGAAATTGGCATTGACGGCACCATTTCGATTCGCGCTGCGGGGCAAAGCCCTTCCGTATTAGCAGAAGTAAACCGAATTAAATTGGTAAACCCTGATTTAGCGGGCCTTGAAAAAATTCCCAACGGGCTATTTCGCAATAAGGACCAAACGGTTGCGCCGTTGTCCGACGATGTGCAATTAATCTCGGGATACTTGGAAGACAGCAACGTTAATCCGGTGCATTCATTAACAAAAATTCTCACCTTGGCTAGACAGTTTGATATTCAGGTCAAGCTCATGAAAGAAGCGAAGCAAAATGACGCAGCTGCGGCACGGCTCATGCATGTGACCTTTAGCTAGGTGTTTTTTTGACTGAGTTGAATAATGAATGGGATAGAAGGACAAGGTATTGTTTATTTTATCCAGGTAGCAAAAATTTAATTAAAGGCAGAAATAATTATGCACGCCGCATTATGGATCAGTAAAACAGGCTTAAGTGCTCAAGATTTAAAACTAGCCACCATTTCCAATAACCTAGCGAATGCTGGCACGGTTGGGTTTAAGCGCGACCGTGCGTTGTTCCAGGATTTGGTTTACCAAGTTAAAAAACAACCCGGCGGACAAGCCTCTCAGGACACCCAGTTCCCTTCGGGCTTACAAATAGGGACCGGGGTAAGAACCGTTGCGACGCAAAAATTATTTAATGCGGGCACTTTGGCGGTGACCGAGCAAGCATTGGACATGGCCATCAATGGCCGGGGCTTTTTTCAAATACTGCTTCCGGATGGCAGTTTGGGATATACCCGAGACGGTCAGTTCCATATGGATGAAAGTGGGCAATTGGTTACCTCTCGCGGTAATCCACTGCAGCCGGCGATTACTATTCCTGCTGACGCCCAAGGCGTTACCATTGGTGAAGACGGCACCGTCAGTACTCGGCTGCCGAGCGGGCTGTTGAATCAAGTGGGCAGTATTCAAGTCACGGACTTTCTTAATCCGGGCGGTTTGCAAGCCGCAGGGAATAATATCTATTTAGAGACCGCCTCCAGTGGTGCAGGGCAAACCGGGACCCCCGGTTTGAATGGATTGGGCGCAGTGTTGCAAAGCACGCTTGAAAATTCCAACGTCAACGTGGTGGAAGAATTAGTGAATATGATAGCCACCCAACGGACCTATGAAATGAATGCCAAAGTCATACAAACTGCCGATCAAATGTTACAACAAGTATCGCAAAGCCTTTAGCGCGTAGGTGAGAGTCTTTAACCGATAAAGAAGAGTCTTTAACGGGTAGGTAAGAGTCTTAACGAGTAGATAAGAAACGCAGCTCTATTTAACTAGGCGCTGCGCAGAGGAAGTGCTATGAAAGTGGACAGTCGGGTGAAGAGAGGATTGACTGGAATCTCAGTAGGGTGTTGGATGTTATCCATTGCAGCGTGTCAGCAATTGCCTATATTTGATACCCTCGAAGAAAACGACCCTCGTTTTGCGCCAGTGTCTGCAGCGAGCATGATTCCTCCTAACCCCAGTAATGGATCAATCTATCAGAGCGGATACGGTGTTTCGTTATTCGATGATCATCGTGCCAAACGGGTCGGGGATGTGCTGACGATTATTTTGTCCGAGAGTACAGTGTCATCAAAATCGACTCAAGCCAACACTAAAAAGGACAACTCCTCAGCGGTGGGTGGGGCGACATTTCACGGCCTTTCCATAGAGGCAGCCATGGAAGCCAGCCGCTCCTTTACCGGCAGTGGCGGTGCCGATCAAAGCAATAGTTTAG
>NVTH01000114.1 GCA_002401525.1 Moraxellaceae bacterium | reverse complement strand
ACCGGCTGGACTCACCGGTTGAGCTTAACCAAGCGTAATATTCGCATGGTTAACGGCGTTCAATACCACAAAGTGGACGACCAGGGACTGCACCTGGAGATGGACGGCGAGCTGAAGGTGTTGGCGGTAGACACAGTGATTTTGTGCGCGGGACAGGAATCTCAGCGAGAATTAGTAGCCGATTTGGAGCACGCTGGCTGCCCAGTGCATGTCGTTGGAGGCGCTGATGTGGCGGCGGAATTGGATGCTAAACAAGCCATTGATCAATCGGCACGATTAGCGGCGATCATTTGATTACTGCTTTGAGCATCGTTAATTCACCGTCTGTAAGGAGACAAGAGCGACTAACCACTGGGCTCGCTGTAAATACTTCCCTGTACGCTCAGCATCGGCATCCATGCCTCTGATGGCCCGGTGGTTAGTCGCTCTTATCTCCAGCCTAATTAAGCCATTTCAGCACTGATCTTGCTCAACGCCCTCCATTGCATCAGAATTAAGCGCTCTAAAGACTCGTTCTGACTCTCAACGGTAGGCTAAAAGCAGCTATGATTTCATCCGAATTACTCTTAATTAGTGTTGTTGTAGCCATCGTAACGGCTGTGGTGGCAGCATTAAGCACTTATCTCCTATCTACTCGGCAAGGCAAAAAGTCACTGCAGGAGCGCGCTCAAGAGGTGGCTGTATTGGCGGCTGAAAAGCAGCAGCTTGAAACTCGGTTACTTGAAATTGATAAAAAACACGCTGAGGTACTGGAGACAATTCGCTCGCTTGAGTTGAGTCACCAAAAGGCCTGCACTGAAACTGAGACGCTGAGACAGCGCAAATCCGAACTTGAAACTCGCCTACAAAATTTTGAAGTAAAAGCAGAGTCCTCGTTACAGGGAATGCACGAGGCTGAAAAACAAAACCAGTCAGCGCAAACTGAATTACAGGAATCTCGAAAGCAGCAAACCGATTTGGTGGTTCGCTTACAACAGGCAGATGAAGCGCTTAAAGCGGCTCGAGAACACCATTCGAAACAACAGCAGCAGCAGGCCGATTTAGGTAAAACTTCAAAAGCGTTTGAAGTGAAAGCGGAAGAGGCGCAGCAGAAGGTCAACGAAAGCAAAACAGAGCGTCGGGTGCTCGAGGGCAAATACGAGACACTGCAAAACCAATACAGCGGTTTATTGTCTGAGTTTACTGAGTTAAAAACCTCGCTGGAAGAGCGAGAAAATAGTCACGCTAAGCAGTTGGCTTTGTTTGAAGAACAAAAGCAAGCCTTGAGTGAGCAGTTTAAAGTATTGGCCAATGACATTCTCGACACCAAAACCAAAGCCTTGCAAGAGAGCAGTAAATTGAGCTTGTCGGCAATGATGAATCCGTTTCAACAATCCATCGATGGCTTTAAGAAGGAAGTGCAGGATATTCATCACCGCGAAACTGCCCAGCGCAGTGAGCTCAAGAAGGAGCTTGAAACGTTAAAGGAATTGAATCAAAAAATTACCACTGAGGCGCATGAGCTTTCCACTGCACTGCGAGGCCAGAAAAAATTACAAGGTAATTGGGGGGAGCTGGTGCTGGAAAATGTGCTGGATCGCTCCGGTTTACAATTGGGCAAGGACTATAAACGGGAAGTCTCCTTCACCACGGAGGAAGGTCGACAGCGCCCTGATGCAGTGGTTTATTTGCCTCAGGATAAACATCTAATCATTGATGCCAAAGTTTCTCTTAATGCCTACACCCGTTTTATTAACAGTGAGGATGAAGCGGAGCGAAAAGCGGCGCTGTCTGAGCATGTAAAAGCCATGGGGGATCGCATTAAAGAGCTTGCTGACAGAGATTACTACAAGCTGCCCGGATTGAATTCCCCTGAAATGGTCTTTATGTTTGTGCCCATTGAGTCGGCGTTTGTCGAGGCGCTGAAAGCGGACGAAACGTTATTTCAGACGGCGATCGAAAACAATGTATTGGTGGCGACGCCAACCACCCTGCTGACGAGTCTAAATATCGTGCGTCAACTGTGGCGCTACGAAGATCAAAATAAACACACTGCTGCGTTGGCACAGAAAGCCGACGGGGTATTTAGAAAACTAAATAATTTCCTCAGGAGTTTTGAAGGAATTAAAAAAGGCCTGGATAAAGCCTCGGAAGCGTATTCAAACGCTGAAGGTCAGTTAGTCAGTGGTAAGGGTAACTTGGTGAAACAGGTGGGCGATTTTAAAAATCTGGCGCCAGCGATTAAGGCTGAATTACCCAGTTATTTTACAGATAAAGCTGGGCTGGAAATTGATTATATTGCCGTCGAATCCTTGGCGAACGAGCCTGATGATGAGGATGGCACAAAGAATGCCCCCAAATCTGAGTTGTTGATTGAAGAGGGTGTGGCAGAGTAAATCTTAGTGGGGTCGGAGCGATTGTATTGCTAGGGTCTATTCGCCGTCGTTGTCATCGTCATCGTTATCGATTAGCGATTGGGAAAATACGTCGTTAAATGTCTTAATGACAGAGGGATTGAATTGCGTGCCATTGTTACGGTTTAGTTCGGAAATGGCTCTGAGAGACGACTTCGTATACTGTCGATCCGCTCGCTGAGTGGTTAATGAATAATAGGTGTCGACTACCGCTAGAATACTCGCCCCGAGATGAATGTCTTTTGTCCCTAAGCCATGGGGGTAGCCTTTTTCGTCAGGCCGTTCATGGTGTTGGTGAACAATAATTGCAGCTTCTTGCCAATCCGGCATACGATTCAATATCTCGTAACTTTGCAGTGGGTGTTGCTGCAGTAACATGATGTCAATGGCGTCGTAGCGGCCGGTTTTATGCAACAGCCGATCGGGTAAAAACGCCATGGCAATGTCATGCATGTACACGGCGCCTGCCAGCTGAGTGTTATCGACTGGATTCGGCAATTCATTGTTGATCAGCAAGGCCATCTGCAGCAATTTACCCACTCTTTTGTCCCAATGCTGACAGCGCTGATCGAGGCACTCGGCGAGTCCTTTGAACACTTCAAGATCCGCATCCATTTCGATTTCGGGTCTTTTTAACTCTTGGAGAGAGGATTCGAAGGCATTAAAGACTAAGTCAGCATGAACTCGTGGTGTAAACTCTTCGATTAAGTTAATTATTTCTGCGTCTTGATTGGCTGGACCCGAATCGATCAGGTCTCTAATTTTGTCGTGGAGGCTTTTTAGCAGCACTGTATCCAGAGTATGCCTTTCTACCAGGTCTTCGGARGCGGCTCTAAGCTCATCAAAAATAAGCAAGAGAAACTCTGCTAATTGSTCGGTAATGACCGGTTTATCTATTAATAACGCATCAACGAGGTCCTCGGTCACCTGTAAGTAAGAAACCAATGGATCTAAAAAACCTAATCGACAGACCGTTTTTAATTTTTCAAGGGGRCCGAATAAACTTTTGAGGCGYTCTTGTTGGTTGGGCGCTTTGTGGATGTGCATCAATATTTGTTCTATYGATGATTGTTCATTGTAAATAGAGTCCAAAAAATCCTGTAAGAAYTCTTCGTCTAAATCGTCAATTATATGTTCWATAAAATTCATATTCAGATAACAACTAAGGTYAGTYTGGAGGCAATCAYCCATCATTAATCTTAGTTGATGTGCGTAATAGTACGGCGAGTTTAGGTATGACGTGTTGCGAACTCTAGGACGGGCGGTAAATGGTTCTTAAGTTGTTCTAGGAGGGGTTAGGAAGAGATATAGGAGGGGGCATATAGGAGGCGGTGTATAGAAAGCAATTAAGGCCGGGTTAGTAACAATGATTCGTTGTTTTGAATTATTGTTACAAAGCCGGCCTTAATAATTTATTGCGAGCAACGCTAACGCTCTATTTAACTAATTGATCTGCTGGAAGAGTCGACAAAGTCTTAATTCTGTCTAGACATTGAAGCAGAAAGCCACCGATTGCAAACACTGCCCATGCGAGGGTTACGAAGCCCCAATGGATAGGCGCTGCAAATAGTTCTTCGGCATAAAAGAAGGTATGACCCCACTCATTAAAGCCTAAGTTTGGCATGATCAAAATGGGACCTGCTGCGAGAATAGACATTGGCACAGAGATGCGGTTACTGAAATCTGGAAGGCGAGTATGGATCCACATAAACCCTAAAATCAGTCCAAGGGCCATAAGAGGAATCCAAAAATAAAACAGTGCAATGTGCGTGGGGGTGAAATCAGTGTCGCGAATGGTGACCTGATGCCAAGCTGCATCTGCCTCTGTGAATATTGCCAAGGCGATTAGGACTAATACACTGCCTCCAGCTATTAAGCCTAACATCCAATAGTATCGGCTAAGCTCTTCGCGAGGAGAGATCGAATGCAGGTCTTTTTCTCGGGTGAACCAAAGCGCAGGTACAGCAACGGCCCCTATTACGCTAAGGAGCACTAACTGGGCCCAGAACAAGTTCATCCAGTAGGTTTGGAATTCGGGTTCAAAATAATCAAGTCCGACAGTAAACGAATAATTTTGTTGGTACCAGCGATAGACCACTGCAACCGCTGCAAGTACAGCCGACGCAAGGAAGACGTAACCCCAAGGCACCTTGGGCATTTCTTCTTCGTGGTCATGGGCTTCGACTGATTCTTGAAGCTGAGATGGGTGTATGGCGGACATAAACGTACTCCTTTTTTATTACTAGTTTTTTGCTAATTCTTATTACTAATTTTTTTATGGGTTTGTTTTCGTTTTTCTTTATTTATTGCTACGTTATTAGATTTAATTTGTTTTTATTTAATTTGCTTTTATTCGATTGGTGCTAAGGGGCTTCCTCGATACGATTTTGCAGTACTTATTTGCAGTACTTATTTGCAGTACTTTATTTAATGTGTTTTCAATACTTCATTTTTATAGTAATTATGCGACCTTTTCGAGAGCTGCCTTTTTCCGCCTTCCTGCCGCGTATTGATAGAGGTAGGAACGGCGTCTATTTACCAGGAAGGTAAATTGACCCAATTCCACTTTTTTGTCTATGTCAATTAAGGCCGTATCGTCTGTTTGACTGGGTAGGTATGTATTTTGTCGCGTAAAGGTATGTTTTCACAATGAACCCTAATTGGGGTGTCCTGGGAAGGGGTAAAGATTGAGAAAATTGAAGGGGGGAGGTTCAGCGTAGCCACTAGTACTTTCACCGCGGCACTCAATGTTAGGCAGAATTAGCTATCAGATACCTATCGGACAGCCAGTCGCAACGGACTGGCTTTTAGAGCGATAGGCACCTGTTTACAGCCAAAATTCAGTGAGTTAGGGGCTCCAGGGGCGGCAGGTGGAGAATCCTTGAATGAGCACTTCATCTTTCTGATTGGTGGCAAATAAGTCCATGTCAACGTGTTTTACATTGTCTTCAGTGTAGACTTTAGTCACAACGCCTTTAAAGACGACGTTATCCCCAGGCCACAATCGTGATTTAAATTTTACGCCGTATTTTTTAACTGAAGTGGCACCAAACCATTTCGAAGGAACACTGCTTAGCATGCCTGCTGTGAGCATTCCCATGCCAAAAATGGATTCATTTCCGGCCATCTTAGCGAAAGATTCATCGTGGTGAATGGGGTTGAAATCCCCGCCACCGCCTGCGTATTTTACAAAATCTGTACGCGTGAAGTTACTGTGTTCCAAGGCGAATTCATCGCCTTCTTTAATATTGTCAAAGGCTGAGTCGCTCATGCTTTTACCACTCCTGCAGTTTGAATGAGTATATTTTTTATTTTTAAAACCACCTCACCTTTTTCATCGGTGTAGTAGGATTCAATTTCTGCAAATTTCATTAGACCGCCGCGACGACCCTTTTTTTCGTAGGTTTTAATTTCACCTTGGTGCGGAGTAAGGGTTTCGCCTGCGAAAACAGGTCGGATATATTCAAATTCTTGACCGCCATGCAGTACGAATCGAAGATCTAGCTCCATCCCTAAGTCACCAAATCCTGACATATCGTTGGCGCTAGCAAAGTGAGCTTGTACTGAGGAGTAGGTAGGGGGCGCTACTACAGAAGGTAGTCCTGCTTCTTTAGCCGCCACTTCATCGTGATAGAGGGGGTTGTCATCATAGATTGAGCAGGCAAATTCGTGAATTTTTCCTCGTTCTATGGGTAAGCCGGGTGGGTTAATCGTTGCTACGGGGGGTCCGAACATAATCTGCTCCTTTTTAAGGGTCTTTTTAATGGTTTTTTTTAGTAATTTTATACAGGTTGTTTCTAACCTCGGCGATGGTAGCACAGTTATTTTAAAAATAATCGTTAGCGGTGGTTGAATTTAAGGTGCTGAAATCGATGGGATGCGGACGTGGCTGGTGAATACCTGCCAAAGAGGCAATTTATTGTTATAAGGTGATTCGTTAATGGTTGGCTGTAGGGAGTTATTTTACAGAGATCTACCATCTTCATTTTTAATAGTGAGTAGTTCTTAAGCGAGGCGGGCGGAAATATCTTGGTTTGCTAAGCTATGATAATAGAAGAGCTCTAAAAGAATGTGCGCATTAGCCGCATTTGCACAGCGGTATTGTTGGTTGTCTATTTGGCTAGAGTATTGATTTACTGAGTGCTGTTGTTTTTCACAATGATAATTCGAATCTCAATATTATTGGTTTTTTTGATGCCGTTGCAGGCTTTTGCTAGCAATAACGTTGCTGAGATCAGCTTGAGCGATGATGGCTACGCGCTTGGGCCGTTTGTTGAATTTATTGAAGATGTTGGCTTGGAATACAGCATTAGTGATTTATCGTCGCCTCAGCGAGAGATTCCTTTTAGGGCAAGCACGACTCAAATATTTAATCGAGGGCTGAATTACAATCCTCACTGGGTTAAAGTAAAACTACAAATCGATTCACCTCGACAGGAGTCGGTTCAGCGCTATCTGGAAATTAAACATCCCGGGCTTAGGGATATACTTTTTTATTACGCCAAACTGAATGCTGACGGTGTCGATCTAGAGACTGTTCAACAAGTTCTAAAAAAAGATTTTTTGTCCGCAAGTTCGTTGCTTATTCCTCTTGCCCTAGAAACAAATTCAACTTATGTATTGTTTGTAAGGGGCGGTTCTAAAACCTACTTGAAAATTCCGTTATCGTTGTGGTCGCCACGTGGTTATTATAAAAAACAATTGGCTAGCAATGTGGTTCACGGTGCTGTCTGTGGGATTCTATTTGCCGTATTGATCTATTACATCATTGCCTTTTTTCAGATAAAAAAACTTTTGATGTTATACGGAGGTCTTTTAACACTCAGTATATTGCTGTTGGTAATGGCTGTTCAGGGCTCACTTTATCAATATGTATTGTCAGGGTCAGCGAAAGGTGCTGAAATTTTGAGCCTTTCTATTGCCGTGTTAATGCCTGTGGCAGGGATTCTTTTTGTCCGGGACTTTTTATGGACCTCTAAAAATTGCGTAATCGAAGACAAAATGCTTCTGGCAATTTTAGCTCTCATCGCTTTTTCTGCTGTTTGTATGGTTTTGGATGCGACCACACTTAGGGTGTATACAATAGTGCCAGCCATTGCGATGTGGGTAGTGCTTAGTATTTGGGTGGGAGTTCGTTGTTGGTTAAAAGGGCATAAGGAAGCGCGATTCTTTTTGCTGGGCTGGGTGATATTTTTTATGTCATTGTCCTTTCGATTGCTTGAGGTTTTGAATATAGTACCATTGAATCTTTATACTGAATTGGCTATGAGTTTTAGYCCTGCTTTTACCGCGGTTACTTTCTCGATGGCATTGTCAGATCGAATGRACCTTTCAATTAGTGAGCGCTCAATGTTACATCGGTCGACGGTTTCGGCAATGAAACAAAGTGATCAAATTAAGGACGAATTTTTAACTAAAATCAGCCATGAACTTAGAACACCTATGAACGGTGTGTTGGGCGCATTACATATTTTAAGAACTAGGCCCGACGATAAGGAGTTTGAAGAAAATATTTTCGCAGCGACGATGGCTTCGCGCAGCATGATTGGAACAGTGAATAATCTGCTGGATTATACCGAGGCGGCCTCGGGAAAAATGAAGCTTAGTGTTCAAACGTTTAGTCATAATCAATTCATCAAAAAAATCTGTGAAGATTTCGATAATAGTTGTGATTTAAAAGGCTTGAGATTTGTCTTAAAGTCGAGTCTCGCTGATAACTTGTATCTCGATGGAGATGAGGAAAAGCTAGAACATATGCTTTCTCAAATTGTTGGTAATGGAGTGAAATTTTGCAGTCAGGGAGCAGTGACATTAAGTATTAATGAATTCCTAGTCGATGACGAAAGTAAAATAGGCGTTCAGTACAGGGTTGAAGATACCGGCATTGGTATCGATGAGTCAATGAAGGCAACATTGTTCGATTATTTTAGTCAGGCTGACAATTCTATAACGAGATCTTATGAAGGACTTGGAATGGGGTTGGCGGTCGCACGTTGTATTCTAAAATTGATGAAGGGAGACCTATCCATTAACAATTCACCACAAGGTGGGGTTGTGGTTGAGATAAAAGCTGTCTTTAAACGATCGATTCAAGCTGAAATTGTTGAGATTGAAAGGCTCGATACTATTTATTCAAGCAATGATGAATTTTTTGACAGTGAGGTGTTTCGAGAGACTCCCATTTTGATTGTGGAGGATAATAAAGTCAATCAGATGGTGTTGCGGGGCCTTCTGAAAAAGCTAGGCTATAAAACCTTGATTGCTGAAAATGGTAAAGTGGCCGTGGAACTTTTGTCTCGAGAAAATGTGTTGGCTATTTTAATGGATGTTCAAATGCCGGTGATGGATGGCTATGAAGCCACCAAAGCAATTCGGGCTTCTGGCACTGCGAATGCCCATGTGCCCATCATTGCAGTCACCGCCAACGCGCTGTCCGAAGATCGAGAGCATTGTCTTCGGGTAGGGATGGACGACTATATTAAAAAGCCCGTGGATGTTGAATTAATTAAAAGAAAATTAAAAATTTGGCTGCATAAAAAGTCAGCTAGGTTAGGCTAGGCTGACTTTGCGTAATCCAATATTTATTGATAGCTGACCCCAGTGCCCCCCAGTCCGCAGTATCCGTTCGGATTTTTTGCTAGGTATTGTTGGTGGTAGTCTTCTGCATAGTAAAATTCTTGAGCGGATATAATCTCGGTGGTGATGGCATTAAAATTTTCTGATTTTAAGCAGTCTTCAAAACGTTTCAGTGATTCTTCTGCGGTTTTATGTTGTTGCTCTGAATAAGTGTAAATGCCGGATCGATATTGGGTGCCGGCATCGTTTCCTTGTTGCATTCCTTGGGTGGGATTATGAGACTCCCAAAAAACCTGTAATAAATCGCTGTAGCTGATTTTTAAAGGGTCAAATACCACCAGCACTACTTCGTTATGCCCGGTTCTTCCACTGCACACTTCTTCATAACTAGGGTTCGGAGTCGAGCCCGCCGAATAGCCCACTGACGTGAAATAGACGCCAGGCAGAGACCAAAAACATTTCTCCGCGCCCCAGAAACAGCCGAGCCCGAATTGAGCTTGTTGGCTATTGTCAGGAAAAGGTTGTGTGACGGCATGCCCGTTAACAAAATGCTTGGGTGCTAAAGCCATCACCGTATCTCTGCCGGTTAGGATTTGCTCGGTCGAAGGCATTTGTGATTTTAACGTATTCATTAGGTTTTTATCCACATTGTGGTGGTGCCGAATGCTTTCAGCGCGTGGCTAGTTTCCCCAACCATAAAGAAATGCGAATTCAGTTGAGAGCCCTTTTGGGAGGTAAATTCCCCAAAGCATATAATACTCTCATCTTTAATGCGCTCGCAAAACGTAATGCTTAGGTCAATGGTTGAGCCGTTTGAGGCGGCTTTTAATTCGGTGGTAGAGGCCAGCGTACCTACGTTGTCCGCGATACTCAACAGTGCGCCGTGGGCAATTTCATCGTTAAGGTCCAAAAAGCGGGGTTGAGGGTCGATTTTGATTCGACAGTAGCCGCTGCCCATTTGTTCTAGGTGCATGCCTTTTTCGGGTTTGTGGATCATTGTGTCCCAAAAGTATTTGGTCGGGTGGGGTTCTGGCGTCAAGTCGAGGAGTTCTAGATGCTTTCGCTGCCAATGAGAGTTCCTTTCTACACCTTCCCAGGTGCCGAAGCTGCAATGGCATTTGCTAACCAGATTATTTTCGTGATCCAACGCATTAACTTCAATGAAGGCCAGGCGCTTGGATTGTTTGAGTAGTACGGCTTGAAATTTTAGCGAGGTATTTTTTGCCGCGTTTAAATAAAAAATTTGGCAATCGATGGTCTCAACGTGGAGCGCTTCGGGGTCTTGTAAAGCATTGTTTTCGAGGCAAGGATTACTCAAACACTGTTGCGCTAACAAATAGCCTGCATCGTGCAGCATCGAAGCAATGGTGCCGCCATGGACGAACCCTGCATGATTGGTAATTCGTTTATGGAACGGAAGTTCGAGGTGTAATTCGCTTTGCGTTGAATGGACTAATTTTGCATCCAACCTTTGCGGCCAGGGACTGGATAAGAACTGGTGAGAGAACGGGGTCGATTGCTGGGTTTTGAGGCTTTTAGTATACGTTGTGTTTGATTGAATATTACTGGTTTGGGGCATGAGGGGTGTCCGAAATCTTTTGATAGAAAAGCGCCGTAAATTATTATTCTGAGTCTTTACTACGGCTGATCCTACGTAGAACCAACACTAAAATCAAATCTACTGGCTTATTTGGCCAAACTTGATTTTTAGCTGAGCAAGGCYCATGAGGCCATTGATTTAAGCGTTCAAATGGATGAGGGCGTCATTCAGGAGGCATCACAATTTGGAGAYGGATTGATGGGTTGGGAATAAGCGTTAGCCGAAATTTTGATGAATCTTCTACTAGACTTGATTGAGGGGTATTCCTGTTTTAAGCGATGTAATGTTTGAGTGCATATAAATTTTCAAAATGTTTGTCTAGTAAACTTATTGAATAATTATCATTTGTTGGGTATTTCACCAAGAGTTAGCTTAAGCAAATAGGGTGGTCAAGTACGGTGTTTATTTTTTCGAATGT
>NVTH01000113.1 GCA_002401525.1 Moraxellaceae bacterium | reverse complement strand
CTTTCCAATAGACTCTTCAAACTCCGTCATCAGAATCAGCTTCTTGCTTATCGTTTGGGCCTATTGCTCCTCCTTGTGCTTCTTTACATAAGATTCTAAAGCCTGCTTGAGGCTGACTTTTTTCGGTCGGTGTGGATTGGGGGTGAGTCTTTTTCTAGTTCGAATCAGCTCCTATTTTGGGCCGCATCATCTCTGAGATTTGCCGCCTATCAAGAACGACCCTGGAGATCTTTGGCGTAGGATTCAGTCAGTGTTAAGTTTTAACCAATAAAAGCGTATGAATCGCCCAGCGTAACGCCTATAATTTCTTATAACTTTACCTAATTATCGCTTCAGAAAATCAAACTCTGGAGAAGAGACGCATTTTGGCAATTTCGAAAAATAATATCGGTTTTGATTTTTACACCAACCTATTGGCTCGCGGAGCGGATTTTATATTCGTTTTAGTCGGCGGTGTGCTGACTTTCGGTCTTCGCTTTGGCCATCTTAATATCCCTATTGAGTATCAGTCAGTTATTTTGTTGGGCAGCATGTTAGTGTTTTTGGCGTGCTCGTCCAGTGGCGCCTATGTGTCTTGGCGAGGTAAGAGTCGGGCAGGATTGTATGGCAGATTGGTGCTGGCATGGGGGGTGGGGTTTTTAACCTTGCTCGGCTTGCTAGTGTTTGCCAAGCAGGGCGAGTTATTTTCTCGGCAATGGTTGGGTTTATGGGTGGTGGTCACGTTGGCCGCGGCTTTGCTGTTTCGAATTAGTGTCTACAGTATTTTAGGCTTTGCGCGGGCTAAGGGTTGGAACCATAAGAAGGTCCTGATCGTGGGGAATGCGCCTTCGTCGAAGCGAGTGATTGATCAGTTAATGAATAATGACTGGGTGGGTTTGGATGTGATTGGTATTTTACCCTATACCCATCGCTGCTCTCAGGAAGGGCATTTTAAGGTGCCTTGTATCGATGTGCCTGACAGGCTTGAAGCCTACGTCAAAGAGAATAATGTTCAGGAGTTATGGATTTGCTTGCCTTTGGCTGAAGGGGCTCGGATTCAAGAATTACTTTATGAGTTGCGCCACAGCACCGTGGATATTCGATATGCGCCAGATATGTCGGATTTTCGGTTGTTGAACCATCGGGTGTCGGAGATTGCCGGTTTATACACTTTGGATTTGAGTTGCTCTCCTTTGAGTGGCTTTAATCGCATTCTTAAAAAGGCTGAAGACTTCGTTTTAGCGATGATTATTATTGTCTCAATTGCCCCTCTTTTGATGATGATTGGGCTTGCGGTTAAGTTCACTTCCAGGGGGCCGGTGTTATTTAAGCAGATGCGCCATGGAATTGATGGCAAACCTATCAAAGTGTATAAATTTAGAACGATGAAGGTGCACCAGGAGAGCGGGGGGGAAGTCACGCAAGCGTATAAAGATGATCCTAGGGTGACTCAGTTGGGTCGCTTTTTGCGTCGCACCAGTTTAGATGAGTTGCCGCAGTTTTATAACGTATTACAGGGCAGGATGTCGGTGGTGGGGCCAAGGCCTCATGCGATGGCTCATAATGAGCAATACAAAGATGTGATTGAGTCCTATATGAAGCGGCATAAAGTAAAGCCGGGTATTACTGGTTGGGCCCAAGTGAACGGGCTGAGAGGAGAAACTGACACGGTTGATAAAATGAAAAAGCGTGTTGAATATGACCTTTTTTATATTGAAAATTGGTCGTTGGCGCTAGATTTAAAGATCGTTTTTCTGACGCTGCTGAATGGCTTCGTGCATAAAAACGCCTATTGAGTTTAGTCGTCTTTGAGCGCACATAAAAAAAGGAAGCCTAGGCTTCCTTTTTTTATGTACCAAGCTTTTAGGCTTGGAATTTGGCTCCCCGAGCTGGGCTCGAACCAGCGACCCAATGATTAACAGTCATTTGCTCTACCAACTGAGCTATCGGGGAATTGTACTTTTTCAGCTCTTCTCGATCAGCTGAGGGCGCGTATGTTAATTGCGTTTTCCATTGAGGTCAATACCTCTTTGTAGATTATTCAATAGTTTATTGATAATCATTGTCGAGTTCTCAAGCGTTGTTTTATTAATCGTAGAAACTGCAGTTAGGCGCGTCAATGTCTGCTGCCTCTTTTTCGTTTCCTGCTCTGTTTGGGTTTTGTTTACCGAGGCATAAAGTGTTTACTTCACTGCCTTTTGAATCCGGTCTAAAGCCTCTTGCAAGGTTTCCAGGCTTGTGGCAAATGAGAGTCTGACGTGACCCGGGCTTCCAAATGCTGAACCGGGAACTACCGCTACGTTGGCTTTATTGATTAGGAATTCCGCCAAATCGACATCGTCTGTGATGTCGTCTCGGGATTCGATGACTTGGCTGAAATCTGGAAAAACGTAAAATGTTCCGTCTGCGGCTAAGCAGGAGACGTTGGGCATGTCATTTAGGCGTTGAACTACGTAATCGTGGCGCTCTTTGAAGGCCTTTACCATGGGGGTCACAAATTCAGTGCCGCTTTCCAATGCTGCTAGTGCCGCTGCCTGGGAGATTGAGGCGGGATTCGAAGTGCTTTGGGATTGGATCTTTTTCATCGCAGCAATTAATTTAGCGGGGCCTGCGGCGTAACCAATTCTCCAGCCAGTCATTGCGTAGGCTTTGGAGACGCCATTCAGCACGATGCAGCGTTCCTTGAGTTCGGGGCAAACATTAAGAATGTTTTTGAATGGCTTGCCTGTCCATTGGATGTGTTCGTACATATCGTCAGTGGCGATTAAAATGTTGGGGTGCTGTACCAGGACCTTTGCAATTTCTCCTAGCTCCTCTTCGCTGTACGACATTCCCGACGGATTGGACGGCGAGTTAATCACCATCAACTTGGTTTTAGGGGTAATGGCTTGCTCGAGTTGCTTTGCGCTGATTTTAAATCGTTGTTCGGCGCTGCCTTCTATAATGACTGGCACGGCTCCGGTTATTCGGACCATGTCGGGGTAAGAGACCCAGTAAGGCGCTGGGATAATGACTTCGTCTTCCGGGTCAAGGAGGGCTAGGCTCAGATTAAAGAAGCTTTGTTTGCCGCCACTTGAAACTAGGATTTCATTGGCTGCAAACTCAAAGCCGTTTTCGCGTCTAAATTTTTCTATAATGGCATTTTTTAGCGCGGGAGTTCCATCAACGGCGGTATACTTGGTTTGGCCGTTTTGAATCGCTTTGATTGCCGCTTCTTTGATGTGTTCAGGGGTGTCAAAATCAGGTTCTCCTGCGCCTAGTCCGATAATGTCGAGGCCAGATGCACGTAATTCGGCAGCTCGATTGGTGACGGCAAGGGTGGGTGAAGGCTTTATGCTTTGAACACGTTGGGACAGCGAAACTTCCAATGGAACATCCTCATGAGATGATAGATAAGTTGAGTTACGGGTAACTCTAAAACGACCTGAATATACTTGAAGCGGGTTTGCTTGGGGTATATTAGAAGGGCCTAATAATACTGTAGTTTCAATTTAACTAAAACGGCTATGCAAGAGATATTTAAAGTTGTATCGAAATTTAACCCGGCGGGCGATCAGCCTGAGGCGATTGAATCGCTAGTGGAGGGCATTGAGTCTGGATTGGCTCATCAGACCCTGCTGGGGGTGACCGGATCCGGGAAGACGTTCACCGTGGCTCATTTGATCGAGCGTTTGCAGCGCCCCACGATTGTGCTTGCTCCCAATAAAACTCTGGCGGCTCAATTGTATGGCGAGTTTAAATCGTTCTTTCCTCATAATTCAGTCGAGTATTTTGTTTCTTATTACGACTATTATCAGCCAGAAGCGTATGTGCCTGCCTCGGATACTTTTATAGAAAAGGATGCCTCTATCAACGCGCATATTGAGCAGATGCGTTTGTCGGCCACTAAGGCTTTGCTGGAGCGTAAGGATTCGCTGATTGTGGCTACGGTATCCTCGATTTATGGGCTGGGGGATCCGCGGTCTTATCTGAAAATGGTGATGCATCTTGATGTTGGGGATAAGGTGGATCAGCGCTTTATTTTACGACGCCTGGCGGAGTTGCAGTATACCCGTAACGACGTTGATTTTGATCGGGCTACCTACCGAGTGCGCGGTGATACCATTGATATATTTCCTGCCGAGTCTGAGAAGAATGCGGTGCGAGTGGAGTTGTTCGATGACGAAATTGAGAATCTAAGTTATTTTGACCCGCTCACTGGCGAATTGATTAAGCGTGTTCCAAGGCTGACTATTTACCCCAAAAGCCATTACGTCACGCCTCGGGAGAAAGTGTTGGAGGCGGTGGATCATATTAAGGTCGAGCTAGTTGAGGCGCTGGCCCAACTCTATGAAAATAATAAATTAGTCGAGGCGCAGCGTCTTGAGCAGCGGGTGAAATTCGATTTGGAGATGATGGCTGAGCTGGGGTATTGCAATGGCATCGAAAATTATTCTCGTTATTTGTCGGGCCGGGAAGGTGGGCAACCGCCGCCGACCCTGTTTGATTATTTGCCTGATGATGCCTTGCTAATTGTCGATGAGTCTCATGTCACTATTCCGCAGTTAGGCGGGATGTATAAAGGCGATCGATCCAGGAAGGAAACCTTGGTGAGGTTCGGCTTTAGGCTGCCTTCGGCGTTGGATAATAGGCCTTTGCGCTTTGATGAGTGGGAGAGTTTGGCGCCGCAAATGGTGTTTGTATCCGCTACCCCGGGGAATTACGAGGCAGAGTATGCGGGGCAGGTGGTGCGGCAAGTGGTGCGACCTACTGGCTTACTGGATCCGCAGATCGAGGTGCGGCCCGCCACCACTCAGGTGGACGATTGTTTGTCTGAAATTCGGCGTTGCGTAAAGCTTAATGAGCGTGTGTTAGTGACGGTTTTGACTAAAAAAATGGCAGAGGACTTGGCAGGTTACTTGACCGAACACCAGGTTCTGGCGCGGTACTTACACTCCGACGTGGATACGGTGGAACGGGTAGAGATTATTCGAGACCTACGTCTTGGCGTGTTTGATGTGTTGGTGGGGATCAATTTATTGCGGGAAGGTTTAGATATGCCTGAAGTTTCCCTGGTGGCGATTTTTGATGCAGATAAAGAAGGCTTTTTACGTTCAGAGCGCTCCCTTATACAGACCATGGGCAGGGCGGCTCGAAATCTTAATGGCAAAGCCATTTTGTACGCCGAGAAAATAACCGGCTCAATGAGTCGGGCCATGAGTGAAACCGAGAGTCGCCGTCAAGTACAAGAAGAGTTTAATCGAGTCAATGGCATTACCCCGAAAGGCCTTAACAAAGAGGTGAAAGATATTTTGGCGGGGGCTTATACGCCAGGATCGAGGGGTTCGAAAAAGCGCAAGGTGGCTGAGCCTGGCGGCGCTTATGCAGTGGATGCGAAGAGCCTTTCTCCTAAGAAGTTAGCCAAAGAATTATCCAGGTTGGAAGAGAAAATGCATCAGCATGCTCGAGACCTGGAATTCGAAGAGGCGGCGATGACGCGGGATCAAATCACGCGCCTTAAACAGGAGGCATTTCTGAGTTGATGGGGTGGGTGCCTAATCGTTAGGCGCTTATTTGCAAAAATAAGGTTTTGGGGTTTTACTTGGTTAGGCGTTGTGGTGCGGTATTGCAATGATTTGTTGTAGTTTTTTGGTAAGCTCCCTATAATCCGCGCTCGTCTTTGATGGGTATAGGCACGTAGCTCAGCTGGTTAGAGCACCACCTTGACATGGTGGGGGTCGTTGGTTCGAATCCAATCGTGCCTACCAACTTATTGGTAGAATTCTTAGTAGATAATTCCTTGCTCGTCGCTGTGAGTATTTAAGGCTGATGTGCGATTTTTACTGAGAATATTTCCAGGATCGAAATTCTGGAATAAAATAGTCATTGACTAAAATAAAAGTTGTGTCTGTACGTTTGGCTGCAACTCATGTTTCGAATTATTAATTTGTTTGGCCCGCAATTCCTTGTTAGGGGTTCTCGGGTTGGTGATTAAACGCGATTACAGCCTGAATTGGGTTGGAATGCACTCAAGTGGCCTTTGGTAGGGGCCACCACTGGGAAAAGGAAATAATATGCCTCTCATTACTCTTCCTGATGGAAGCCAGCGTAGTTTCGATCACCCTGTCTCTATTTATCAAATTGCCGAGGACATCGGTCCCGGTTTAGCTAAAGCAGCGTTAGCTGGCAAAGTGGGCGATCAATTGGTGGACACCAGTTTTGTCCTTAGCGAAGATTCCCAGGTTTCGATTATTACCCCTAAGAGCGAAGAAGGCTTGGAGATCATCCGCCACTCTACTGCGCACTTATTGGCGATGGCAGTGAAAGAATTGTATCCCACCGCTCAGGTTGCCATTGGTCCTGTAGTGGGGGATGGATTTTTCTACGATTTTGCTTACGAGCGCGCGTTCACCCCTGACGATATGAAAGCCATTGAAGAGCGTATGACTGCTCTGGCTAAGCAGGATTTTGAAGTGTCTCGGGTGGAAATGTCTCGGGATGAGGCGGTGGAGCATTTTAGGGGTCTTGGCGAAGACTACAAAGTAGAAATTATCGAAGATATTCCTGCCGGTGAGACCTTGTCATTGTACAGGCAAGGCGATTTTATGGACCTTTGTCGCGGTCCTCATGTGCCTAGCACGAAAAGGTTGCAAGCGTTTACTTTGACTAAGGTGGCTGGCGCTTATTGGCGTGGTGATGCTGACAATGCGATGTTACAGCGTGTCTACGGCACCGCTTGGTCGGATAAAAAAGCCCTGAAAATGTATCTTAAGCGTCAGAAAGAAGCGGGCGCTAGAGACCACCGCAAAATAGGCAAAGCGCTGGATTTTTTTCACACCCAAGAGGAAGCACCAGGCATGGTGTTTTGGCATCCGAAAGGGTGGAAGGTCTATCAGGTGCTGGAGCAGTACATTCGAGACCTTCAAGATAGACACGACTATAAAGAGATTAGAACGCCGCAAATTGTTGACCGTATATTGTGGGAGAAGTCGGGCCATTGGGAAAAGTTTCGCGACGATATGTTCTGCACTCAGTCTGAAAACCGAGAATATGCCGTCAAGCCGATGAATTGCCCGTGCCATGTGCAAGTTTTTAATCAGGGGTTGAAGAGCTACCGCGATTTACCTTTGCGTTTAGCTGAGTTCGGCTCTTGCCATCGTAATGAGCCGTCTGGAACCTTGCATGGTTTGATGCGGGTGCGTAATTTTACTCAAGATGATGGGCATATCTTTTGTACTGAAGCGCAAGTGCAAGAGGAAGTGTCAGAATTTATAGATCTGCTATTCTCTGTGTATCGTGATTTTGGTTTTGATGAAGTATTAGTGAAGCTTTCTACTCGACCAGTCAATCGAGTGGGCAGCGATGAAGAGTGGGATAAGTCGGAAAAAGCCTTAGAGTTAGCGCTGAATAATAAGGACTTGGATTGGGAGCTGCTGCCAGGCGAAGGTGCTTTTTACGGTCCGAAAATTGAATTCACGTTGAAAGATTGTTTAGGACGGTTGTGGCAATGTGGCACAATCCAAGTAGACTTTTCCATGCCAGCGCGATTGGATGCTCAATACGTGGCAGAAGATGGCAGTCGACAGGTGCCGGTGATGTTGCATCGGGCTATTTTGGGATCGTTTGAGCGCTTTATCGGTATTCTAATCGAGAATTATGCCGGTGTGCTGCCGCCGTGGTTGGCGCCTGTTCAAGCGATTATTATGAATATTACGGGTTCTCAGTCTGAATATTGCGAAAAAATACAGGAATCCATGCAGGATAGTGGTTTTCGTGTCAATACGGACTTGAGAAATGAGAAGATCAGTTTTAAAATTCGAGAACATACTCTACAAAAGGTGCCTTACCTATTGGTGGTCGGGGATCGTGAAGTGGAAAATCAAACCGTAGCTGTCCGCTCTCTTGGTGGCAAGGATCTTGGAGTGATGTCAATTGATGACTTCACCGGGATGCTTGGCAACGAGGTGGCGAAGCTCGGTCGTGTCGTTTCGGAGGATTAAATATCAAGCGAGAAAGTAAGGGGCGCGGGAAAAAGCTCAATATCAATAGTGCAATTGAAGCACCTAATGTTAGGTTGATCGACTTAGAAGGGGAGCAAGTAGGTATTGTTGACCTAGAACAAGCGATGAGCGTAGCGAAACAGGCAGGCCAAGATCTTGTAGAGATCTCTCCTGACGCTGAACCACCTGTGTGCCGAATAATGGATTACGGCAAGCACATGTTTGAAGAGAAAAAGAAAAAGGCAGAGCAGAAGAAAAAGCAGAAGCAGGCCCAGATTAAAGAAATTAAGTTTCGCCCCTCCACAGAAGAAGGGGATTATCAGGTCAAGCTGCGCAGTCTGAGCCGATTTCTGACAGATGGCGATAAAGCTAAGGTTTCGTTGCGGTTTCGCGGTCGCGAGATGGCGCATCAAGAGCTCGGCATGAAATTGCTTCAGCGGGTTGAGGTGGATCTGGCTGAGTTGGGGACTGTGGAGCAGTTGCCAAAAATGGAAGGTCGGCAAATGATTATGGTGCTGGCCCCTAAAAAGCGAAAGCATTAAGCAGGGGCTGTTAAGTCCTTGATTGGGCCTGGAATCGATAGTGTGTGGCGAGCTGCCCTTATTTTGGGGTAATCAATGCATGCTATTTTGGCCATAAAGACCAGAGAGTTAGGGTAGAAACTAAGATAAAAGTCGTCTTAGGGGTTTTGATTCTCTGCAGAAAACACTAAAATCACTCCGCTCTGGGGCATATTTGCCCTGAAAACGAGTTCATTCAGAAAATTTAGGTAATTGGAAGTCAATTAAATGCCAAAGATTAAAACAAACCGAGGGGCTGCTAAGCGTTTTAAAAAAACCGCCTCCGGATATAAGCGTAAGCAAGCGAATAAAAATCACATCCTAACCAAGAAGACCACTAAGCGTAAGCGTCATTTACGAGGCACAGAGCTTGTTAAGAAATCTGACGTACCTCTCATTCGAAGAATGTTGCGCAAATAGTAAGAATTATTGAGTTAGGAGATTGAAATGGCTAGAGTAAAACGTGGTGTGCAGGCCAGAAGGCGGCACAAGAAGGTCCTTAAACAGGCAAAAGGTTATTACGGCGCTAGAAGCCGAGTGTATCGCGTTGCGGTGCAAGCGGTTACTAAAGCGGGACAATATGCGTACCGTGATAGACGCCAAAGAAAGCGTCAGTTTAGACGTTTATGGATCGTGCGTATTAATGCAGCGGCTCGTATAAATGGTATGTCTTATAGCCGTATGATCAATGGCTTGAAAAAAGCGTCCATTCAAATTGACCGTAAAATACTGTCGGATATCGCTGTGCACGATAGCGCTGCGTTTACAGTATTGGCTGAAAAGGCGAAGGCTGGTTTGGCCTAAGGGCTCCAGGATTAACCTGTAAGGCTTGGTTCTTGGAAGAAGTGCTATAAGTGGTGCCATAGAAGCAACGCCTTAAGAAGCGATATCATAGAAACAGAACGTTAAACAGCGTTCAATGTTTCAACTAATAGGGGAAGGGCCGGTGCCCTTCCCCTATTTTGTTTGGGAAATAAAAAAATGGATAGCCTTGATTCGATAGTTCAAGAAGCTAGCGCAGCAATTGCGGCGGCTACAGATAACCAAAGTCTGGATTCGGTTCGGGTGGCTTACCTGGGGAAGAAAGGGAAAGTTACCGGGTTGTTGAAGGCGCTGGGTAAATTGCCGAAAGATGAGCGCCCGCAAGCTGGAGTAGAGATCAATAAAGCCAAAGGGTGCTTACTGGACGCGATTAATGTGCGCCGGGAAAGGTTGGCTGACGAGTTGTTGCAGGCTCAACTGACGCAAGAAAAGATTGATGTCACTCTGCCTGGACGACAGGCCTCGCGGGGTGGAATTCATCCTGTGACGCGCACCATGAAACGCATTGAAAGTTTTTTTGGTGGCATGGGGTTCCAATCAGTCACTGGCCCAGAAGTTGAAACCGATTATTATAATTTCGAAGCGCTTAATATTCCTGCGCATCACCCTGCGCGGGCGATGCACGATACGTTTTATTTTAAGGCTGATCAATTACTTCGAACCCACACATCCTCTGTACAGATTCACACGATGGAAAACCAAGAGCCGCCGATTCGGATTATTTGTCCGGGGCGGGTGTATCGCTGTGATTCGGATTTGACTCATACGCCGATGTTTCATCAAGTGGAAGGTTTGTTGGTGGATCAAGGCGTGAGTTTTGCTGATTTAAAAGGCATCTTGCAGGTGTTTTTGCAGGAGTTTTTTGAGAAAGATCTCAACGTTCGATTTAGACCTTCCTATTTCCCCTTTACYGARCCRTCYGCAGAAGTGGATATTGAGTGCGTGATGTGTGATGGCCGAGGGTGTCGGGTTTGTTCTCATACMGGTTGGCTTGAAGTGCTTGGATGTGGTTTGGTGCATCCTAAGGTGTTTGCTTATTCCAATATTGATTCTGAGAAATACACGGGATTTGCCTTTGGGATGGGGGTTGAACGACTGGCCATGCTGCGTTACGGGGTCAATGATTTACGTCTGTTCTTTGAAAATGACCTGAATTTTCTGCGCCAATTTCAGTAAGCAAATTGAGCAGTTAAGTTGAGCCGATAAATTGAGTAGTCAGCCCGAAGCTAATGCCCAAACAATTAAGATAAATAATTTTAGAGTAATGATCGATGTTATTCAGTGAGAAGTGGTTAAGGGAGTGGGTTAATCCGGATTGCAGCAGCGACGACCTTGTTGCACGGCTTACCATGGCAGGCCTCGAAGTGGATGGTATCAATCCAGTGGCGGGCGAGTTTAATGCGGTGGTSGTGGGGCAAGTGGTTTCTTGTGAGCCTCATCCTGATGCCGATAAGCTGTCGCTTTGTCGAGTCGATGTAAATTCTGCTGAACCCTTAACGATTGTTTGCGGGGCCTCCAATGTGAGGGTCGGACTGAAAGTTCCCGTGGCGACAGTGGGTGCTGTTTTGCCAGGCGGACATAAAATTAAAAAGGCTGAATTGCGAGGCCAAGAATCCTTAGGCATGTTGTGCTCAGAGGCGGAGTTGGGTATGGCTGACAGCGCTGATGGCTTGATGGAGTTGCCAGAAAGTGCAGAGATTGGCATTTCAATTCGCGAATATTTAGCGCTAGATGATCAAGTTATAGACGTGGATTTAACACCCAATCGCGGTGATTGCTTGAGTATGGCGGGATTGGCGCGAGAAGTAGGGGTGCTCTACAGCGTTGATGTGGTACCT
>NVTH01000112.1 GCA_002401525.1 Moraxellaceae bacterium | reverse complement strand
TGTCGACCCGCCACGATTTCTGGGTGCTGAACTATTTGTTTTTCAAGCCATTGCAGCTCGTCACTGTCAGGGCTAGCCGCATAAGTCGACACTGGTAAGCACATAGTGCACAGAACAACCCAATACAACCCTACCATTCGAGCGCTGTCTGAGCATCCACCCCTTGAACCTCCCCCCCTTGAGCATCCATAAATCATGCACCCACCAATCATGCACCCACCAATCATGCACCCACCAATGGCGCGCGACGCTTTATTAAATAACCGACAAAACATAATGACGTCCTTCTAAAACCCGCCGAACAAAAATTCAACAAGCTGTCTGCAATAAACCAAATAAAATGAACCCGATAAAATGAACTATCAAAAAGCAACGTAACGCTCCATCCAGACCATCGCTTTCAAGCTGAATCGGCTGAAATAACAACTCAGAGCACTGAACTCCAAGCAGAATCGACGATGGGGATTAGTAAAGAATTAAACGTTGCGAATTGGAGGACGGAGAGCGGGTAAATTCAGAGAAGAAAGGAAGGAAAACCGGTATTCGGACATGCCTGTACGATGAGGGACTTCAGCAACCAACTGATCTTCATTACTTAGGAGGAAGCTATACAAAAGGGTGTGGCAATCGCAGCAATGCTTTTCAGCCGCGCTTTGATTAGCATGCTCACTGATTTTCCGATAATCCTTGCTAGAAGAGGTTTCGAACGGTTCAGCTAAAGGAGCGCTACTGGAATCCTTCCAAGTTAACGCGAGAAGGACTTTCGTCCGATGATGATCAATAGGGTTGACGCTCGATTTATGGGCTTGCTGAATACTCTCATGAGTTATCTGCTGACCGTGCATGAGATGCTCATTGGCCATGACTGCCATGGATTGCATAGCCATCATTAGGATTAGCAAATAAGAGATATTTTTTCGAATTATTAAAGTCATCACTGTCAAGCCACTGGTAGCCCTATCCTGTACACAAAGCCAACCTGCAAACCCCACAGCCGTCGGATGGATATTTTTCATACTGCACCAGATACAGTGCAGTAGATACAGTGCAGCAAATATAGTACAGCAAAGATAAATCAAATCTAGGACAAAACCCGATCAATGCCCTCCATAAACTCATTAATTGATGGCTTCAAATGATGGTTTCAATGGGTCGCCTTAATGACTCGCTTCAACTAATAGCCTCAAGGAAACAATTCACCTTACGACCGATCGCCTCAAATAACGACTGACTCTGACAATTTTGTACCGAAATATCAATCCAACGGGTTAACTAGCAAATATTTCTAACACTTTAGGGTTTATCATTGCCGCGCATTTAATTAGAATCGACCGTTACCGGCTGCCAGTCTCACCCATCTTCAAAAACGTCGTCAATCGATGTCCTTTAAACCATAAGGCAATCCTTTGATCGGCACATACTTTGGAGAGGCTAGCATTATAGCTAAGCCCCATAGCACTCAACGTCGACTATTTCGGACTACTGGGTCGAAATCGAGACTTCAGCCTAAATTATTCAAGCACCCTTTAAACCTATGTAAGGACTTTTCATGAGCGACCCTCAAGTTAAACTCGAAACCAGCTACGGCGAAATAATCATCGAACTCAATACGGAAAAAGCTCCAAAAACAGTGGAGAACTTCCTTAGCTACGTCGATGAAGGGTTTTACGACGACCTTATTTTCCATCGCGTCATCGATGACTTCATGGTTCAAGGCGGCGGCATGGACAAAGACATGAATGAGAAAAAGGGCGAAAGAGCTGCGCTAGAAAACGAAGCTGACAATGGGCTGAAAAACACCAACGGCACACTCGCCATGGCGCGTACCAACGACCCTCATTCAGCCACTGCACAGTTTTTTATTAATATCACCGACAACGCCTTCCTTGACCACACTGCGAAAACAAACCAAGGCTGGGGCTACGCCGTATTTGGCAAAGTCACCGAAGGCATGGACGTGGTAGATAAGATTAAAAAAGTCGCTACTGGCACCACGGGTCATCATCAAGATGTGCCTAAAGACCCCGTCTTTATTACTAAAGCAAGCCGCATTGCTGAAGACGAGTAATCCGACCCTTTACCGACTAAGAAGTACTCTGTAGCCCCCATGAGCTGTTATTTTATTTCTGACCTACATCTAGAAACGGAGCGCCCGGACATTACCCGGGCGTTTCTACGTTGGTGCCAGAACCTGCCCTCTTCCACTCAGTCGCTGTATATTCTCGGTGACTTTTTCGAAGTTTGGGTGGGCGACGACTACCAAAATGATTTGATTCAGTCCGTCAAAAAACAGCTCAGGGCGCTTTCTGACAGGGGCATAGAGCTCGCCATCATGCATGGCAATCGGGACTTTTTACTGGGTCATGATTTTACCCAGCAAACGGGCAGCCGCATGCTCGAAGACCCGACGGTAGAAACCATTTTAGGAAAAAGGGTCTTATTAATGCACGGCGACAGCTTGTGTACCCGAGACCTCGAGTACATGCAGTTTCGCCAACAAATCCGCGATCCAGACTGGCAAGCGGATTTCCTCACCAAACCTCTCCCTGAGCGATTGGCCATTGCGCAACAACTGCGCCAAGCCAGCCAACAAAAAAGTGCTGACAAACAAACTTACCTAATGGATGTGACCCCCGACGCGGTGGTAGACATCATGAGCGAGCATCAGGTAGACACGTTAATACACGGTCATACTCATCGCCCCAATAAACATTCACTGCAAGTCAATGATCAACCCTGCACACGTTGGGTACTGGGGGATTGGGATCAACAGCTTTGGGTGCTCAATTTCGACGGTCAGTCCTTTAGCAAACAAGTGATTCCTCTAGAGCAGTTCGATTAAACAATAAAACAGCTCTAATCAAGTCATCTCAGAGTTTCACCTCTACCTGGCTATACCCAATTACACCCAACAAGACCCAACCACACCTAACTACACCCAACAAGACCCAACAAGACCCCCACCACACCCAACTACTGAGGCGCACCACTGTGGAAACGAAACTGAGGGTCTGGTGACTCGATCAGCCCTACTTCTCGCTCCACGAAAAATTCAATACGCTCTTCGATCGGCTGATCCGCATACAGGCGCGCCAACGAAAGATAATCCTCGTAATGTCGAGATTCCGATTTAAGTAAATAGCGGTAGTAATTGCCCAGCGGCTCATCCACCAACCCCGCCAAGGCTTCAAATCGTTCGCAAGAACGGGCCTCAATAATCGCCCCGACAATTAAAGTGTCCACTAATTTCGCTGGCTCATGAGTGCGCACTGGCTTGCGCAAGCCCCCGGCATATCGCCCTGGACTCACCGCCACGTACTCGATGCTACGTTCACTCATTATTTCCAACACTTGTTCAAAATGAAGCAGCTCTTCCCGTGCCAATTGAGACAACATCCGCAGCAATTCAGGCTTATCGATGTAGCGATACAGCAAATTCATTGCCGTGGCCGCTGCTTTCTTCTCGCAATTGGCATGATCTACAATCAGTGTCGGTAATTCTTCAACCGCGCGATCTAACCACGCTTTCGGTGTAGGGCAACCTAAAAAGCGTTTAAGGTTTGATATATCTGTCATCTAAAAACCACAAATTTATGTATAAACAATTAATTATAATCCAAACTTAATCCTATTTAGACCTTAATAAAACCCTCTGCGCTAACTCAGCTCATAAAGAAAAGTTGAACTCTCCAAGCCACACAATAGATTCCAAGGCGCCTTCGCAGGACGGCAGAGATTATATCTAAATAGCATCCAGCCTCCGAGCGAATCTCCCCACTTTCATTTAATAAATTAAACCGACGGTTAAAAAGCAAACAGCTCCCAGCCAGCTAAAATTAACCTAATCGAGAGAAATGATGCGAGCGGGAGAAAAGAGACAATCTGGCAGCGCCTCATCACGTCAATCCTAGCTAGATCGAATAACTAATGGGATCCAACCACTAATCAGATCCAATTAACGATTAAACAATTGCGTTAAATTACGACGGTTTTAAGGCTCCACCTTAACTTTTACAGCCTTTTCGAGTAGAATACGTCCGCCATTTAAAGCATAAAGAATCAGATGCAAAGCCCAATCCGTGAATAATTATCACGGTGGTAATACAGACAACGAGGGTCAAACAAGTGTTAGAAGCTTATCGTAAGCACGTAGAAGAAAGAGCCGCGGAAGGCGTTGTACCAACACCATTAGACGCAGAACAAGTTGCAGGATTAGTTGAGCTACTTAAAGCACCTCCCGCAGGTGAAGACGAATTCCTCCTTGACCTAATCACTCATCGGGTCCCCGCCGGCGTTGACGCTGCGGCCTACGTGAAAGCAGGCTTTTTAACCGCAGTCGCCAAAGGGGAAGCCACATCACCTCTTCTCTCCGCCACTGCGGCAGTTGATCTTCTAGGCACCATGCTAGGGGGCTACAACATCGAGCCCCTCGTAGAATTTTTAGACAACGACGCGCTTGCGGCTAATGCAGCGACAGCACTGTCCACCACACTGTTAATGTTCGACGCATTCAACGACGTGATGGAAAAAGCCAAATCCAACCCCTTCGCCAAACAAGTGGTTGACGCTTGGGCCAGCGCCGAATGGTTTACCTCTAAACCAAAAGTCGCTGAAAAAATCACCGTTACCGTATTTAAAGTCGACGGCGAAACCAACACCGATGACCTCTCTCCCGCGGGAGACGCATGGAGCCGCCCTGATATTCCTTATCACGCGCTGGCCATGCTTAAATCCAAAATGGAAAAGCCTTTAGAGACCATCGAAGAATTAAAAACTAAAGGCCATCCTTTAGCGTACGTTGGCGACGTTGTGGGCACAGGCTCCTCACGTAAATCAGCCACTAACTCCGTATTGTGGTTTATGGGCGACGACATCCCTCACGTACCGAACAAACGTTCTGGCGGCATCTGCATCGGCAATAAAATTGCACCGATCTTCTTCAACACCATGGAAGACGCTGGCGCCCTGCCCATCGAGTGCGACGTTACCAAAATGAAGACTGGCGACGTAATCTCCATCTTCCCTTATGAAGGCCGTATCGTTAACGAAGACACAGGCGATCTGATTTCTGAATTCGCACTAAAATCCCATGTGATTTTGGACGAAGTACAAGCCGGCGGACGCATTCCGCTAATCATTGGTCGCACCTTGACCGACAAAACTCGTGAAGCCCTTGGCCTTGAAAGCGACGACACGTTCCGACGCCCCATTCAGCCTAAAGACACCGGCAAAGGCTACACCTTAGCGCAAAAAATGGTCGGCAAAGCTTGCGGTGTTGAAGGCATCCGTCCTGACACTTACTGCGAACCGCGCATGACGACAGTTGGCTCGCAAGACACCACCGGCCCCATGACTCGTGATGAATTGAAAGAGCTGGCTTGCCTAGGATTCTCATCGGATCTAGTGATGCAATCTTTTTGTCACACAGCGGCTTACCCCAAGCCCGTGGACATCGACACTCAGCACACCCTGCCTGACTTCATTCACACCCGTGGCGGTGTCGCCCTTAAACCAGGCGACGGCATCATTCACTCCTGGCTTAACCGCATGTTGATTCCTGATACTGTCGGTACAGGCGGTGATTCTCATACGCGCTTCCCCCTTGGCATCAGCTTCCCAGGTGGATCCGGCCTGGTAGCTTTCGGCGCTGCTATGGGCGTTATTCCTCTGGACATGCCTGAATCAGTATTAGTTCGGTTCACTGGCACCATGCAATCGGGCATCACTCTTCGTGACCTAGTGAACGCGATTCCTTACGTGGCAATCCAACGCGGCTTATTGACCGTTGAAAAAGAAGGCAAGATAAATGTCTTCTCTGGACGCATTCTAGAAATCGAAGGCCTGCCTGATTTGAAAGTTGAGCAAGCATTCGAATTATCCGATGCTTCTGCAGAACGATCTGCGGGCGGCTGCTCAATCAAGCTCAACAAAGAGCCTGTGATTGAATACCTAACCTCCAACATCACGCTACTCAAAACCATGATCACCAATGGCTACAGCGACGCACGTACGATTGAGCGCCGCATTATAGCCATGGAAGAATGGTTGGCGAATCCAGAACTGATGGAAGCCGATGCCGACGCGGAATACGCCGAAATCATCGAAATCAACATGGACGACATTAAAGAGCCTTTATTGGCCTGTCCTAATGACCCCGATGACGTGAAGCCTCTTTCTGAAGTGGCCGGCACCAAAATCGACGAAGTCTTTATTGGTTCGTGTATGACCAACATTGGTCACTTCCGTGCTGCGGGCAAGCTGCTCGAGAAATCCGGCCCTGTACCAACGCGCTTGTGGATTTCACCGCCTACGCGAATGGACGAAAAAGAATTGAGGGAAGAAGGTTACTACAGCACCTTTGGCGCTAAAGGCGCTCGAACTGAAATGCCTGGCTGCTCCTTGTGCATGGGCAACCAAGCACGTGTTGCGGACAACTCCACGGTAGTGTCCACTTCCACTCGGAACTTCCCGAATCGATTGGGCACCGGTGCGAACGTGTATTTGTCTTCTGCCGAGCTAGCGGCCATTACTTCAATTCTAGGCAAACTGCCTACCGTTGAAGAATACATGGTTTACGCCGAAGACATCGACGCCATCTCTGAAGAAGTGTACCAATACATGAACTTCAACAAGATGGACACCTACGTTGAAGAAGCAAAAAATGCGATTCCAGTTATGCAGCGCAACTAAATTAGCGCGGCTAAGTTTTTGCATTGACCGTTTTAAAAAGGCCTCTTAATTGAGGCCTTTTTTTGCTCAATATAATGTCCCCATCGAACGAATTAAAAACAGTAGAAATATTAACCCTGCTCAGATCACCCACTGAAACTACACTTTCTTCTTTGGATTTTAATAGGAACCCTATGGAATTTAAATTAACTCTCGAGCAAGTTAAAACCCGACCAAACAAATCCGCATACACTAGCAATGCCAACACTTCAAATTAAAAACTTGGATACTTAGTTGCGCAGATTAAAAGCATTTTTATAACTTTCATGAAGTGGGAGCTTGCTCTTATAATCAATTAAATCCCCAATCTCAAATTCGATTTCGAGTTTTTGGGAGCGTTTTTTAATGGCCTCTTTTAATACCTCACTCGCATTGGTCTTTATGTACACAGGCAACATTGGCAATCGATTTTTTATTGCAATAATTCTAGGGCCCTCTTTAAACTCAGAGATAGGCGCACTGCCTTTATTTCTCGTTCCCTCCGGAAAAATATAAATAGACCCCTCATCGTTTACCACTTTTTTTACACGCGAAAAAAACCCCGCCATATTGTCAGACTCCCGATCCAACAAAACGGTACCAGCGTTGCGGATAAACAACCCAAAAAATAAGGAGTTATATAACTCCTTTTTCGCAACCCAATAACCAGCAATAGAGGACTCCTCAAACGCAAGATCAATGACTACTGGGTCAATAATACTGCGATGGTTTGAAATTAGTAAGTACTGTCCTTCAGTGGGTATCTTCTCTTTATTCAATACCTTTACACTGATATTTAATCTAGCAAACAGTATTTTTGCGTATTCAAGCCGAAGCCGCATAATTTCATCTTTGTCCTTAGTTCGACTTAATAACAAGCCATACCAATTCGTCAAATAGGCGGCATAAAGTGCGGTGGTTATTATTTTATGATCCAATTTTATTTCAGCCTTATAGAACATTAAAAGTAATTAAATTTGGCTCGATTTACCGAACTTTTATTACCGCCATTCTATAAGAGATGCCCTAAAAACACCGCAGAGAAATCAAATTTTTATTAAAAACTTACCAAAGTCACACTTTGTTGAAACTAAATTACATCCTCAATATCCCTCCCTTTAAGCCACCGTTAATAAACCGCTCCAAAGACAAAGAAACAAACGCCTCTCTGCTCGCCAACATTAATGCACGCTGACACTCAAGGAATAATTATTGACGATTTCTCACGGTTTAAATAACGGCTGCTCACCCCGAACTACCCTCAGCTATTCGTTATTTCTTTCGTAAGTTTCAAACCATAAAAAGTACCACAAGTGATCAATAATCCACCCAAAACCAATTCAACTGAAAATGGTTCGGACAATAACAAAAACGCAAACACAACACCAAATAGCGGCTCCGCCCCCATAAGAAAACTAGCTCTGGTTGGGCCGCTATGTTTTACGCCATAATTTTGCGCGAAAAAAGCAAATAACGTACAAAACAGGACAATAAAGATAGTTCGCCACCAAAACTCAATTTGAGTTGGGATACTTATATCGTCCATGGAGAAGTACATCAAAAAGGTCGACGCGACAAAAACAACCGCCATTTGTATTTGAGTTAAAGCAATTGAGCTAAGTTCAATTGCGTCAGTGACCCTTTTTGTACTGGTTACCATGACGCCTCTTAGCACTGCCGCCACGATTATTAATCCATCACCTACATTAAAATCAATCGATTTTCCACTGGTAAGGATCCAAGTACCCACTAAGCAAAGTACTGCAGAAAAAATGATATTAATATTAGGCCGCTGTCTTTTCCACAAACCATCAATAATCGGGGTAAACACGACACATAGAGAAATCAAAAAAGCAGCATTAGAGGCACTCGTATATAAAACGCCGTATGTTTCAGCGAGAAATATCGAACAAAGGATACCCCCAAGCAAAGAAGCTTTAAAAAGCGCTCTATTTCCCGCTTGCAATATTTCCTTCGTTGTAAACGGCAATAAGCACAAAAAGGTGATGCCAAATCTAATCGAAATAAATACCAACACGGGGCTATAATCCAAAGCGCCTTTCGTCAGACTATAACTGGCCCCCCAAATAACAGCGACCATTAACAAGATCATGTCCGAGAAATTAACCTCTAACATGGAGTTTTTTGGTAGCGCCTCTGAGTCAATTGTTCTATTCATACTAAAAACCTTGGATATTATTACAAACAATGTTGCAAGCCATTTTAATGGTTGATTTTCATCAACACTAAAAGCAATTATATTTGGCTCGATGCGCCAAACTTTTATTGCCGCCACTCTATAAGAGATGCTCTAAAATCGCCGCCAACGTCGTGAGACTTAACCTGCTTTTTGACGCGGTTGATACTTAGACACAGCGGATTTTTAAACTGTAATCTAATGGTTTAATTTAGGGGAAAATATTTAAGAATGACCGAACAGCCCGCCCCCTCACTTCTCATTCCAAACCTGTTGCCACTGCTCAAATTCAGAGGGTCGAATTTGATAACGAGCAAAATTACCTTCATGCAAACTTAACAATTCAGTTTCAGCATTTTCCAGAAACTGTGCCTGGTCTGCTACCGGGATTCCTTCGCCCATCCATTGAGTAATGTGTTCATAAGCTTGTGGCTTATTCAGCAATAACCTAATCACCGCACCGATGACTTCTTTTAGCGCTTGCCGATAGCGCAAACGAAACTCATCAGGCTCTCCCAATGTTTGCCTAACCACCTGGTAATGATCAACAGAGCGCTCATAAGCCCAGATAAACACCTCCTTTAAGGGCTCAACTCGGTTGAGCTCATACACCGCTAGAATCGCTTCGGTRTAGGTGGCCTTAGGAATGTCGGTAAACGAAAGSGGAATTAAATTATGCTGAATGAAAGGGATATTGGCCGCTAAACGAGACACCCGTTTATTCACATCATCAAAGGCCTGCAAATATGGRAATTGCACCAAGGCAAACAACGCTTGCTCAAAAGGGTTTTGAATGGCTGCTGCCGTCGCGAGMATTTGCTCGAAATATTCCTCAATAAGTTGCGGCACCTCAAGTGGTTGGAACACACTTTTACCAATGCCCACAGCAATACTGCGTAAACGGCCGCTAGCTTGAGGGTTTTCTAGCAGGTTATTAGATAACAGGGCATGCAAATTAAGAATGGTATAACGGTTAAAACCAATCTCTTGCGCTGAACCCACCAGAAAYTCGATGGCCTCTTTATGGTTCAATATCATCTGYGCCTCKAGACTCGCCTTGCCTCGGGCGGCGGCACCAAAATAAATTAAACGACGAGTGTCCAGTAGTGAATACGTATTACCCTCTAGGCGACTGGAGTTCCAGGACAGGTCAATTAAAAAACGGCTTAACAGTTGTCGTGCAAAAGTACCCGCAGGTTGTTTCGGTAAAGCGCCCCCTATTTGGGCCAAATGAGTCCGCTCAGCATCCGTCAAATAAGCACTGACATTGGGACGATAAGCATTGAGAAAATCCAGTTGGTAAGCCACTGGTTTACGTTGTAACAGCGGCTTGCGTATGGCTTGTAGTAAATGCTGAGTCGGCTCAGAAAAAGGAAAATCAGCCGTATCTGGCTCACCGACAGAATCTATATCAAGCCTCGAAGCTGCCTTTACAAGGAAGTAACGTACGCCACGACGGGCGCCAGTCGCGCGCAAGCAGCCATCACCTACCCACTTTTTAAGCCAAGATTGCAAGGTACGCCGTGGCGGCGTATTACTAAGGACATCATGGTTTAAGCCATCAATAATATCCTGTAAACGAGCGCCATCTGGGTGCTGAGCAATAATTGCTTCAATACGTTGTTGTTGTTCTTGTTGCTTTTGACTTGCCATGTCGAGCCCTTTTCTTACGCAATACCTGCCATTATGCGCAACTCTCGTCATTATGCGCAAGTTTTATGCGTACAAAAGAATAACTTGCGCAAAACAAGAGCGGCAATATTCATTCCGGTCGGGTAGATAGAATGCTGCGACGTAGGTGATGGTTTTTCTTGGGTCTCCGAGTGAGTCTTCAGTCGATGGAAGAGGAGGCGGGTTCCGGACAGATATTTTCCCATCCCAGTGCAATTTATCCGATTGGGTCGCTTGCCACATACTGCCTGAGCAGCATAAACCGAAAATTCAGAAACCCCATAAACAACGGCCGAAAATAGAACTTTAATAATTCAATAATTTCACACAATAAATCCACAGCAACCGATGCACCACGGGTAACATCACTAAAAAAGCATCAAATTACTTTGAGGATCAACTTTCCTTTCGCGCGAAATGTCCTGCTTCGGTCAAGGGCATCAGTGGTATTTTCCAAAGCATAGACTGAGTCAATCACAGATTTGAGTTTCCCTGCTTCGCTTAATTTTGCGATCTCTGCCAAATATTTTCCCTTCGGGCTCGCCAACACCATGACTGAAGTTTGCCCTCGGCCGAAGACCTTTCGTTTCGCTTTTGTTGTCAACGAATCCAGCGCATTGTTAGCGCTCGGTATGGTAGTGATGTAGACACCGTTTGGCTTTAGTACGGAGGAACATTTTTTTAAACTTTCTCCAACCATATCTCTTGGAATCCATAGCGTGATAGATTTCATGTATCATTGTTATGAT
>NVTH01000111.1 GCA_002401525.1 Moraxellaceae bacterium | reverse complement strand
AGCCATCACTAACACTTGGCCTTTTAAAAATGCGCCTAACATCTCATCGCAATCAGCCGCCAACGACACCGCTTCCTTCTCAATTCGCCGAGGCAACAACTCTCGTAAGCGTGCCACCATCAAATCCCAATCCCGCAGTAAATAGAACGCCACCACAGGAATCAACGCGAGATTCACCACAGCCGTCACAAATGCCAAACTCGAGGTGGTAATTTGCATGGCTGCGCTTTGTATGTAATCGCCCGCGAATTGCCAACCATTCAGCATCCAATCACGCCCTTGGGCCAAGCTGACTTCTCCGAATTCGATGCCTACTATTCCACTGACCATCGGGAGTGCAACTTCCCGAACCCAATCAAGAACCTTAGGGATATTTCGGCTAAACGTTTCGACCTGCTGCCCCAACATGGGCACCAACAATATCACTACCAGCAGCATCACAGTGAAAAACCCTACGAACACCAATATAACCGCCGTAGTTCTGCGCAGACCTAAGGATTCAAAACGATCGGCAAGAGGATCCCCCAAATAAGCCAGCAAAGCCCCGACAATAAAAGGCGACAAAATGGGCGACAACAAATAAACCAGTGCTACAACACAAAATAACGCAATCCAACTCCACCGATTAGTAGATTCAGACATTAAAAGTTTGCTCCATAGTTTTGCTCCATAGCGACGCGCTCATCTCAGACATTGACGCCTATAAACCGTTCCAGCGATACTCCAACAAGGGAGTATCATCGACCCACAAATAATCATCTTTTTGTAAAGTAAGCTTGTGATCCAAACGAATAATCTGCTTTAACTGCAATAAATCCGCGTCCAATTCTAAATCATAGGCCAGGGTTCCCCCCGCCACATTGTGCAATCGTGCACTTCTCACCGCACTCAGTTCAGCCAAATAGCGCTGTAATTCAGCATAATCTTCAAGCTGATTCACCCCCGTCACCACCATTCTCAGTTTAGGGGCATGTTCAACCCCAGCTCGAATTGCGTACAACTGACCTAAAGCGTCTGCCGTAAAATCCATGGCTTGAGAGAATATTTCTGCGGCATCAGCGCCGTCTCCTTCATACCAAAACTCCTCCGCCCCCACTTGTAAAATCCATGTGCCACGCCATTGATCCTCAGACGTTTGCCAGTTTCGTCCCATCAACACCGCTTCGGCTCCATATCGTTGCGAGGCAGCCACAATGGGCTGTTTAAAGAAGCCCCAAACATCACGTACGCTCACCGAAACTGAATCTTGAATATCTAACAAAGGAAAATCCAAAGGCAACCCTCGTCGCACGCCATTATTAAAAATCTGTTGAGCCACCTCAGGCAACTGCTCAAAATTGACTAAGGTGCGTTGTCCTTGATGTTCTGTCGCCCACCAAACCAATACCTGCGGACGGTTGTCACCCCAAATAGGGAAGCGATTATTTTTCAATCTCAACTTGATGGCCGATTCATCAAAACTCAGCATCAGTTGCAACCGCATCACCAAGTTATTGTCTTCGTCATACTCGGGTTGCGACGATGAATGATAGGCGAAACTGTTAACAAATTGCTCGGGATCCATCAACATGTCCTGAATTTCTTTCTCTTGCAGCACCGACGATTGCCCCGAGATTCGCACAATAATCTCCGCCAACGCGTCCTGGCTAGCGCTTCGGCGTTCATCGCGTTGCTGAGAATGCACAATCACCTGCACATCGTATAAACCCTTTACCTCAGCGGCGACTACCTCGCCCAATGAGCCGAACAAATTAAGCGCCAAAAACAGGCACCCCAAAAGCGTTAGCACAACGCCAATGCTTCGATCACCATTTATTCGGCGACTTATTCCGTTCAAACCTGTTCCGTTCAGACTTATTTCCCTGAGACAATTTTGCTTAAGACATAGCTTCATTCGAGTTTAGTAATTCCTCATTAATAACAAACCTAGCGGCAATGGCTTCCGCCAATCAGTGATTATTCTGCGTAACAACACCCATTTCATCATTTTAACCGCAACACAAGCCCTGAAACCATAAATAATGACTCGTTATATCGCAAGTGAGTTTGGACGTCTAACCTTAGACTGTTAAAATAGCGCCCCACAACTCATCCAGATTAACGATCCCCCAGATAACCGATGGCCCTATGACTGAGAAATCCAAACCCCAATCTTTAAGCTACAAAGACGCTGGCGTCGATATCGATGCAGGTAATGAATTAATCAATCGAATTAAAACCACCGCAAAAAAAACTCGTCGCCCAGAGGTATTATCAGGCCTCGGCGGATTTGGTGCCTTGTGTCGCATCCCAAAAGGCTATGAAGAGCCCATTCTCGTTTCTGGCACCGATGGCGTCGGCACTAAACTACGATTGGCCATGGATCTCAATCGTCACGATAGCATCGGCATTGACCTGGTGGCCATGTGCGCCAATGACCTCATCGTTACCGGCGCAGAACCGTTATTCTTTCTCGACTATTACGCCACAGGAAAACTCAATGTCGACGTCGCGGCAGAAGTGGTTAAAAGCATTGGCCAAGGCTGCGAATTAGCCGGCTGTTCATTGGTGGGAGGCGAAACCGCCGAGATGCCAGGCATGTATCACGGCGACGACTATGACCTCGCAGGCTTCTGCGTCGGCGTGGTGGAAGAGAGCAAAATCATTACCGGCAATCAGGTCAGTGCCGGCAACGTGCTCATCGCCCTCGCTTCATCAGGCCCACATTCCAATGGCTATTCTCTAATTAGGAAGATATTGGAAGTAAAAAACATTCCATTGGACACTCAAATCGAAGGGCAAAGCATTGCCGACCTGCTGATGGAACCTACTCGCATCTATGTCAAAAGCGTACTCGGCCTACTCAACGAAATCCCCGTCAATGCCTTGGCGCACATCACCGGCGGTGGATTGCCCGAAAACTTACCTCGTGTCTTGCCCGAAAGTACCAAAGCAATCATCGACACTCATTCTTGGCAATGGCCTCCCATCTTTAAATGGCTGCAAGAACAGGGCAACGTAGAAACCTTCGAAATGTATCGAACCCTCAATTGCGGTGTAGGCATGGTGTTATGCATTTCATCGGAGTACGCCGAAAAAGCCCTCGCTACACTCAATAAAAATGGCGAAAGTGCCTGGGTCATCGGCTCTGTTGCCCCGAGCAGCAAGAGCGAACCTTACGTCGAGCTGGAGTGAGAAGTTAGTTAATGTCGTTACCTGAAGTAGAACCGCCACTCCCGAGCACAGCAATCCGCATCGTAATCCTTATTTCCGGCAGCGGCAGCAATTTACAAGCCTTGATAGACGCCCAAACTAAGGGTCAAATCAACACTGATATTGTCGCCGTGATCAGCAATCGTCCGGACGTAAAGGGCCTACAGCGGGCAACCGATGCTGGCATCGAGAACCATTGCCTCAATCACAAGCACTATGCAGATCGCCGCAGCTTCGACCAAGCCCTGCACTTAAAAATCCAGCAATATCAGCCCGACCTCGTCGTGCTGGCCGGTTTTATGCGTATCTTAACCCCTGAGCTCACTCGCCAATACGTGGGCAAAATGATCAATATCCATCCGTCTTTACTGCCCAAATACCAAGGCCTCAACACCCACCAGCGCGCCATTGATGACAGCCAAGTTCAACACGGTTGCAGCATTCATTTCGTCACCGAAGAATTGGACGGCGGCCCGGTCATTGCTCAATCCTTGGTGCCGGTGCTTAAAGACGACGACGCGCAAAGCCTAGCGCAGCGCGTGCAACAACAAGAGCATTTCCTTTATCCACAATGCGTGCAGTGGTTTGGAGAACGCCGAATCAGCTTGAAAACCGGAAAAATTTATTTGGACGAAGAAATACTTCCCAAATCCGGCAGGCAGTTCTGAGGCAAATCTTATTACCGATTGAATACCGCGTAAAAGAAGTTAGGCCCAAAGACAAAGAGCACGAAGAAAAAGAAATAGACCGCCAAGAAAACCACTAAAGAAGGAATGAAGCGGAAAATTTAGCTCGATAATGCCAAAGCAAGGTGTGGGTTCGCATTTAGAGACCATAAGACTGTAAATGTTTATCAAAACAGGCTGAAAGTGGTCTATTATTCTTTGCATTAAATTTTAGCAGAGGCCTGTTTAAGAATGCATCAAGACGTTAAAACAGCACCCCGCCCCCTTGCCAGCCTGACTCCACTGCCGCCTCGCCTCCTCAGAAAGAATCGACTCCAATCACTACTGACCGACACACTGTTCATACTTTTAATCGTTGCCGCCCCCCTATTTGCAAACACAGCCAATGCAGAAAAAGTCAGCGCCAAAGGGAGCCACTCTAACCAAACCAGCTCTAGTCGCTCTCTCGAGGCCTCTAGCACCGCGAATAAAACCACTATTTTACCCTTTGAAGCCCATTATTCAGCCAGATGGAATAAAGTGCCTCTTCGAGGAGTGGCGGTTCGAAAACTCACCTTCAATGCAAACAATCAACATGAGTTTTCTTTTAGTGCCAAAACTTTAGCCGCTAAAGTACAAGAATCTAGCCAGTTTAGCTGGCAACGATGCTCCCCTAGACCCAGTGCTTATCTCTATGAGCGCAAAGGCTTGCTAAAAAGGAAAAAAACTTTACTGCAAACTTTCAATTGGGAAAACCAACAAGTAACCTCGAACTCAGGTAAAACGTCCTCTACCTTTGACCTACCGGAGCAGTCCACCGACAAGCTAAGCTATCAACTAGCCATTCGCTGCGACTTAAAACAAGGCAATACGGTCCTCGACTATCAAGTAGTGGACAAAAAACGTGTTAAACAATACTCGTTTAAAATCATCGGGGAAGAGCCATTAGAAACGCCGCTGGGGATATTGAACACAGTCAAAGTGGAACGTATTCGGGACGCCAATGAACGACAAACCTTCCTCTGGTTTGCCAAAGAACTGGACTATTTACTGGTCAAATTAGAACAAAATGACACCGGCGCTAATCATTACGTTATCAGTATTAAGGCACTGCACAATAGCCAAGTCACCGCGGAACAATAATTTAGAACTCAACAATTAAACCGTCCTGAAAACTAGGCTTTCGGCAGAGTCACTCCAGTCTGCTTCATGTACTTGCCATCGCGGTCTTTATAGGATTTTTCACAGACCTCATCAGACTCAAAAAACAACATCTGAGCCACGCCTTCGTTGGCGTATATTTTAGCCGGCAGAGTGGTGGTATTCGAAAACTCCAACGTCACATGCCCTTCCCATTCTGGCTCCAAGGGAGTCACATTGACGATGATGCCACAACGCGCATAAGTGGACTTGCCTAAGCAAATTGTCAAAACCTGACGCGGAATACGGAAATACTCCACCGTACGCGCCAAAGCAAAGGAGTTGGGGGGGATAATACACTCATCGCTGATGACATCGACAAAACTCTGTTCATCGAAATTTTTAGGATCTACCGTCGCCGAGTTAATGTTGGTGAACACTTTGAATTCATTCGAGCAACGAACATCGTAGCCATAACTAGAGGTGCCATAGGAAATCACCCGCTCATCGCCGTGATAGCGAACCTGTCCAGGCTCAAAAGGCTCAATCATGGCCTGGTCGCGCGCCATCGCCTTGATCCACTTATCTGACTTAATACTCATACTGCCTCCCACCTCGAAACACCGGGCCAATGTAGGGCCGCATCATACACGGAATCGGGGCGTTTCTGAATTGCATTGATACGCAGCCAGCAAAATCATAAACCCTTTATGATTTCCTCAAGCATCATTTCTTCAAGACCTACCATGCTCGCAAGCCGACGTTGTTTTGCATTCCGATAGAGTTTTTCAATAAAGCGGTATTCTTCAGATCTCCCTTCAATGACACAAAACCTTTTCACCTCATTCAAATCAATGTCGTGATTAATCATCACCGAAAGTGCTTGAACCATCGAGGGATTATCCTGCCAATGGAAATAAGCCGACAATCGGTCTTTAACCACGTCAGAGGCCAACAAAATCGGAATATCACCTCCGGGAGTGTGAATAACAGTAGTTTCTTTAATTAATTGATTACCAATCGCGAGCGGTGCGGTAGGGAATTCCACGCAAACATCCGTAGACTGACTCACATACACACGGCCCTGCTTTTGAAAAGCGATCTCATCCATGGCTTTATTAATTATCGCAGGCTCGTTGTAGCTAATATTCACCATATCGATGTCTTTGGTGAGGTATAAATTCTTACTGTATATCTCAACGGCCAAACCTCCCACTAACACCACTTCGATACCGTGTTCGTGTAGATGATTGGCAATGAGTGCGGCTAAATCAACAATAGATACATTTTTATAATCATTCACCATTGAAAGCGCTCTGTGTTATTGGTCTCTTGGACGTAAGTCATTGGTAGGTTTTCCGGCCTTACGCGGGCGACTCCTATTCATGATCAGACGCTGCTTCACCGAAGCAGGATAGGCCTCTAACGCAGTTTTCAATAACTCCTTCAGAGGAATATAAAAGGAATATTGAGGATTGAGTTGATACTCCCTTAATTTTCCCAACAAGCGACTCACTACGACACCATCGCCTTCAAGACGGGCTAGTTGCTTTTGAATCGAGTTTTGCGATACCCCATAGAAATCAGCAATGCCTGTTCCATAACCCGATTCCCGGATCAATAGAAATATTAAAATTTTTTCCTGGCTTTCCGCCCGTAAGATTCCTTTTAGAATAAACACTGAGTTCCCCCTATGCCTCATATATTAACCAATACTTGTTTAATATATACCATCTATTGATTACTTTAAACCAATGGATGTTTAATGTAGCCAGACAAACGAAACAACAGCCCCGTCAAGTGATTGTTCGTCTGGCCAGAAAGAATCTTTGCTGCGTTATATTCCAACGCGACGCCTAGGCCGAGTTTTTTTAATCCTTGCCGATCCTGAAGCACTTACATATCATGCAAAGGGATTTCAAATGAAGGAAATATTTAACAACTCCTATCAGGCCTGTCCTCCAATGCACACGTGCTACATCAGGCCTAAAACATAAATTCTTTAGGGAAAATACTCACATGATTAGTTTATATGACCTAACCGTTGTCAGTTACGCCAGAGTTCTAGACGCCACCATTGGCTTTTTAAAGAAGAGCGAAGCTCATTTTAAAGCCAATGATCAAGATTTAAATGACATAGTAAGCATGCAGCTTGCACCCGATATGTTCGCATTCCCATTCCAAATTAACTCCGTCCAACATCACTCACTTCACGCCGCCCAGGCAATTCTAAGTGGCGAATTTGGCCCTCCAGAGCCCCTTCCAGAATTGGACTTTAACGGTTTAGTTGAGGTGCTAGAGAMRGCAAGAAAAGACCTCGATAGCATCACTGCGGATGAAATCAATGCGCGATCTGGCAAGCCTGTAATATTTAAAATGGGCAGTATGGAAATACCCTTCACCGCAGAAAACTTTGCATTGGCATTTTCCATCCCCAATCTTTATTTTCATGCCGCGACCACCTACGACATATTAAGAATTAAGGGTGCACCGATAGGAAAAATGGACTTTATGGGTAAGATGCCAGTGGGCGTATAACYCYCTGCTGAATGAATACTCGGGTTACCCCTTGCGAAGCAGAAWRGKGAYRTCMCYWTTCTGCTTCSCAAGAGATTATCCAACAAGAATAATTTCAGTATCCAACGAAAATATTTTGGCTTAACAGCGACTGCAATAACAGGCCTATTATTTTAGGCCCTCGCTTCAGCAAGCATTACCCATTATACGATTAAGGGTGATTTTTAGAGATGCCCTTAAATTTAATTTATAAATCATCTATCCGTATCAGTACTACGTCAAACCCAGAACCAACACGCCAGCTCTTCAACTCGTTAGCTGCCTTGAAAACCACCTGAGGGTCAGCAACGAGCCATCCTAAATCATCCTTTTTCTTAATCATATTATTTCGCAAAAGCAAGTATTCTATGCCCGTCCGTTCTATATAATCACCGTAGCGCCCCAATTTAATCTGGCTTTCAAAAAAATCGTAACTATTGACCAGCCCATCTAGGTTATAAACAACCCCGCTGGAAAAATAGCCCACCACCCCGGCATCGAACGCCCCCAAAGCTTTACCTGGCCCAATCATTTGATTCACTTCTCTCACGATATTAAATAATTTCTTAGACACCGTATGCCGATCTAGAGCCCAATTTATAAACCCCAGATTCAATAAAAAACTGCCCCCAATAAATAACAGCGTTATTGGCATTGCATGTCGATTGACTCGACTACATTCGAGTAACCTGCAATTCTTCACGAGAAAAATAAAAGTAATCATCTGCACCACAGCGGGAAACACAAAATACCATCTAAAAAAATTAACCGCATAAAAAAACAAATACCCATAAAACAATACAACCCCAGCATTCAAAGCAGCCAGAGGAGAATTGAGGGACAAGTTAAGGGAAGAACTAAGGGGAAAATTAAGGGAAGAGTTGAATCGATTTGGTTTCATACAAGCAAGCAAATAACAAACACTTAGTAACAAAGGTGACAAGCAGATAATGCTTTGGCTCAGCTTACCTCCCGTCGACGCTTGCCAGGACGCTTGAAACCCTACGTTTTGAAACTTTTTCACCGCAGCACTCACGGGGAAAAAATGCAATCACGTGGCCCGTCGATTTAAAGCAGAGAACACTCAGCATCGGCGCCGTAAACATAACGAAAGGGAAAATAAGCTGGGGAGACCACACACCACGAACGACGGAAAGATTCATAAGCGCTATGTACTGCTTGGCAGGATTTAGACGAGTTTGCCTATTGTAAATTAGTCGAAACATCGGAATGTGCCAGCTACGGCCTCTTCAACGACACACGCCTTATCTACTCATTACTTAATTACACATTCCCTAACCACACACGCATTACCTTCACCTCTAAATACCAGATGCAAGAAAGACGCTCAGTCGCTATAGTTAAACCCTTGCGGTTTTTGATACTCTTACGCCCTGAGTAACACTCCTAATCCAACAAGTTTTCATCCACACCCAACAATCTCGACAACCCTATTGCCAAACCCGGTGGACCTTACCAAGTGACTGATAGCAAACGTAAAATATTAGTAACCAGCGCCCTTCCCTACGCCAATGGCTCGATTCATCTAGGCCACTTAATGGAATACATCCAAACTGATATTTGGGTGCGCTTCCAAAAACAACGCGGCCACCAATGCAGCTACGTTTGTGCCGATGACACGCACGGCACTGCCATTATGTTAAAGGCAGAGCAACAAGGCATTCCCCCCACCGAGCTTATTGCCAAAGTGAGCGAAGAACACCAGCGGGATTTTGCCAGTTTTCAGATCGAGTTTGATAACTATCATTCCACCCACTCGGAAGAAAACAAAGTTTTGTCCGAGCAAATCTACTTGCGTAACCGCGAACAAGGCAATATTGCCACCCGCGAAATCAGCCAATTTTTTGATCCTGAAAAGTCCTTATTCCTGGCCGACCGCTTTATCATAGGCACCTGCCCAAAATGTAAAGCAGAGGATCAATACGGCGACAATTGCGAAGTCTGTAGTGCTACCTACTCACCTACGGATTTAATTGATCCCAAATCCGCCATCTCCGGCGCGACCCCAGTGGAAAAAGATTCACTGCACTACTTTTTCGACTTACCCCGTTTTGAACCCATGCTTAAGGAATGGATTCAAGCCGGTCATCTTCAAACTCAAGTGGCCAACAAGCTCAGCGAATGGTTTGAAAGCGGTTTAAAGCAATGGGACATCAGTCGCGACGCACCTTACTTTGGCTTCGAAATCCCTGATGCCCCCGGCAAGTATTTTTACGTCTGGCTCGACGCCCCCGTAGGCTACATGGCCAGCTTTAAGAATCTATGTGATAAGGAGCAAGGGCTGGAATTTGACGACTACTGGGACCAAGACTCCAAAGCAGAGTTGTACCATTTCATTGGCAAAGACATCGTCTACTTCCATTCCCTATTTTGGCCCGCACTGCTTCAAGGCGCGGGCTATCGTACTCCAAGCGCCATTTTCGTTCACGGCTTCCTCACTGTAAACGGTCAAAAAATGTCCAAATCCAGGGGCACGTTTATTAACGCCGAAAGCTACATGGAACACCTCAATCCGGTTTACCTGCGCTATTATTTTGCAGCTAAGTTAACCAGTCGTGTGGACGACCTTGACCTGAATCTTGAAGACTTTGCCCAACGCGTCAATTCCGATTTGGTCGGCAAGGTGGTCAATATCGCCAGCCGTTGTGCCGGCTTTATTAAAAAGAAATTCCAAAACACCTTGTCCAGCGAAGTCAGTGAACCCCAGTTATACGAAGACTTTATCGCGGCCGGTGACGTTATTGCAGACTATTACGAGCAGCGCGAGTACTCCAAAGCAGTGCGTGAAATCATGGCTTTGGCGGATCGAGCTAATCAGTACATCGACGAGCAAAAACCTTGGGTGTTAGCCAAAGAGGAAGGTCGAGAACAAGCGGTGCAAGATTGCTGCTCCACCGGCATTAATCTATTTAAGATCATCATGGTCTACCTAAAACCCATTGTTCCCAGCATGGCAGCGGACGTTGAACAGTTCCTCAATGTAGAACCGTTCACTTGGGACAGCAGCAAAGACCTGCTTATTGGCCACAAGATTAATAAATTCAAACCCTTACTAACTCGGGTGGAAAGCGACAAAATCGAAGCGCTGCAGGAAACCTCGAAAACTCAGGTAGTAGAAGCTTCCAAGCCAGAGCCAGAGACAGCCGCAGTCAGCGGACCGTTGGCGGACGAGCCCATCGCAGACACCATCGAGTTCGAAGACTTTGCCAAGATAGACCTCAGGGTGGCCAAAATCATCGCCGCTGAGAACGTAAAGAAGGCAGACAAGCTTTTACAGCTGACGCTTGATTTAGGCGGAGAAACAAAAAACATCTTCGCGGGCATCAAATCGGCTTACCAAGCAGAAGATTTAGTGGGTCGCTTGACTGTAGTGGTGGCGAATTTAGCGCCTCGTAAAATGCGTTTCGGTGTATCAGAAGGCATGGTGGTGGCAGCGGGCCCCGGCGGCAAGGATATTTGGTTGCTGAGCCCTGATTCTGGCGCACAACCGGGAATGCGTATTAAATAACCGCCTTCTAAAATATTGCGCCTCAGGCCCTAACTCCCCCCCGGACAACGAGGCGCAAGTATCGATTCAAACCACTGATAAGACTCATTAAAATACAGTGTAGCAATGGCAAATTGCCTTACTTCGCGCTTTCTCTGCTTGCTTCCAAATCAACGCTTGTCCCATAGGGTAAGCTCCTCCATAATATGGCCCCCGTAAAGGCCTGTACTCTAATCACTTAAGAAGCGCTAGACTTACACACCAATAAACACAAGTGATCAACCATCACCAACACAAGTGATGGAGGTGCGAATCAGGGCATTTACTAGGTCATGACAACTCTTTTCGGGTTTCTCTTTAGAAGTCAGATTAGCGCTTAAAGTT
>NVTH01000110.1 GCA_002401525.1 Moraxellaceae bacterium | reverse complement strand
ATGGCTTGGGTACTTCCTTTGAAACATTGGGTTTTGATAATCGCATTGGCGGTGATTTTAGTTCGGGTGAAGAGTTTGATTTATCTAATTCGCTGTTTGATGCGTTTTTAGTGGTGGGGAATGACCAGCCGTTAAGTTTAAACGAGGAAGGAGGCGTCGAAGAGGTGATGCTTTTTAATGGCCGATCACTGGTTGATACTGATGCAGGCCAGCTGACGTTGCTTAAAGAGCATCAAGTGGATCCTTTTGGAGTGGTTTTTCGGCCTAACACTTCCTCTCTTGACCAGCCTGGAAATGATGTGGTGGGAGGTGATCGAAGCATCTATTGGGGGCGTTGGGGCGCTAATAGTTTGATTCAAGATGATCCTATAGACCCCACCAGTACCATTACTTTACAAGACCCGGTTTTTTGGGTCGCGGGCAATATTACTTCTTTTAGCTCTATCCCCGTGAATGTTCAGAGAACTTATCAAACTACCATTATGTTGCAAGGTATGGGCTATAACGGTGCGATTACCAACGGAAGTATTCAAATGACGGTCAATTTTGATTCCATGGGAGAGGGTACGCTGACTAATGGTCAGCTGAATTACCAAACCGGAGGTGGAGTAAGCCAATGGGATGTCAATTTTAATGGCATGTCCTACGGCGCATATTTTGATATGGAGCCAACGAATGCGACGTTAACGGAAGGCGGCGAATCTCGTAATCTACACGGCGATATGAGGGGGGCATTAGTGGGGGAAAGCGCATCGAACCAAGGAGTCATTGGAGGATTTCGGTTTGAAGTGGATGGCGATACAAGTAAGCATTCAGAAGGGGTGTTTTTTGTTGCGCCGTAATGCAGGTGACACATAAAGGCAGTGGTTAAGTTTCCATTCTATTATTTTTAAATCACGATTTATTTCGACAATTTAATTTTCTATCGTGCGTGAACGAACAGTTTTTGTTTTCTTTTATAAGGTGATCAATAGAGGTCAGCAATACCCCGTTATCGTGGTTGAACTATATTAGATTTAAATCTGAATTTTATTGTTTTATTAGGGAGCGGCTTCTCAAATTATGGCCGCTTTTATTTAGTAATAGGGCGATAAAGCTAAAAGCAATAATGTTTTATGCGCCTGCATTGCAGTGATTGCTGTGCTGTGGGTAGTGAAAAAAGATGATAATGAGGAATACAAATTTATTTTGACAATTGATTCTTATTAAAACTCTTTAATTAAATAGATTTCATTTATAGCGCATGATAATTAATGACTTTTTTCCCCTCTGATAGAGCGCTTTAAGTACAAAAAATCACCGCTGAACCGACCTAATAAAAAATCATTGGCCAGTTTCGTGGATATGAAAAGGTTTTTTAAATTAATCGGTTGTTTTGGCTAGACAGAACGAGGGTGATCGTATTAAGGTAATCCTGCACTACGTTGGAATATTTGGGGGGTTACTGCAGGAAGCAGGTATCTTGTTCCAGCTGTAACTGGCYAAACTAATAATATAAAAATTGAAAGGCAGCCATGAGTGTCTATCTGATTGATAACGATTCTTTTTTCGGGTATCGCGTTCGCNGAGTGATTGGTGGCGTACCCCATCAGCAATATTTTTCATTGGTAAAATCAGGGAAGAGGCTTCGGGGTAAAGTGCGTGCATCTGTTGAAGCAGAAGCACGAAAACTTGACCTGAAGCTGGAAAAAATGCAGTTAAAAGCCCGACAAACAAGGGAGAAGGAATGTCGGCCCAGCAAGCGTGCTGGGAACCCTGATGGCGTAAAAGGAATTAGCCCGAGAGTGAAAACCACCTCACGTGCAGCTAAACAATATGATTACGTAGTGTTTCAGGTTAATTGCATGTCTAAATTGCAAGAAAAACCTGTTTGCACTACTTTTTCAGTGGATGCGCATGGGTGGGAAGGAGCATGGGAGCAAGCGGTTCAGTTTTATGCGAAGCATAAAAAAATAAAACGTTATACCCATCTTGTTGAGCGAATTCCCCCACAAAGTGCAGTTATGAAAAAATTAAAACTTCAGCAACAAGGCAAGCAGATGCGAGCCTGATTTGAGGATTAGTTTAAGAATTAGCTAGAAGCTTAGAGATAAAGTTAATTTTTTAATGACCTGTTTTAAATTTTTTTCTAGAAGATTGGCGTATTTTATTCGCCGATCTTCTACAATCTTCTGCGGACACATTCGTTGTTTGCAATTTCCCCTAAGTTCTCGTGATGTAAAAACATCTTACTGGCAGCAATCGAAACCGTGACGAGTTGCGGAAAATTTGGTTGGTTCTATTTAATTTAACTTAACTTGAATTGAATGGGAGCGATTGCCATTTTTAGTGGAGCGGTTTTATTTTGCGCTAACGATTTACAGATATCCCCCTTTTTTTGTGTAGGACATTGCCGGTTTGTTTTTACGATTAGGCTGCAATACCTGTTTCTGGGCCGATAAAAAGTTTGTAGTTTTCGGTGAATTGATCCGCGTTGGGATTACTCTGCAGCGTGGGGTAGTGATTAAGCCAGCACTGGGCTAACGCTACAATGTCGTAATGCTTGGGTAAGACTACATTGGCTCGACGGTAGATAAGCCATGCGATTGCAGTCGAATAGGTTAAATTTGTGGCGAGTTCAGCGTGGGGTTGTTTTAAAAAGTCATGTTGCGATGCGATACCTCTGACCGTGCTTGCCAAGTCGGGGTCGAAGGCGAGATAAGAGTCCCACATGTCCTTGTGAAGTACTTCGTTAATTTGATAGATGCCCAGTCCTTGATGATCGCCTGAGTTTTGTGATAAGTGAAACCCTAATCCAGATTCCTGGGCGGCAGTGGCCATTAATAAATTTTCAGCGGCGAGGGAGTGGGCTCCAAGATGTATTAGAGTTGGGCGGATCACGAAATCTCGTAGTTCTGTTGCGCAAATTCCCATTTTACTGCTCCCGGCTTCAATTGCCTGGTACGATTTATTTCGATATTTATATTTCGAGCGACCCGAAAACAGGTCTGAAAATCAGTGGTCGTTATTCAATATATCGGCTGTACCTAGGTAGAGTTTAGCTTAGTAATAGTGATGGAGGCTGACAGAAAGCCCGAACAGTCTAGTGCACGCTGGGTCATGGGTCGGTTTGAGGTGGAGTGGTTGACGTGCAAAGCCAATTTTTTGACGTCTGATTAGAAATTGGCGGTGTATCGTAAGCAATTGAATTTTTTGCGTAAACTCATTGACTTAATAGGACAGTTGACGGCTTGGATACAGAGCGATACAGGGATTAACAGCTGCAGCAAAAAAAGCTTCAATTGGCAGCTAAATTAGCGGTTGCCTTCTTGCAGGAGATCTTATATGGTACATCGAAATTAAATCCAAACGGTCGTTTCATTCTGCTAATTCGCGGTCTTAAGGCTTGGATTATTTAAAGGCAGGCTCTAGGAGATTTCCAGAGATTGGTTTTAGATTAAAAGTCGAATGGCACGGTGATGCAGAGTGCTCCCTAGCGATAGGGGGATTAGCGAATTGAACTATTTTTGGATTGTATTTTGAATATTATAAATTTCCGCCTCAATATGGCTTACATTTTTTGTRRYTTGTATAGGGCATTTTWAAAAAAATCCTAATATTAWGGAGAWCGAAAATGGCTGAKTTTTTAAGTGATGAGTGGTTTGCAGCAGTAGARAAAATCCGTGAYGAAGCTGGTGATYTGGAMGTTCCACCTCAACTAGCTGAYCTTCAATTGAAYCTWCGTGTTACTACWGACGGYGAYGACGTTGAAATGAGCCTGAATGGCGGTAACCTAGAGCGCGGWMMWATTGCYGATGCTGGTACTACTATCATYCTTCCTAAAGAGCTTGCTGTTAAATTGTTCATCGAACAAGACCAATCAGCTGGCATGCAAGGATTCATGAGCGGCCAAATCAAAGTTGAAGGCGACATGAGCAAAATGATGGCAATGCAAAGCGTTCAACCTAGCGCTAAGCAACAAGAGCTTCAAAAGAAAATTGCTGATATGACAGACTAGTTTTCTGAAGTAGCTTTGCAAATGTAAATTTGCAGCATACACAGCCCGCTTCTAGAGATAGAAAGTGGGCTGTGTTGTTTTAGGGGACAAATTTTAATGGCTGTGTTTTAAAAGTGGCTTTTTTATCAAGTCGCTGCTGTTTAGTTCACAGAGAGTTTGTGTAAGCATTTTCAGAAAGTGTTTCTGAAATCGAAATGAGAGATAAAGAAAATGGGTAAGAAAATTTCTAATGATTTGCTGGGTATTGAATTTGATCCAATGCCAGTTGAATGGGACTCAAATAAAACTCAACTTTATGCGGTAGCGGTCGGTGCTCAACCTGATACTGAGCTGGACTTCCTCTACGAGGGTAAAGGCCCTAAAGTACTTCCTACTTTTGGTGTTGTTCCTGGAATGGCCACCATGGGTGGTTTGATTGCGAATGTTGAATTTAATTTAGCGATGCTTCTTCATGGCGAGCAATCCATTACTTTGCATCGTCCAATCCCTGCTAACTGTAAAGCGGAAGCCATTGGCCGAATCTCAGAAGTATGGGACAAAGGTAAGGCTGCTGTTCTCGGTGTGGAAGGTGAAGTTCGGGATAAAAATGGCCCGATCTTTACGGTTCACTCCACTATGTTTATTCGTGGAGAAGGCGGATTTGGCGGCGAACGTGGTCCTTCTACAAAAGACGTCAATGTTCCCCCCGATCGCGAGCCAGATCATGTGATCGAAGCGGTGACTCATCCTGAGCAAGCGGCATTGTACCGTTTGACCGGTGACCGTAACCCAATCCATATTGATCCAGCTTTTGCTCAAATGGGTGGCTTCCCGTCAACCTTTTTGCACGGCTTGTGTACTTATGGATTTGTAGGGCGTGCGTGTTTGCAAGCATTGTGTGGCGGTGATCCTGATCGCTTTGTTTCACTTTCTGCGCGATTCGCTGATCAAGTGTTCATGGGCGATGCGATCATCACTAAGCTTTGGGAAGTAGGTAATGGCGAAGCAATCGTCAGCGTTGAAACTCAAAAAGGCAATGTAGTATTGTCTCAATCGAAATTTACTTACAAGCCTGAGTAATCTCGCTAAGTAATAAGTTGTAAATCTCGATGTTGAGGCGCTGTCAATACGGCGCCTCAATTACTCCTTCCAACCTTTCAGCTTTTCAGCCTCCCAGTTTTCCCTTCTACGTTTTTATTTTTTTAAGTTTGGACTAGGGCGTCGCGTTGTTGCGGTTTCGCTGACTACTTTGCGACTGATTTTGAGCGTTTGATCGGGTCGGCTTTCTGTTGCGGTTGCTCGGGTTATTGTTGCTCGGGTTATTGTTACTCGGGTTGCTTTTGTTATGACTGCGGCCTTCTTTATGGGCTGAATTCTCTGAGTTGGCTTTATTGTTATGGCCGGCGTTGGGTTTCTTAGGCTTCTTATGTTTGGGTGGGCGAAGGTTAAGCTGTGTGACAGGAAGGTCGTGCACTGGCTCAAAACCATCCACTAGTTTTCGTTCTAATAACTGTTTGATCAGTCGTTCTATATCCATCAGCTGTTTAATTTCATCTGCGCTGACTAAGGACACGGCATGACCGCTAGAGCCTGCTCGTCCGGTACGACCGATTCGATGTACGTAATCCTCGGGAACATTGGGTAAATCGAAATTAACCACTTGCGGCAGTTGATCAATATCAATGCCTCGAGCCGCTATGTCGGTGGCCACTAATATCCGTACAGCGCCGCGCTTAAAGTCCGCTAGGGCTTTGGTTCGAGCGCCCTGACTTTTGTTGCCGTGAATGGCCGCAGCACTTATGCCTTGGGTTTCAAGTTGGCGAGTTAGGCGATTGGCGCCATGCTTGGTGCGACTGAATACCAGCACTTGTTGCCATTGATTCTCTTGGATGAGCTGGATTAGCAGCGCAGATTTACGCTTTTTGTCTACCGGGTGAATCCATTGCTCGACGCTTTTGACCGTGGTGTTGCGCGGAGTGACTGAAATTTCCACCGGATTATTCACTAAGCCTTTCGCGAGCGTGCGAATAGAATCCGAAAAAGTCGCGGAAAAAAGTAGGTTTTGTCGGTTTTTAGGCAGTAATGCGAGGATTTTACGGATGTCGTGTATAAAGCCCATGTCCAGCATTCGGTCGGCCTCATCCAGCACCAAAATTTCTAGCTGATTAAATTTCACTGCTTTTTGATTGTAGAGGTCCAGCAATCGACCGGGGGTAGCCACGAGTACGTCCACTCCTCGGCGCAGTTTCATCATTTGAGGGTTAATTTTCACCCCTCCAAACACCACCGTTGAACGCAGAGGAAGATGCTTGCCATAGGTGGCGACGCTATCGCCTACTTGAGCCGCAAGTTCGCGAGTAGGGGTTAATACTAAGGTGCGCACTTGGTTGGCTTGAGGGCGGTTTCCTGAAGACAGGCGCTCTAATATCGGCAGTGTAAAGCCCGCTGTTTTGCCGGTGCCAGTTTGCGCCGCCGCCATGACGTCTTTGCCCTCGATAATGAGAGGGATCGCTTGGGCTTGGATCGGGGTTGGGTCCGTGTAGCCTTGCTCCTCAAGGGCGCGAAGAATCGGGGCGGACAAGCTCAGGTCGGCAAAACTCATAAATTATGTTCTCTATTTACTGCGGTTTGACAGTATTGAATGGTAGTACGGATTGATGTGGCTAGTGGATAGCGCTGGCTAGGAATAAAAAGGCCCTGGGTTGACTGGAGTATAGGGGGTCTAGCCAACGGGCGTGCAGCTTACAGCAACTGAAGCCTTAGTGCTATCACAGCCGCTGAACGGTAGTGATTTGAAAGAGGCGAGGCTAATTCAAACTGGGGATAGGCTATTTAGGGTAAGCGGTTGATTTACGATAGGACAGGCTTTTGAAATAGCTACCTTAGGGTATTTAGCCCCTAAGGTGGCTCCAGCTGAGGTACTTTTCCCTGGTTATTTAATGGTGAAAATCACTTTCACTGAGTCATCTACATTGGCGGTATCGATGTAACCGATGTGGTCAGTATTTTTACTGATCAGCGATTTCACCTTTCTATCGTTTCTGACCATCTTCGGAGGCGTGCCCTTGCCGGTAAAGATTAATCGAGACCAATAAGAGTTGAGCTGAGCGGCGTCCTTTTTGGTCACCATAATATAAAACGCGTCTCTGAGTGGGCTGCCTTCCTTTTGGTCGATTGGGGTGGCTTTGGATTTGTCGGGAAAACTGTCGGTTTTTCCGAGGAATATGCGCGACAAGTCCGAGTCGGTAATGGTGGTTACAGCATTATCGGGGTGAACTACCACGGCGATGTCTGCGAAGGAAAAGCTTGTGGCGACAGCAAAAAGTGATGCGATTGCCAGGGAGTGCGTTTTGTTTGTCATATTAGTTCTCCCTAAAATACGATGTCGAAGACAAGGTTATAGACATTGGTTCCATCCAAGACGTCTTCGCCTGTAAGAATTGACGTGAAAGCGGCGAAATCCTCGAATTCCCCTACAGTACCTTTTGTTCGGCCAATGAGTTTCCATTCGAATTTCACTATTGCTTTAGGTGATAAAGAGTAATTTAAACCTAGCGCCCAAGAGGTTTGAGTGTGATCTAGCAAGCCCAGGATTACCCTTGCTGGACTAAGTGAGCTGAGACCTGCTTGCTCAAGAATTGCATCTGCTTCTCTTCTTTCGTGCGCATTTACAGTCCGGTTTTTCGCGTATAAAAGATAAGGAGTAACCCTATTAAAACGTCTTGCAATGGAGATATAGTGCGCGCGTTGAATAGGGAAGATTTGTGGTCCAGGCCGGTTTTCATAGCTGGTGTTGATCGCTTCCGTTTGTACAATCCAGGTGCCATTATCGTAGGCGGCCCCTAGGCTATAGTAGAGGATATCAAGGTGATTAAATTTAATCTCTCCAGCATTATTTGCTACTAGAATATCGTTTACGTCTCCGAGATCGGTACCTGTTAGATCGGCAACAAAGTCAACCACAGCAAAATTTGCATTCAGTGTCCACGCTTTGTAGTTGGTCATGATGGCAGCAGTAAGCATGTCGGTTGCCTTGAACGTTAGCCCTCCGTATTGAGGTGAGGTCCGTGCTAACGTGCCCGCGCCGACTTGTACTTGCGAATCAACTGATCCAACACTGAAGTTGTAGAGTAGGTCCATGCCGTCTTGGCTGGAAAATAATTCGGCGAGGTCATAGACTTCGGCTGCGGGGCGAACCCACGGGTAGGCGTAACCCACCTCGAGGTAATCGGATAAAAGAAATAATGGAATTCGAACCCGTCCCGCACGAAACGTTAAGGCGGGAGTTATGTTGTAGGCAAAGTAACCCCACTCTGCACCAATATCGAAATCGGTTTTTCCTCTGCCTACTAACTGGGTGACGACTTTGGAATTATGGTTGAGTTTAAATTCCATTTGCAAACCGAGTACCCCTTCCGGTGCAAAATTGACTTCATCACGGAGGTCGGTGGATTCAATGGGGACTGAAGAATCGGAATAAGCCGCGCCGGCAGAGAGGAAACCGTTTATTTTAAACCGTTTATTTTTATCCTCAATTTGGTCCAATAGTTCTTCAAGTTCGTACTCTAGATCTTCGACTAATTCTTCGAGATCGCCTGATGCTACGCTGGGTAGGCTAAATACAAGTAGATAACTAAATGCGATCCAGCGGGAAAGTCGATTGATAGCCATTAAATCCTCCTGATCTTGGCCTCTAGGTCTTTGTGCCGTCGGCAACAGTGAGTATAGACAGAGGTTTTTGAAAGGTGGAAATATATCAGAGGAATTAATTGCGTTCGATTAAAATGAAAATGAAAAGCGCATTGAGAAAGAAGGGGTGCCCAATGCTCACCCCGTAATTTTACTGCTAACGGCCCAGTGTTTTATCACCTAATAAACTGTGGTGTATTTATTTAGGTTGCCGCTCTTTAGCTGTAGTTCTCTCTGCAAACTATTGTTGAGTAGTCCATTGCCACAGCGAGAGTTGAGGGGATTGGGTGAGGGATTTACCCAAATAGTCGGACCAATAGGCTTCGCTGCCGTATTCATCTCGCCAGGCCCAAAGCCTTCGGCTTAAGTGATGCAAAGGATGCTCGTTGGTGAACCCCATTGCGCCGTGAATTTGATGGGCGATGGTGGCGGCCAGTCCGGCGGTTTCCCCTGCGCGGACTTTTGCTGCAGCAATGTAACTGCCCTCTTCTGGCGACTGCTCGAAGCCTCGGATGGCATGGTCGACAGTCACTGCTGTCGAGGCGACTTCACCGGCTAGTTCGGCGAGGTCTTGTTGGATGGCTTGGAACTTTGCAATGGGGCGGCCAAATTGAGTTCTTTCAATGGCATGGTTTACTGATAATTCCAGTAGCTTTTCCAGGGCGCCCCAGCAAAGCGCACTGCGAGTGAGGGCGCCGATTTGTGTTAACTGTTGGCTGGTGAGGACACAAGTTTTGATTTGTTGTGCAGAAACTTTGAAATTATCGAAGTGAATTTGATCGCTGGGTTCGCCCGCAATATTGCAGTGTTCTAATAACGTTAAGTCGGATCGACTTAGAAAAATAATCGAGGTTTGGTTTTGAATCTCCATAGGAATGAGCAGGGTGGAGGCACATCGAGCCCATGGAATTCGTTTTATTAATCCGTCTAAAATAAGATCATCATTGTTTTGGGTGGTTTTTAGATGTTTTGCCTGCGAGGGAGGGATTACCGTGACGGGGTCGTCGGGGAGTTCGATGTGTAAGGATTGATAAATTTTACTGGCGATGTAGTGGTCTGCAATGGGGGTGGGGGCGGCATGGTAGCCCGCGAGGCGGATCACATTGAAGGCATCCAATGATTGTGCCCCTGAGCCATTGAGCGCTTCGGGAAAATCGATTGAGGTGAGGCCGGATTGTTGTAGCGCTTGCCACAATGACTCAGACCATTGGCCTTGCTCGAGGGCGCTTGTGGTTTCAAAGCTACAGTGTTGTTTGAAAATCTGATTGGCGGTGTTTTCAATCAGGGGGTCTGTTTGTTGGGCGTCGGATTGAATTGAGGCGGTCATAATATTTACCTTTTTATTTGCTTCGTGAATGAGCAAAATAAACAGTGAAGAGCGAGGCTTGGGTTTAAAAGCTTCGGCTTAAAAGCTTGAGTTGAAGAAAATAATTCGCATGAATGATTGAGCATTGATTCAGCGTAACCCTAGACCTCGTGCGACGATGCCTCTTAATATTTCGTTAGTGCCGCCTCGCAAAGTGAACCCTGGCGCTTGTAAAACTGCTTTTTGATAAAAGCGTTGGTAGTCAGAGGCTAGTTGAGGAGAAATATCTGAATCCTCGGCATCAAATTCTTCGGCACTAAATATTAAGCGGGCGGTTTCGGCAATTTCTTTTTCGAATCGAGTGCCGACATCTTTTACTAATACGGCTTCTGTATCTGCGGATTCTCCGCGACTTAACGCGCCGGTGACTCGTAAGGATAATTGATGTAAAGACAGCAGGCGGGCGCTTAATTTACCAATGGCTTGAAGTACGATTGGGTTTTGGCGTTGCTGTGCCAGCCGAACCATTTCGGTAAACAGTGGCAGAGTACTTAAAAAACGTTCCGGTCCACTGCGTTCATAGGCGAGTTCTCCCATGGCTTGTTGCCAACCTTGGTCAATCTTTCCCACCACCATGTCGTCGGCCACAAAGACATCTTCAAAACTGACTTCATTAAAATGATGTTCGCCGCTGATTAAATGAATCGGGCGAATCTGAATGCCTTTTTGATCCAGATCAATCACTAACTGGCTCATGCCCGCATGGCGATTTTTTTCGTCCAGGGGAGTGGTTCGGCACAACACCACCATGGCATGGCAGAAATGCGCGCCACTGCTCCAAATTTTTCTGCCATTTAACAGCCACCCACCGTCGACTTTGGTCGCCTTGGTGGTGAGCGCAGCGAGGTCTGAGCCTGCATTGGGTTCGCTTAAGCCGATCGCAAAATAAGTTTCGCCGCGAATCACCCCAGGAAGGTATTTGTTTTTTTGTGCCTCGCTTCCCAAGGTGGCCAATAAAGGGGCTGTTTGGCGGTCCGCGACCCAGTGAGCGCTCACCGGTGCACCTGCTGCGAGAAGTTCTTCAATCACTACAAATCGTTCTAATGGGGATTTACCTTGGCCACCTACTTGCTTTGGAAGCGTCATTCCCAGCCAACCTTTATGGCCTAGTTTTTTGCTGAATTCGGGGGAGTAGCCTGATAACCAGCCATCGATGGTGGGTTTGAATGCGTCATTGTGAATCTCTTGGTTAAGGAATTCTCGAACTTCGTTGCGTAAATCAATGAGGTGTGGCGGGAGCAGCGTGGGGGGGAAGTTAACTAATGGCATGGATGATTACCTGTGTGTGAGGTGTGAGATAGAGTGTTTTGCTACTCAGAAAGCTGATGGCCTAGGCACGATGTTGTTATATGGTTATGTAGTGATGTAGTGATCTTGTTTCGCTGGCACCCTCTTGCACGCCCGTCACCGCCCCAACTTCGCCAGCGCCCTCTGGCAGTCC
>NVTH01000109.1 GCA_002401525.1 Moraxellaceae bacterium | reverse complement strand
CAATGCAGATGCAAATGCAAATGCAAACTACCATCATGCTTCATTAGTATTACATATCGCTTCATAACTTTAAAAAGAACACTCTAAATACTTAATGAGCGCCCCTTTAGTTCTTAAGAAACTGGAGGCTAAGCTAGAAAAAGAGCCGGATCAATTGCAAGCGTAGGTTATCGGAGTGGACAAATCATGCGCCAAAACAAATGATTTCACCGCATAATTTCTCTAAGCTTGTTTTAAACGATTGGCGTCCTCTGCTTGAGGAGAGCCAATTAAATAAGTGATATTCATCGCGGGAATACCCAGTAGTTTGATGGGGATTTGTCCGATCTCAAATTGATATTCATCCGATTTAAATTCATCGCACAGCGCATGCAATTCTTGCGGAGAGTATGTACGTAGGCAGGAAGCAAAGCCGTCCCAAGCAAATAGCAGAGGACACAACGGAATGACGTAGGTGAAAAATAAGCGAGGCAATGTAATTCGGCCGACAAAAGGAGTAAATATTAACGCGACTAAAAATATTACAAAAGGCACTAACATGACTAAATGGGCCTTTCTTTCTTGAGCTTCAAATATTGCCAGTCCGTTTTTATTTTCTACAGCATCCTTGATAATCAATCGAGCATGCTCCGGTTTAAAATGATGGAACCCCGTAAAAATTGTTCGAAACCCCTGCAAATCATCGGGCGCATCAAAAGCACTTACCGAACTTCTACGGCCCTTAATCTGATGATGACTGTCTTTTTCAATTTGATCAAACGCTTGCTCGTTGGGATAGAGGTCTGTCAAGGTGACCTGAGGGGTAAACGATTCTTGTCGTTCAAACTCTTTAATAAGAGAAGGCCAAGGCCCTCCACCACCGGAACACATATCCACCACCCGAGTTTCATTGAGCCGAGACATTGCTTCCGCAAGTTTCGCCGTTACCGGCTTAAAAAAACCTACAAGCTGGGCCAAAAACTGCAGGTGTTCGGTAATAAAGTTTCTAAAAAGTGCCGGGCACCACGATTGATCCTCCCACTCGAATAAGTGTAAACGTGCCATCTCGAACATCTCCATTTTATTTTTAGTATTATTTTCAATAACGCTCTCGGCGCTAATAAAGCGCATTTAATGATGCTATTTTATGCCGTGATGAATTACAAGAATATCTCCCTAGCAACGTTATTTCCCTACCATTCAGTGCCAAAAAAACCCTTTTCTATCTAAAGAGGACAGCCTAATTCAAATATTATTAAACACATTGGCTAGCCGAAATTAACAATTACTAAAATTATTTACGCTTAAGCGATGCAATATAAACAGAATCAAGGATAATTTTATTAAAATTCTGGCTCGTGAAGATCTTATCCCAAAAGAAGGCATCCCCCTCCATCGCTGAATTTCTGATTACGTTCAGCGTGTTTACCTTTATCTGCGATGTCCAAACTAATATTTTTTTACAGAAAAATCATACTCTGCCACTTAAATACTTAAAAAATAGCTCTAATTTACTAATAAATAATGTCTTAACCGATTTTTAATGAGCCTTCGAAAATTTAACCCTCATGCAATAGAATAAAGATTAGAAATAAAACTTAACCCCCCTTTTTTCGTGCCTCTTATTAAGAATCATTTCCGTTACAAAGTTTATGCTCTGATTCAGAGTCAGGAGCAAGATTAAAACAATCCTTTCAAGCCCACATATTGCTTGAACTCGGGCGCGCGCCACCTTCTAGAGCCCCTCCTCTGAATCCTTCTTCCCAATTATCCGCTTAGATTAAATCATCGTCAGTTAGATTCTTGGCTTGAAGGCAGTTGGCTCCAACAGAAAAAGTCGCGGTGAAATCAACATATGCCGAATTCACCACATAAAACATAGATTTATCAACATTTTCCCAGCATACCAAGACAATTGTTGTATTTATGTGTTGACTATTAAATATACAGGCAATATTGTGGTTAATATATGAGCAGCTGGAATATTCTCCTTTTACGTAGCAACCGATGCAATTGGCTGCATTATTTATCGTTTAGTAGATAACAATGTATTGGAGTTTTATTTAGCCGACATTTTTATAGCCCTCAAAATTACGAGCGCTTGTTTAATTCACTCACTATCCGTGCGCTACTGCGAGGTCCATTTTTATACCATGAATTTGAGACCACAGGATTTGAAACCGCTGGACAAGAAAAAGTGGCGACCTTTTAAACACTCAGGTTTTAAAACTAAAAATATACGACTAAAAACATAAAACCAAAAATAATTCTGCATCCAATGGTTTAGTAGCAGATATAAAAGGAAATTAAAAAATAAAATTAAGGAGTAAATAATGAGAAAATCATTCGATTTTAAAATGGGATTGTTGCCAGTTATTATCGCAACAACGGCCTTGCTCTCAACGTATTCAAACGCAGAAGTTTTTTATCCGGCAGCCGTCGGCTTGATGACCTGTAAAACAGGTGATGGATTAGTTTGCGATGATGAAACGATGGACTTCTCAGATTTCAAGATGATTGTAACACTCGCTGCAGGCTACCAAGACCAGACTACTTTTGAAACAGAAGCAGAATACCTTCGACTTGATACCACTGCATCTGACACGATTGAAAGAAATGGCGTCACTATCGACAATCCTCTTTGGAGCAATCGATATAAAGAAAGATTAATGTACATTACCTATTGGGAACACGGCGGAATCGTTGCCTACCCAGACGCAAATTACGGAGCCACTATTTATCAAGACCCTTTGCGTCTAGATTTTTTTGCAGGCATATCGCTGAAGAGCGATAGTGGACTAGTGGACGCCAAAGCTGATGAATTAAAAGTACTGTGTCCAGGACTGGCGCCGGTCACCGTAAACGTGCTGTTTGAAATTCCCGATGATTGGCTAGTTGGTGGAACGCCTGGGGCTACGGTGCCAGTTTCCAGCAACGCACAATTGCCTACTACCGCGCGACCACCCTACGAAGTCAGGCGACACTATGGTCTTAGCAATATAGCGAATAACTCTCTGGGCTTTGGATATATTGGCCAACATGAAATGGGCCACTCTGTAATAGGTTGGATAGACGAATATTCAGAGGGTGCTTTAACCTTACTAAGTGCTACTGACTTCGATATCTTTACACCCCTGTTTATATTTGATCAAGGAATCGACGTAGTACTGCTCTCGACACTCGGTATATACCCCATGCGTGTCAGTCAGATTATGATGTCCAATGGTGTTGATAACATTTCCACTGTGCCCTACCCAGGTAGGGTCGATGCGCCGGCTGGCGTACAAGGCTCCGAGGACTATCTACGTGAAGGTGCTTTTTTTGCACGCGGCGTATTCCAATATGATGAAGTCGATGAAAACGATCAAGTAGTAGATAACATAATGTTAGGCAGGTCGCATACTCATTCTCCACCCCAAATTCGAGTGATTGAACATGCCTTTGGTGAAACCACGGCAAGAGCCAATGATCGAATCGTTAACGCGGGCCCCCCCGGCGGTTTTATTTTTAGTGGCAGTGCAGATTACGACATAATGATTTACGACGAAGATAAAAATCATACTTTTCATCCTACAACGCAGTATGACGTTGAAGTGCAGTGGTCACAAATAGTGATCGTAACCTGTAGAATGCCTTCATGGCCTTATTGGAGCTATCTCTGCTTCGATACTGTAGACCTGTCAGTGACAAAATCTTTTACCCCCACTGAATCGTTAACCACCCTGGACCACAATGTGTTGACACCCGTTGGAGAAGCCCTATTAACCTTTTTCTGTGACATCACCGATGATAGTTTTGAAATCCTCGGCCTCGGCTTTTGTGAGACCGAAGCCGATGAATTAATTGAAAGTCTCTTTCACTCTGGTGGCTCTTACCTGCCTTACCAACGAGTGTCCATCCCCACACCATTGCCACTAACTGGCTATCGTTGGCGCGTACGTACCTATAATGGCGAAGTGTACAGTGGCTGGACCAATCAATCCGGTTTAAACCGATTTCTATAGAGCGGCTATTGCAATGAATAAAATACAAACAATCGGTGCATTGGCAGATAAGTGGCGAGCAAAAATACTTCGGGCTGCTGTGCTTGCGGGACTAATTTATACAGGGTTTTTTATTTATTTTACAGCGTCGTCAATCACACCAAACACAGACAATAAAACATTCAATATTACCTCGCTCGTTGAGCGTATTGCCGGAGTCAAAGATTATGAAATGCTGACCAGTACATTCCGCGATTATGCCAGCGAAGAAGAGATCGCTACGCTGGAAGAAAAAAATCGACAGCACTTGCAAGTGTTTCTGGAAGACGGCTGGACAGTGGTCGAAAGCGAACCTCATGACCCAGCATTGATGGCTTTAGATCCGGCATTACTGGCAGAGCGCGAGACAGAACTGCGTCAGCAACTTGAAACCACTCGCGTCTCAGAAGAAAGCATTCAAAATGCAGCGGATATCGCCCTTAATGCTCAGGAACATAGAACACGCATGGCGGCCATCGAGTCCATTGGCCATCGCCGTTACAGCGAAGGTGGAGAATATTTAATGACAATATTCGAAACCTCAAGCGATGCAAGTGAGCGCAGCAAAGCCTTGGGATTTGTTTACCTGGACTCATTGAATTCCACCGAAGCAGATTGGGCAATTGGCCAACTCTACAATACTCAAGTAACGACTGATTTGAGCAAACAAATTGCTAATAAACTTTTGTTGGCCGGCATGGTGGAAAACAACGGTGATCGTAGCTTTATACCTTCGTTAATGGAGAGAATTCCCGAACAATCGCAACTAGCCATTGAGGAATTACTAGCCTATACCCGCGACCGTAATTTAATTGACTAGTAGGCTTAAAAGGCGGCGCGTTATTAAAAAAGAAACTTATTTTTTGTCCTCCCCATCACCTATCAACACCACGGTTTTTATCCGAATTGTCCCGAAAGCCCTTTCCTGCCGCCCACCGTTAAAAGCCACTGTGACGGTGCGAGGCACTTGGGTTGTAAGGCCCGGGCGATTATACAGAGCCGCCCCAGTCACACAGCCACGAAGACGCCCATTCTCGTATAAGACGGCACGGATCAATTCATTATCCGAAGGCTTACGCTTACCAAGTAGTCCTTTCTTTGGAACATAGAACTTTCGCTTGGACAAACGCTCAAGACGTTTATCAGACACCATGCGACCCACCGCTTTAATAACCGCACTTGTTCTAATCCACCAAAGAGCGCATGCGCCCTTTTTCGTTTTTTGAACGATTCCAGTATCTTGAATAGTTGGTTGTTATCAATGTGGCGCTTAAAAGGACGGGTTATCTTGTTGATATTTAAGGAAATCAAACCATTCCGACAAAAGCAGCCCGGGCACTTTAATACACTGTTATACTCTTTGACGAGACCTGACAACAGGTGCTAAAAATTGGTCTTTAACGAGGAGCTGTTGTTATGCAAACTAAATTTTCCGAAGATGTTATTCCGCTTTCTGATCTCAAAGTCAATCCGGGTAAAGTTGTAAATCACGCAAAAGACACGCATAGACCTGTTCTTGTAACCAGTCGTGGTGTTGCTGTTTTGCAAGGGCTCGATGATTATGAAAACATTAAAGAAGAACTTGAGCTCGTTAAGGCCATTGCTCAAGGGTTAGTAGCAATAAAGGAAGGTGAAACTTCTGATATCAGCGATGTGAAAAAGCAGTTGGGTCTTTAGTTCGTGAATATTTCTTTTTCAAAGTCAGCGATCGATGACCTTAAAAGTATTAAAGAGCATTACCTAGCGCAAGGTCTACCTCAAATTGGCCAAGACTTTATCGTGGCAATTATTGAACACATAGAAACACTTGCTGCACACCCAAGTATTGGTAGGGTCGTACCTGAGTTTAACGATGACTCAATCCGTGAGCTTATTCATTCACCTTTTCGTGTCGTATACCTTCGTGAAAGTGAATCAATAAATATTATTAGAGTATGATGTAGTGAACGGTTATTAGTTAAACTAACAATTAAAGGATTATATAATATTGAATATGCAATCAGATCCCAAAAAATTAGTGGAAAAAAACAAAAACCTTACCCACTCCGAATTAATGAAGGTTATGTCACATGTTCAACGAGAACAGGGCGAGTGGATTTTGCATACCTTGATGGTAGAGGGTTGTGATGTACCGTTCAAATTCAAGCGCAAAGGTAATTACCAAAGCTTAAAAGGTGCCAGAGTGAACATGACTTATTACTCAGAACAGGAAACTGTCGCAGGCATGGATTTTGAAGTGATGAAAGTAGTACGTATAAAAAGAGGATAATCTAAGTGGTTGTTTGAGGGGCGTCATGAAAGAGCTGGATGCTAATGACCTTTCAGCATGGGGAAAGACTCGAGCAGCACAATTTAAGCGACCCAATAAAGCCGGACTTTTTTTAGATAACGTTTTCACAAAAACCATTTTAGACTTTGGAGCGCATCAGGAATGAATCCTAACGCTGGCATTTTCCGAAAACATTTTAGGTCTTTTATTTGTGTTTTTTCTTAGCTTGGCTCCAAAAATTCAATTTAAATTACAATCATCCTGAGGCAAGGAAAGCCTTAGAGAACCCTATAATTCCAATTCATGCACTGCGAAAAAAGCATGCAAAAATGTTTTATCGGCCATCAACCACATCCTTATTTGATAGGTTTGAATTGTAATTCTCTACAAATTCTTTCGCTTCTTTTAGCCCAACGCCGTGTAATTGCCGGTAAGCCCGCAGCGCTTTAAGATTGTCTCCACTAAGAAGAATGCTCACTACGTCTTTGTCAGAGTTAATATTAGGAATAGCTTTCCTATTAATAACCAGAGATATGACTGCAAGAATTCCTGCAAAGATAAAAGTTCCTAAAATCATGTCCATGAAGCTCATAAATCAACCTATTGTTAAATACAAATCACACCCTAAAGCATAGGCTCTCAAGAATAACGAATAATTCAACGGCCAGTCAAATCAAGCCTAGCAACAGCCTCGATTGATTTTATCGGTACACTCTAATTATTTAATCCCGCTGTTTTCACCTAAAAGTGCTGAATCAAATATGCTTCAACTTTTTCGTTGTAATAAATCCCCTTAAAGAATTCAATTGGGATCGGTAAATGGCCTATATGTCGAATCGGGAGCGAATAGATAGCCCCCCATGTCATAATAGATTGAGTCTAGGGATCAAGTATCCGGTTAGCAGTTCGATCGGCGCGCTCGTAAAACAAAGTAAATTCTATTACGTTCCTGGTTTTGTAGGTGCCGCCCTTCAAGCTAGCGAAAAAGGTCGCCTTTGCCCCTCCTCACTCGGAACTCAAGCTATATCATTCTTGAAAGCAGTGGCAATAAAAATTAAAACTCAAACTTTAAAATTATTTCAACATCGTTAGTTGAGTAGGGTTTTATTTTGAAATCAATTACGAAAAAATTAAACACTCTTAACCTATAGAATAAATACGGCGCTAGTACGATTCAAACATCATTCTTTAGATACAACTGATCGGATCATGGTAATTATGACGGATAGAGCTATTTACGTCGGCATATTAATAGCCTCAGCTTTTATAGTAGGCGTTCTCTATATCGCTTTTGGTCAACTAACAGTAAAAAGACTTAGAAAAAACCCAGAAACTAAAGACGCGCTCGGCCTTGAATACGTTAGCGGCTGGGATATTATTAATGTCGCACAAGCACTCGCCTTTCCTATAGCCTGGAGCAAAAAGCTAGAAGAAAGATCGTTTTCCTTCATGCACGCAAAAGCAAGTTTACTTCTAGAAAATACCAATAAATTTGATCGCTTTCTTGGGGCTGTGTTTTATTGGCTATTAATTATTACTGGACTTTCATCAGGCTTATTGGTTCTACTCAATTCATTGGGTGTTTTCCAGTAACAATGGATTTATCGGTTAACCAAGAAGATCTAACCCTTAGCTACCGAGCGCCCATCCTATCCAAACAACCGAGCACAAAAAAGCCGCTAAAGATCGAAAACCGAAGCGGCTTTTTGGATGGAAAGCATATTGCTTTCCAGGAAATTGGTGGAGCCTAGCGGGATCGAACCGCTGACCTCAACACTGCCAGACTGGCATTATCTCTTTATATATCAATAATCTAACATATCCATTTGTGCGTAAAATACCCCTTTGCCCCCCTTTAAACAAAGGGCTGCACATTTTTTGTGCGTAACTTTTTAGGGCTAATTATTGCGTGTTTATGGGCTTATCGGTACAGGTTTTCCGCAGGTTAAGGCTTCCACTCGTAGGTTGCTTCCTTGCTCTAAACTAGTAAAGAGCGCATGCAATCTCTTTCGTTTTTTGAACGATTCCAATATCGTGAATAGTTGGTTGTTATTATTGGAATTTAATATAGTTCTTACAAATTAGGTTAAGTGTTAAAAGTGCGATTTCAAAGCGCAGTTGCGCTCTTTGTTTTTAATAGGGTGCTTAAAAGGACGTGGTATCTTGGTGATATTTATGGAAAATAAAATACCCATTAAAAAGCCCAAGGAAAACAAAACCATTCCGACAAAAGAAGCTCGGGTACCTTAATAAAACTGTTATGCTCAAATGGAAACACACTATAGATAAGAATATAATTGCCCTATATGGAAGATCTAATGTAGGAAAAACATCAACAATTAGAATGGTTTTAGATCAACTAATAATTGAATTTCCAGGCTGCAATCACAAATCGTTACGCGATCATAAAAGAGAAGTCTTGGCCACCCTAACTATTCACGGCGTAAAAGTGGGACTTACAAGCATCGGAGATGTAGGCAGAGAAGTAAGAGAAAATCTAGAGTTATTAATTGAAAATAAATGTGAAATGATAATATGTGCAACTCGAACTCGGGGAGAAACAGTTATAGCCGTTGAAAGACATGAGGGGGAATTTATAATCAAATGGCTTGAGCAAAACATTCAGCCTAATCAAGAGAAGCAAGCAGCCTCAAATAAAAATATGTCTAGAAGAATTGTCAGGAGTATTCTAGATTTAATAAATGCATAATCGGGTAGCCGAGGGTATCTAACCCTCAGCCCCCACAACACCCTGCGCACGAGCTTCGAACCAGAGATCCTTGTGTAATTGGGGTTTAATTGTTTTTTTTAGGCTTCGCTGGGGAGCTTATCTAGGCGTTATGTGTAAGTCATGATGAAAAAGTTAGGGTTTCTAGCCGCAGGATTGATAGGATTAGTTCTTTTATCACCAATGTTTTTATATTGGTGGGGGCTCTCTAATATAGAAGAATTGCCTCAGCCTTCTCGAATAAATCTGACATCAGAGCAGGAGTTAAATATTTGGAGTACGGAGAAAGAAGTAGGTACGCCAAGAGTGGAGGAAATTACACCTTATGGCTATATTGCTCACTTTTACTGCAATATAACTCATGGAGTGAATGCACAAATTTGTATGTCCAGGTATCCCGGGTTACGAATTAGTGCTTTCGCTGTACGCCGGCACATTGCTGAGAAAGTTCGAGGTAAAGGCAATACGGTCTGGCAATTTACATGGGCAGCGTATTCAATATGGGTTACGCGCAACTGGGATATTCATCAAATACTTGCTACGTATCATGAAACATACAACACATAACCAGGCCAAGCTGCAGCGCTCCGCGCCGTGGCACATATTGTGCGGAGCACAAAAAGCGCCACAGCACTCCGCCTGTAGTTGGCGGCGTTAAATGCTTATGAACTACGTAGAAAGCTTGGAGAACAAGTTACAACTCATTCGTAACCAATTCGAGTCTATGTTGGGTAAGCCAATTACAGGTTATGAATTGGCGGAATTATGGTGCGAAGAGGAAAAGGAGTGGTCTGAATGGATGGATATTCCTCTTTTTCTCAGTTCTGGTGAAGAGGTGATCTCTATCTCATGGCAAAAATTTAATGAATTAGCAATCGAAAAGGGGCGAACTCTCCCTTTCTCATTGAGCGGTAGTACAGTCCGATGGTTGAGCGAGGGAGTTAGTAATGTCGAACCTGCTATTGGTAAGATCATTTCATCCATTTCTATCGGGCGTGGCGAAATGAGCGTAGAAGATCGTGAAATTGAAATATGGACTCGCCTTCTAATTGGCTTTGATGGCGGTGAAGTCTTGGAGGTTTTCAACGCGCTCGATGAAAGTGGTATTGTTTTTCATACGAATCCAGTTAGCGGAGAAACCATAAAATGCATTTAACTAATAAGGATAGGTCGCGCGTAGCCGCGACTTAATCCTATTGTTGGGCAAGCCCGATCTTCTATATAGTAAATATCTTTTGGAATCTGTAATTGTTATCAGCCATTATAAAAAAATACTAAAAATACTAAAGGACAGCCACTTTAATTTGACAGCCTCAAGCCGATTGTCTAATCTAAATCCAATAATAATGAATAAGCCGAATAAAATTTAACCGGTTAGTAGGAAAATTAAGGATTATTTTATAATGACTCGCGCCCGCAAAGAACTGATTGCTGTTGAAGACACTCCGTTCTATCACTGTATATCCCGCTGTGTTCGTCGTGCCTATCTCTGCGGTGATGATTTCCAAACAAAGCAAAACTTTGATCATCGAAAAGGTTGGTTAGTCGATAGAAGTAAATTTCTTGCGTCGGTGTTTTCTATCGATCTCTGCGCTTTTGCAATTATGAGCAATCACTACCACTTAGTACTTTTTATTAATCAGGAGGAAGTTAATTCCTGGTCTGAAGAGGAAGTGATCGATCGCTGGGGGAGGTTGTTCCCGGTGGCGGCTAAGAATCTTGAGAACTTAATGAGCCTTACAAAAAGTAAAGTTGATTTGGTTGCCCATAGAAAAAAAATAGAACAATGGCGCGCCAACCTTGCTAGTATTTCCTGGTTTATGCGTTGTTTAAATGAATATATCGCGAGAATGGCAAACAAAGAAGAGCAATGCTCTGGACGGTTTTGGGAGGGGCGGTTTAAGAGCCAAGCTTTGTTGGACGAGAAAGCGGTGTTGTCTTGCATGGCTTACGTTGATCTAAATCCGGTGCGTGCAACCATGGCGGCAACGCCAGAAGAGTCGGATTTTACTTCTATTCAGGAGCGATTATTTGAGCATGCTAAGCGAGTATCAAAGCCAAGCAAGACGCAGAAAAAACTGCTTAAGACTTATCGAAAGAAAGGGTTAGAGAAGAGGAGTGGAAAGCAGAGGATGGCCAAGCTTAAGCCTCTCAATGGTAGTTGTCATGCACCGCTATCTAAGGGGCTGCCCTTTACTCAGTTGGACTATTTTAAACTAGTGGATTGGACGGGGAGGGTAGTACGCAGGGATAAACGAGGTGAAATTGGCAGCGGATTACCTTCAATTTTAAATCGCTTAGGAATTGAGGAGGAGAGTTGGATTGATTCAGTACGTCACTTTCAAAAATATTTTTTTGATGCGGCGGGAAGTGTTTCTTCTTTAGAAAAGTATCAGGCGAGGGTAAATGAGGATCGCTCGAAGCAGGAAAAGCCGGAATCGCCATTGGGATGGATTAAGGGCAAGGGTGCGTCACTTAAATTATACGCTTAAATTGTGATTATGATTGGTTGAGCTTAGTGTAAGTATATTGGGGGTTTAGCATATTAGATGACTGTCCCATTGTTTCCATTGTTTTATTGGTCTCGTTATAGCTAGATTTGACATTCCCCTTCCTTCGTACATACAATGTACATATGGTTGAGTTTATTTGGGGTCCCAAAAAAGCGAGTTTAAACCTCAAAAA
>NVTH01000108.1 GCA_002401525.1 Moraxellaceae bacterium | reverse complement strand
GCTTATTTTTACGCGGTTACTGCTGCGCTCCCGTCATGCACCGGCCTATCGTCGCCGGCTGGCCCAGCGTTTGGGTTATGTTACAAATGCTCCGAAGCCTGGTGGCATTTGGATTCACGCCGTCTCCGTAGGCGAAACCCTAGCGGCAGTGCCGTTGGTGAAGCGTCTTCAGCGTGATTATCCAGACTTGCCCATTGCCATCACCACCATGACCCCAACCGGGTCAGAACAAGTGCGCAAAAACTTTTCAATTAAACTGCTTACTCAAGTAGGTAAGAGATTAACCTTCGATGTTCAGCCTTTGGCTGCTCAAAGTGCGTATAAAAAATTAGAGTTGGTCGTTGAAAATGAGCGGGTAGTCGCGATGAGTTTCACAGACCATTTGGGGCAAATTAGTTCCATTCGATTTACCCAAATCGTAGTGGGTAAACCCATCGCTAGTAGTGAATTTACTATTGTGCCCGCTCCAGGGGTGGATGTGATCGATTATTATGAAGACGCAGCTTTACCGTCAGATTCAGAATTTGATTCTGAGCGAACCGCCCCTAAAGTTTCGTCTTAGTACGTGCCAACAAACGGAGGCCAGAATATGGAAGCTGATTTGTTTGCAGGGCAGTCCCGTGGGCTTTCAACAGAGCCGCTAGCGTCGCGAATGCGCCCGACCAATATCGATGAGTACGTTGGCCAAGAGCACCTTTTAAGCGTCGGTAAACCGTTACGGGATGCCCTGGAGCATAAAACTCTGCATTCGATGATTTTATGGGGTCCTCCAGGCACCGGTAAAACCAGTCTTGCGAAAATGTTGGCAGGGCATTGTGATGCGCAATTTGAAGCTATTTCAGCAGTGATGTCCGGCGTTAAGGATGTTCGGGCCGTGGTACAGAAGGCTCAAATGCTGCGTACGCAAGGGCGAGCTTGTATCTTTTTTGTGGATGAAGTACATCGATTTAACAAATCCCAACAAGATGCGTTTTTACCTTTTGTGGAAGACGGTACGCTTCTGTTTATTGGCGCGACCACTGAAAACCCTTCCTTTGAAATTAACAATGCCTTGTTATCACGCGCTAAAGTTTATGTGCTAAAACGCCTAGGGGATGAGGCGTTAGGGAAATTATTGCGACGGGCCCTGACTGATTCAGAATATGGATTAGGGGACCGCCAACTTGTGCTTCAAGAGTCGGAGGCTCAACACTTAATTTCAGCGGCAGACGGAGACGCACGACGATTGCTTAATTTCGTTGAGCTCGCCGCGTCAATGGCAGACGCGCGTCAGACCTTGCAATTGGACTCGGAACTGATTCTTGAAGTCATTGGTTCTACCGTGAGAAGTTTCGATAAAGGCGGGGATTATTTTTACGATCAAATTTCCGCATTGCATAAATCGGTGCGTGGTTCTTCGCCAGACGCCGCGCTTTATTGGTATGGGCGCATGATCGATGGTGGCTGCGACCCTTTGTATGTGGCCCGCAGGGTGGTGCGCATGGCCAGCGAGGATATCGGCAATGCCGATCCTCGAGGCTTGCAGTTGGCGCTCAATGCTTGGGATACGCAACAACGTTTGGGCAGTCCTGAAGGGGAGTTGGCGATTGCTCAGGCCATTGTTTATCTTGCTTGTGCGCCGAAAAGTAATGCGGTTTACGGCGCCTATAAGGAAGCAATGAAGGCGGCGAAACAAAGTGGTAGTTTAGAGGTCCCCAAGCATATTCGAAATGCGCCCACTTCGTTAATGAAAGAATTGGGGCATGGCAAAGAATATCATTATGCGCATGACCACTCGGAAGGCTTTGTCGCGGGTGAAAATTACTTTCCCGCCGAACTAGCGGGATCAAGGTTTTATAAACCAGTGGATCGAGGCTTAGAAATCAAAATAGGCGAAAAGTTGCGTGGCTTAAATGAGCTCAACGAAAGTAGTCAGTGGCATCGTTACGAGCCATCAGATCAAGATTAGTAGCAACACAAAATCTAAACAATAAGGCCTAAATAATCAATTCTAAACAATCAAAATAAAGCCAATTACCAACCCATTTAAAAGGCGCTGGCGATTAAACTTTAGAAAATGAATTTATAAAAAAGGGGGGTATAGAAGTTGGGGGTGAGGATGTTGAAAATTGTGCAGGCGAACAATCGTAGCCACATTGCGGTAGTTAGGGAAGCAACCCTATGATCCCTCTGTGGATGCAAATTTCTGTGGTGGCAGCGGGGGGAGCGTGCGGGGCTACAGCAAGGTTCTTGATCACCAAATGGGTTTCTCAATCGGTGAATTGGGGGCACTTCCCTTTGGCTACATTTATTGTTAATGTGGCCGGCTGTTTCGCCTTCGGGCTACTGTTTATGGTTATTAGTCAGCGTTTTGCCATGGACTCAACCCTTCGCTTGAGCATCTTAGTCGGGTTCCTCGGGGCTTTTACAACATTTTCCAGCTTTTCTTTTGAAACGGTTCGTCTACTTCAGACGGGCCATTTTGTGATGGCCTTTAGCTATGTGTTCGGCAGTGCACTGGCTTGTGTTTTTGCTACTTGGTTAGGGCTGCAATTGCTTCGTTAGTGCGGAAATACACTAGACTGGTTTTTTAGGGTTCAGAATACGGGAATTACAACACCACAATGTTAGACGTTAAATTATTAAGAAACGAAATTGAGTCAGTGGCTGAGCGATTGTTAATCAAAGGCTTTAAACTCGATATTGAAAAATTTAATGACCTTGAAAGTCGTCGCAAGTCTTTGCAGGTGACTGTTGAAGATTTAAAAAATCAGCGTAACGTCAAGTCGAAAGCCATTGGTAAAGCCAAGGCTGCCGGAGACGATGTAGAGGCGATACTAGCAGAAGTAAGTAAGGTGGGGGAGCAGCTAGGAAACGTTGAAGGTGAATTACAAACGCTGCAATCTCAGTTGGAAACGTTTTTGTCAGAAATCCCTAATATCCCTCATGAGTCTGTGCCGGCCGGCGTTTCCGAAGATGATAATGAAGAGCTTCGTCGCTGGGGTGAACCTAGAGAATTTAGTTTTGAGGTACGTGATCATGTCGATGTCGGAGAAGGCATTAAGTTATTAGATTTTGATTCGGCCGCTAAAATTGCTGGCTCACGATTTGCCGTGTTAAAACAAGATTTGGCTCGAATGCACCGCGCGCTGATTCAATTTATGCTCGATACCCATTCCGAATCTCACGGTTATGACGAAGTGTACGTGCCTTACTTGGTGAATTCCGCCAGTCTTTATGGCACCGGTCAGTTGCCTAAATTCGAAGCAGATTTGTTTAAGGTGAATGACGAGCGGACTTTGTATTTAATTCCCACCGGCGAAGTACCCGTGACTAACTTGGTGCGCGATGAAATTATCGCCGTGAAAGACCTGCCGTTAAAATACGTCTCGCATACGCCTTGCTTTCGAAGTGAAGCGGGCAGTTATGGCCGAGATACTCGCGGCATGATTCGTCAGCACCAGTTTGAAAAAGTGGAATTAGTGCAAGTAGTGGAAGCTGACCAGTCCTATCAAGCATTGGAGCAGTTGCTCGGCCATGCAGAAACCATTTTACAGAAATTGGAGTTGCCTTATCGAGTCGTGACTCTCTGTGGTGGTGATTTAGGGTTTTCGTCGGCGAAGACCTATGACATCGAAGTGTGGTTGCCGGGACAAGGCAAGTATCGTGAAATTTCCTCGTGCAGTAATTTTGAAGATTTCCAAGCGCGGCGTTTAAAAGCAAGATGCCGTAAGCCCGAGGTGAAAAAACCCGAGCTGGTCCATACTGTCAATGGTTCTGGGCTAGCGATTGGTCGAACCTTGGTGGCCATATTGGAGAACTACCAGCAAGAAGACGGCAGCGTTGTTGTTCCGGAAGTACTGCATCCGTATATGGGCGGAAAGACTGTATTAAAAGAGAATCGAGATTAAAAGCAAAACCGGGTTAAAAGCAGGACCCGATTGAGAGCGAGACTAGGCTGAGTTAATTGATGGATTATTTACCGTTATTTTTAAAGCTTGAAGGCAAGCGTTGTTTGGTGGTTGGAGCCGGTGAAGTCGCGGTGCGAAAAGCCAGCCTAGTGTTGAAGGCTGGGGGCACGGTTGAAGTGGTTTCGCCTCAATGTTGCGCCGCAATGGCACAGCTGGTGGCCGATAACGATGCCTTGAGTTACCGCAACAGCGTTTATACTGCGACGGATCTAGACGGTGCCCAGCTGGTGATCGCCGCGACTGATCATCGCGAGGTCAATGAAGCGGTTTCCACCGATGCCCATCAAGCGAACGTGCTCGTCAATGTCGTTGACCAGCCTAATTTATGCAGCTTTATCTTACCCGCTGTGATCGATCGATCGCCCGTAGTAGTGGCGGTGTCCAGCGGCGGCAATTCGCCGGTGCTGGCGCGCACCATACGGACTAAATTAGAATCTTTGATTCCTTCCGCTTATGGCAAGTTGGCTGAATTGGTGGGGGAGTTTAGAGAGGATGCCAAAAAGCGATTTTCATCGATTAATGAACGCCGCCACTTTTGGGAGTCGGTGTTAGACGGCCCAGTTGCTGAACTTGTCTTTGCTGGCGACATGGATAAAGCCAAGCAGATGCTTGAGGAGCAATTCGCAACAGAACAAGATTTAATTAAACCRGGTGTTGGCGAGGTGTATTTGGTAGGYGGCGGTCCTGGAGACCCTGATTTGCTTACTTTTCGCGCGCTGCGTTTGATGCAAAAGAGCGATGTGATTCTYTATGATCGTCTAGTAGCCCCTGAAATCGTCGACCTGTGCCGCAGAGACGCACGCCGAATCTACGTCGGTAAGGCGCGAGACAAGCACTCCGTGCCGCAACAAGAAATCAATCAGATGTTAGTCGATTTGGCYCGCCARGGGCACCGAGTTTGTCGTCTTAAAGGCGGCGATCCGTTTATTTTTGGGCGCGGTGGGGAAGAGATTGATTTGCTTTCTCAGTGTGGCATCCCATTTCAGGTGGTGCCTGGGATAACGGCTGCTTCCGGATGCGCCAGTTATGCAGGCATCCCGTTGACACACCGGGATTACTCCCAATCGGTGCAGTTTATTACCGGTCATCTACAGCCGGGCGCTAAGGAATTGGACTGGTCTGGCTTGGTGAGAGAGCGACAGACTTTAGTGTTTTATATGGGGCTTCTGGGGCTGGAGAAGATTTGCCAACGTTTGATTGAGCATCATATGCTGCCCGAGACCCCCGTTGCTTTAATCGAGCGAGGCACTACGCCTGAGCAGAAGGTTTACGTAGGCACTCTAAATTCCATGCCGGAGCAGATAAAGCAAATACACGTAAAACCTCCCACCTTAATTATTATCGGTGATGTGGTGAAGTTACGAGATAAGCTTTCATGGTTTACGCCTGAATAGGCGGCCATCCACCAATATAAAGTCAACGCCAAACCCTAGCCTATCTGCTGGCTCGTACCTGATTTAATCATGCCGGTAGGTTTGCCATCGTTTTTACCCTTAAAGCCACATTTAGACCCTTATTTCATTAATCAAATTTTGATATTCGTCTATAATTTTACTGTACGGCGATAATTTATGAGTATCGCCGGATTTGGCGTGGTGAACAGGGAGTTTTAGAGGGCAATGGATGCATTGGCTTAGAAGTTTGTCCATTAAATACAAAATCTTTTTGATTCCGTTTGTCGGTGTCATTGGTTTCGCCTGCAATCATTTAATCAATAATAACGTTAACAGCAATAATGCCACTCGTTTAGCCGCCATTCGAGACGTCTATTTTCCTGTTCTAGAAAAAGCAGACACCAATATTATTCGCCTGGATCGAATCACTGAGACGCTAAATGCCGGGGTCAGCACAGGCGAAATGGATATGGTGGATGTTGCCTCTGATTTGCGTGGGGAAATGCTAGCTACCTTTATGGAGATCATTGATCTCTACCCCGAGAAAGAGAAGAAAATTAAACGCTATATGATAGAGTTTAAAAGCTATTATGAGGAAGCTTCCTCATTATCCATTGGTATGATCGATGGTACTGCGGACTTTAGTACCTTAAATGAGCATGTGGAGCGTATGGGTCTAGCGCTCAATAAAATTCAGAACAGTTTAAATACTTTTCGTAGCGACAGTCATAAAGAATTTATTGATGTTGTACAACAGACCACCGATGACGCAAATAATGCCCTTGTGGTAGGCGGTATTGTGTCGTTGGTAATTGTCCTAGTGTTAATGATGACTGCTTACAGCGTAGCCATGCTTATCACTAAAAACATTGGTGGCGTGGTGGCGTCGTTGCGGGATATCGCCAGTGGAGAAGGCGATTTAACGAAGCGTATCGAACAAAACAGTGCCGATGAAATAGGTGAGCTGGTCGAATCATTTAATGCGTTTATAGAAAAGCTTCAAGGCATCATTACAGAAGTCATTGACTCGGTAGCGCCTTTAATTAGTGTTTCTAAGAATCTACAAGAATTGACTCAGCAAACCAAGATGATGGCCACCAGCCAGCAGACGACTATCCAAGATGTCACGCAAGCGATTTCCCAAGTATTTGATAGCGTGAATGAAGTCGCAATCAATGCGGCAGCGGCAGCAGAGTCTGCTATGCAAGCGGATAATGAAGCAAAAATAGGCGAGTCGATCTCTCATACAACCGTGGCGGCAATTAATCAGTTGGCTTCTGAAGTAGAGCAAGCAGTGGTTACCAACCGGCAATTGGAAACTGATACTGAAGGCGTCGGAGCGATCTTAGAAGTGATTCAAGGCGTGGCTGAGCAAGTTAATTTATTGGCTTTAAATGCGGCAATTGAGGCCGCTAGGGCAGGTGAGCATGGCCGAGGGTTTGCGGTCGTTGCGGATGAGGTGCGGACGTTAGCGTCAAAGACTCAAGATTCAACGAAACAAATTCAAAAGGTTATTGACCAGCTAAGAAAAACTGCGAGGATGATTACCGATATTATGGAAGCGAGCCAAGCTCAGGCCATTGAAAGCGTTTCTCAAGCCGGTCGATCCGGGCAAAGTTTTGCTGAAATTACTTTAAAAGTGGGCACCATCTCGGACATGAATTATCAAATAGCGTCGGCTACGGAGGAGCAACAAAGAACCTCCCAAACTATGCTGGAGAGTGTTGAGGGCATCAAAGTCTCTGCGGGTAAATCTGCGATCATGGCCGGCGAAGTAGCGGAAGAAACCCAAGCCTTAATTGACGTAACAGAAAAGCTACAACGAGTTGCGAAGCAATTTAAAGTGTAGGTCTTGGTCTACAACCCCTTTTTTAAGCGCAAGCAAAAGGATTAAAGCGTTAGGAGTTAAAGCGATTTTTTTTGCGAGCTTCCCATAGTTTTTGAGCGGCAGATAATGCATCAGTTTGAGTGTCTGCTTTGCCGATCATTTTGAGGCAGATCGCGGTGGTACCGATCACCGCCTGGGTTCCATAGGCATCATTTTCCTCGCCCGACCAGAGTTGTTTTAAAAACTGTACCCCCAGCTGTGAGGGTTTTGGATGGCGCTGAGGAATCAATGGCGACCACTCTTCATMGAAGCTGTCCCCATTACAAATATTCTGTACCAAACAGCGCGCATCTGGCTTTCGTTCTACCTCTCCTGCTTCCCCTTTGAAKACAGCCATGCTTTGGTACCCCAAGCGTTGCCCTGCMAGTTGGTGMACAGGRCGATAACTAGGGTGAAAAATACCCACCATCAAATGCTCGGATTGGCTTGGGTTCAGTAGGCGCGCTAGAGTGTGAACCGGCGAACGCAATCCAAGCGTATTGCGTAGATCGATAATGTCATGCAGTGTTGGGCAAAAAACCCGTAATGGACTAAAGGCAAAACTATTACTTTTAAGTTCAGCAGCCGCTTGTTGTAGATCCCGGCAAATTGGAATCCCTAGTTCAGGTAAAATTTGTTCACTGTAAAGTCGTCCCTCGGTATGCCCTGCGGCGCCGTGCATAAAAACGGGGTGACCATGTTCCGCAAGCAATAGCGCGGATAATAAGTACCACGGTTGATGTTTGTGTTKRSYSGRSYANRCWAGKMCAGTCGATTGTTGATGGGAAATGAGTAGGGAAATGAGACTGAATGGATTCTCGGATAGCTCGAATAAACCCCACTAATTCTTCGGGGCTTTCTTCTTTGACCCTCAGCAGCATTAAGAATGCCCCTAATTGAACCGGTTCAACATTGCCTGCAAGGATCTCCTGCATGGCAGTATAGCTTTCGTCTTCAGTGAGGGAACGGCTGCTTTGCTTGCCTTTACCAAGTATGCGGACGTATTGAGCAAAAGGATGTTCGGGCATAGGGACACTTTAGTTGGCTGGTTAGTTGACTGTTTAGTGGGGTAATTAAATGCAATTAGTGGGTTTGGGTAATCCGGCTATTTTACAGATTAATTTGGCTGGAGAACCGGGAAATAATTTTAAAAGATAAATACTACGACCTTTGTCTTTTCCCAGAGCGTTTGCCACGTGTTTTACCAAAACTCGCATCGAGGGCGACAAATCATAATCATCATAAAATTTGCGCGTTAAATGGATGATTTCCCAGTGTGCCTCGAGCAGATCTATTTTCTCGGTTGCGGCTATTTGTGCCGCGACTTCGGGGTTCCAGAGTGATAGATCTTTAAGAAAACCTTCTTTATCGAATGCTTCGATTAAGTTTTTATTCAAACCGTTATGAGTCGCGCCTTCATCAGTTGAGTTCATAGACGCCTCTTTCTAAAGCCAACTCTGCACCGCGTGGTGCGACACAGAGAGTGCTACAAAATCGGTGTAGCTGATTTGTTTAACGTAGGGGAGTAATTTTTCGTGAATACCTCTTGCGAGGACGTCGGGTTGCAATGCATAGATTTGGGTGGTTTTGGACAATGACTGGAGTAAGTCGCAGCAAGGGTTCTTTTGCAGGGCGCCGTAAACACCATTTTCAATCAATAAAAGGCTGTCGGGCGACTCGATAAATCGCAAGCAAGTGTTTAAATTGTCATTTTGAAATGGGGACTGATTAATTAAATGAAGAATCATCATTAAAAGGAAAGAATCTGATCTTGTTGATGTAAAAGGGTTTTAATTTGCTCAGTGGTCAATATTTCCACTGGTATAACAAAGTCCTGTTGTTGTATGCCTCGTTTTCCCATGGAGCTTGCATCGACGTAGACCTCTTTAAGGTCATACATTTCAAACGCACTAATCATTCTAGCAATGTTCTTGCTGTTTATTTGGTCAGCCTGTTGGGACTGAATCAGCTGGAAAACACCGTCGTCCAGATAAAGCGCGCTGACTTGTAAGCCGTAGGCACTGGCCACCAATAATGTATCGATGGCTTCTCGACTGCGTAGACCGCCGTAAGGGCTTTTGCGATTGACGACTAGAATTTTTTTACTGGTAGCGCTCATAGCTTGATCAAGGAGGTGAATGGATGAAAAGAGTGTACATCAAGAATGTGCATCGACGCATTAGCTGCCGAAAGTGAGTACGCGGTCTGAGCTTAGGGTGGCCTCAATTAATTGCCCCAGACCAGCAAGCTCTATCGCGTCGGCAAGGTTGGCCGCGGGCTTTTGGTAGCGCTCAGCTTCCTGTTCGTTGAGAAGGCCTCTGCGCAAACTGGCGGCGACACAGACGACGGTGTCGACCTCGTGTTGAGTAACGAAACGCTGCCAATCTTCGGTGATATTGATTTCATCCTGAGGCGGCGTGCTTAATGTGGAGCCGTGTAAAACACCATCGTTGGCAAAAAATACTCGAAACAGTTCGTGGCCTGTGGCTAAAGCAGCTTTTGCAAATGCCAAGGCCGTTTGGGAGGATTGCGAGCTACTAGGCCCGTCGAGGATGATTAAGCTGAATTTCATTGTGAGTAGATTACCCATAAAAAAGCCCTGCGGGGAAGGCAGGGCTTTTGGAAAGAACAGTCGAGCCCTTAGTCGTCGTCGCCCATGCCAATAAACATAAGTAATATTTGAAAAATATTGAAAATCATTACAAACAAAGTGACAGTCGCTGAAATATAGTTAGTTTCTCCGCCGTGAATAATTGCGCTGGTTTGCCACAAAATCATCCCTGAGGCGAGTAGTAATATCATACAGCTAAGCGCCAGACTCAAGGCTGAAATCTCTAAGAAAAGATTGGCAATCACGGCTATGAAAACAACCAGCATTCCAGTCATTAAAAAGCCAGTCATAAAGCTTAGATCTTTTTTTGTTACTAAGATGTAGCCTGACAAAGAGAAAAAGATCAATGCAGTGCCGCCAAGAGATAAAAGAATAGGTTCTGACCCTTGCGTGGCGAGATAGAAATTTAGAATAGGCCCGATTGTAAAGCCTAGCCATCCGGTTAAAGCGAAGACAAACACTAAGCCTAGGGATGAATTTTTAAACTTATTAGTCAGGTATAGTAATCCGAAGTAAGGGATAAGCGTCACCCAAGGGCCCAGGTATGGCATTTGAGTGGCCATCGAGAATGCGGCAGCTGCGGTGCTGAAAAGAACGGTGGCTGCCAATAAGGTATAGGTATTACGCAGCACTTTCGCAGCAGCTACATCGAGTTGTTGCTGGCCGGCGACTGTAAAATCATTCTCTTGCATCAGGACTTACTCCAAATTTTAGGTGGGTCAATTCTAGTGGCGCTCTAATTCGATATGAGGGCTGAATGCCATAGATTCAAGCGCGATYTCTAAGTATTGCTGGAGAATGGAATAATTTCAACGTAAATCTCCTGTGGTGAGCGCTTTGACCGCCTTTTTATTGATATTAATAGAAAAAGCCTATCAGCGCCGCGGGTTTCGGCTCTGTAATGAATGATAGTTATGACCCCTCTGGTAGATATAACCAAACCATAGGGTTTCTGGCTCATTTAAGGGTTTAATTTATATAAATCATTGACTAGACTGAGAACTTAGGTATTATCTGCGTCCTGCTGCGGAGGGGTGGCAGAGCGGTTGAATGCACCGGTCTTGAAAACCGGCGTGGGTTCGCGCCCACCGAGAGTTCGAATCTCTCCTCCTCCGCCATTTTTTATACTGCTTCATGATTTATGCCCAAGATAAGTAGCGTCTTTTACACAGTAAAAGAATGTATCTACATTTTGTGGTCTCATGAAGTGATGCATCTCTAAGACTTTACCTTCAATCCTACCTTTAGGTCCTCTCTTTGCTTGTCTCTAACGAGGGTTTAGCTTAATCGATGAATCCGTTCATCGCGTACGCCTTTACTGATTTCTTTTACTGATTCAATAATCATAAGCGGACTAATTTCGATCGCTCCTTATGCTTTTACCGGGTGGAATTAGATGCTGTCCTTGTGCTTGTTTCGTTGCGTATCAGCTGTGGCTTCGCCATGCCTAATTTTCTTCTTGCTAGGTTAAGCTTAAACACTGTTTTCTTCGTCGAAATATTAATACTCATTAGTACTCCTTGGGACCAAATTCCCTATTGCCTTTGGAATCATTTTAAGTTCCGAAAAGAAAGGAAATTACAGGTTTGTGATTGTCCACACTATCTGTGGATAACTCTGTGGGTAGGTGTGGGGTATGCGCCTGCAGGCCCACAGTAATGCCGCAGCCAACGGATTGTACGAAAAACAACCAGTGTTAAAATACTATATTAAAAACAACATCTTAAGAAAGGCAAGATATTTTTTAATGTGTTTAACTTTAATGGCCGGAAATTTTTTACCTTCAGTGTTGATGTGTGAATAAGGTGTTTTTTGGGGGCGTTTATTGCATCGAATCCCGCGTGGTTCCTTGGCTTGGAGGGGTTTTTGAAGTTTTAACTAGTTCAATCACTTGTAGTGAACCAAGCGAAGCAGGTCAGGTGAAATACGTCACAATTTTCACGGGC
>NVTH01000107.1 GCA_002401525.1 Moraxellaceae bacterium | reverse complement strand
AGGGGGGTGTGATGGCGGAGAGAAGCGGCATGAAGGGAAGGTATAGGCATGACTCAGGGGGCGAGGAAATATCGGTAAAGGGCGAAGCGATATTGGAAAGGATGTAGCGTTAAAATTATACCTTGGCTGGGTGGCTAGGAATAATGACGGTAAACTCGGTGCCTTTCCCAAACGTGCTGGTAAAGGAAATCGTGCCGTTGTGCAGTTGTACATATTCTTTGACGATGGCGAGTCCCAAGCCTGTGCCTTGACCTACCCTAGTGTAATTTTGTTGTACTTGGATAAAGTGTTGAAATAAATGCGCTTGATCTTCTTCTTTGATGCCGATGCCGTTGTCACTGACTTTAAGGCAAAACGCCGGTTGTTGACTCTCAGTGGTGGTGAGCGTTAGCTCCAAAGTGACACTTCCGTTGGGTGTAAACTTGATGGCGTTGGATAAAAGGTTGGAGGTGATTTGGGATATTTTTAATGGGTCCACTGTGGCTGGGACTGGATCATCGGGTAATAGTAATTCGACTTTGGTGTTGTTTTGTTCGGCCACCGGATCGAGGGTCGCTTGAAGTCCCATGATCGGTCCACGAAGATCGATTTCGCATAAATCGAGCCGCATTTCACCCGCTTCGATTTTGGATAGGTCGAGGATCATGTTGATCAGCTCTAGCAAGCTTTGCGCATTTTTGTGGGCGATCTGTAGACCCAGGTAATGCTTTTCTTCCAGGGTATTTTTGCTTGCTTTTATTACGCGGTGGGTAAAGCCAATAATTGAGTTGAGCGGGGTGCGCAATTCATGGGACATATTGGCAAAAAATTCGGATTTCGCTTTGTTGGCATTTTCGGCGTCGCTGAGCGCGGATTGTAATTGTTGTTCAAGACGTTTTCGTTCCTGAGCGTGGCGGATGCTGCGCAGCAGCGTTTCTTTTTGCAGTGATGATTTTAAAATATAATCCTGAGCGCCAAACTGGAGACATTCGGTGGCGATGGCTTCGTCTTGCTGGCCGCTGAGTATAATAATTGGCGCGCTGGTGAGGTGTTCTTTGACAATCAATTTAAGTGCCGCGAGACCGTTGGTGTCCGGCATGTTGAGGTCTAGCAGGATACAATCAAACTGTTCGTTTTTGAGGCACTCAAAGATTTGTTTTGCGCGACTGCATTCGACGAACTCAAATTCATTGTGGCGTAATTCTCGCATGACTGCCATTCGATCAATTTTATCGTCGTCACAAATAAGAATTCGGCTAATGGCGCTCAATTCATGAAATCCAAAGTTTAATTAGGGGTAGAGCTGTGTGGATCTAGTCAATCGATTAATCCACAGTTGACTGTAATTATCTATTCGGGTAATGACACTATTTTCCAGTAGCAGTCTATTAATTGAATCACCTCCAGAAAGCTACTGCCTAAATCTGATTTAATGACGTAGCCTGCGACATGATTATCGTAAGCTGCGACTTTATCTTTGTCCGCGGCGGATGTGGTGAGTACTATGATCACGCTGTTGCTTAGCGTAGAGTCTTTGCGCAATTCTGCGAGGAACTCAATGCCATCCATGCGAGGCATATTCAGGTCAAGTAATATCATRTAGGGTTTAGCGATTTTAGTTCTGCCATTCTCACCCCGCAGATATTCCAATGCCTCGACGCCGTCCTTAGCCCTTATTAACGGGTTGGCGATCCTCAGTTTTTTAAAGGCTCGCGTAATAGCCGTGGCATCAAGGTCGTCATCTTCCACCATTAATAACGACACGTCTCCTTTTGAATAATTCATGTACGCTCCTGGATCATTCATGTTTTTGATCGTACCTCTTGTTTTGGACTATGTGGGGGTACTAGCGCTTGGAGCTTTTMGTKYRTTGARCAGCCCYATTGTGGTTGAARGCGAAATKCTAATCCGCCAATCTCAATGATTCAGTGTAGTAGACTTACGGTATTTAGGTAGTGATTGAGCATGGTGGATAAGTGGTTGTAATCGGGCCCTACTTCTGATTTGACGATGTAACCTGCGACATGATTTTGGTACGCGGCGACTTTGTCTTGATCTGCTGAGGAGGTGGTTAAGACAAAAATAACACTGCTGTGTAATTTGGGGTCTTTACGTATTTCTTCGAGGAATTCCAGCCCGCCCATTTTGGGCATGTTAAGGTCCAGCAGTACCAGATAAGGGGGCTGTATGGGGTGGTCTGTTTGCGATTGCAGCTTTTCGAGTGCTTGAAAGCCGTTGGCGACGCGCACTAATTTGGGTGGGTTGGGCTGCTTTGCTAACATTCGTTCTACTGCTTTGGCGTCGAGGTCATCGTCATCCACTAATAAAATGGTGAATTGTTCTTTTGCTGGGGTACTGGGGTTGAGCATGGGTTTATCCCTTTTCCTTTATATTGAATTAATGTGCACTGAGCTGATTTGTCGAGGGGGGCGTGTATATGCCTACTTGGGGAATAGCCCTTGGATTGGCGAGTAACTTCTCAAAGGCTGAGGCGGTCAACGGTCTACTGAAATAGAATCCTTGTAATTTATCACAACCCAATTCTTTCAATAGAACTGCTTGTTCTTTGGTTTCAACGCCCTCCGCCACCACGCTCATCTGCAACGCGTGAGCCATTGCGATAATGGCTTTTACTATGGTCTGGTTTTTGGAGGTGACACAGATTTGATCGATAAACGTCTTATCGATTTTGAGGGTTTTCAGTGGCATTTGCTGGAGGTGGCGAAAAGAGGAAAAACCGGTGCCGAAATCATCAATGGCCATTTGTATGCCTTGACCTGATAAGGATTGCAGCTTGAGAACACACTGATCAATGTCGTCGATCAGTGCGCTTTCGGTTAATTCCAATTCAACTTGCCCGTAGGGAATCTGGCATTTTTCCACCACCGTGCAAATTTTTTCTGTCAAATTGGGCTGTCTAATTTGCAGTGCCGAGACATTGATGGCCATGGTCAGTGTAGAATTTGAATCGGGAAATTGAGTTAACCAGCGTTTTAATTGACTGCAGGCATGTTCAATCACCCAGTCGCCAATGGCATTGATTAAGCCTGAGGATTCTGCAACCGGGATAAACTTGTCTGGGCTAATCATCCCGCGGCTGGGGTGATGCCATCGAATCAAAGCCTCAACGCCAGCGATCTGGTGATTAACCGCGAGAATTTGAGGTTGGTAATACAATTCAAACTCGTTGTTAGCCAATGCGCTATGCAAGTCAATTTTTAGATTGGCGTATTCATTGGCGAGTTGTTGTAGGTCTTCGGAGTAAAAACAATAATTATTACGTCCGCTTTGTTTGGCTTTGTACATCGCCAAGTCAGCGCATTTAATTAATTTAGACGCGATCTCTGAAGAGGTTTGATGGGTCGAGGTCTGGGGCGTGCTGGATGTGTTGGAGGGGTAGGATGCGATGCCCACGCTAATGCTGGTGTGAATGGTTTTATTGTAAATGATTACCGGATCTTGCACTGTTTCGAGCAGCTGTTGCGCAATATTGACCAGCGTGGTTTGTTTCGGAACGCCCTCAATAAGCACTGAAAATTCATCGCCGCCTAAACGACCCACCAGGTCTTCACCGCGCAAGGAAGATTGGATTCGCTGCGCTAGAATGGTGAGCAGTTTATCGCCGGCTTCATGCCCAAGGGTATCGTTGATGCTTTTAAAATTATCGACGTCGATAAAAATAATGGCGCAAAAAGAATCTTCCCGATTGGCACGAGCGATGGCTCGCTTAACTCGTTCAATAAACAGTGTGCGATTGGCTAAACCAGTGAGTGCATCGTGTTGCGCTAAATGACGCATTTGCAAACTGAGTTGTTTTCGTTCTTGGGCGTAGCGGATGGCGCGCATCAATGAATGACTGCTAATTTCGGATTTTAAGAGAAAGTCTTGCGCGCCTTCTTTCAAACAATTGAGCATGATGGTTTCATCGTCGATGCCACTGAGCATCACAATGGGGGCTTGACTTAAACTTTCCGATTGGATTTTTTGAATCAGTTGCAAGCCATTTTGCCCGCCAAGGCGGTAATCAAGTAGGAGGCAGTCGTAAGGAGCTGAAGCTTGAGTCAATCGCTGGATGGCTTCAGAGATTCCACAGGCTTCATCGATAAGAATGTTTTTATTGTTTTTCTTCCCTAAGGCACGCTTGACCGCCATGCGATCTACTTGGTCATCGTCTACTAGTAGTATCTTTAGTGGCTTGGCTTGAAGCATCAATAGTCACCTTAGGTCGAAACGTATCTGAATTACGGTGTAATTAACTTAATTGATTCAACTCTATTTAATTAATTAACTTTTCTTCAATCGGATTTATATTCCGTGATCTTTCTTTTAATGAGGTTAATTACCTGCTGAATGTTGATTGGTTGATATGTGTTTCGGCCAGTGAACGCAAAAGCTAGTGCCTTGGCCGAGTGTGGATTGGACGGTGATTGAACCACCTAGGGAGGTAGTGATTTTTTTGACTAGGGCTAAGCCCATTCCGCTGCCTTCCACATCGTCCTTGGATTGTAATTTTTCAAACATGACGAAAATTTGTTGGTGATATTGAGCTTCAATGCCTGGACCATTGTCTTGCACCGTAATCTCGATGAATTCGTTTTTCTCTGCGGCGCTGACTTTGATAATGCCGACGTCCTTATCGTTGTGTTTAATGGCATTGTTAATGAGGTTGCGCATTACCTGAGCTAAGGGGCTCGCTAGCGTTTCAAAAGGTTGAAACGACTCTCCTAATTCAAGTTGAAATGAAGGCGGAGGGGACGATTGTATGTAGAGATCTTGAGCCATGTAGTGAATGTCCACTTGGCTGAAGCTGTGCTCCATTTTCCCTGCCCGGGAATATTCTAATAAATCATCGAGCAGTGTTTGCATGCGATGTAAACGAATGCGCATCATTTGCACATGATCTAAAACCTGTTCTTTATCGTCGATGTCTTCATAAACCCAGGTGACTAAATTATCCAAGCCTCGCAGCGGCGCTTTTAAATCATGAGAAGCGACGTAGGCGAATTGATCCAATTCTTGGTTAGAGCGCGACAACTCCACTTGAGATAAATGGTAACTATTGACGTCAACCATGGAGGCAATAATAAAACAGCCGTCAGTGGCTTCGAATGAGGAAAGAGTGAGTTCTATGTAACGAGAGGGATTGTCCTTGCGGGCGATCTGGAGGCTATTTTTTTGCTCTTGCTGGATTTTGCCTAAACAGAGCGGCTCTGCACTGCTGCTAAAGTGTTTACTTTGAAAGACTCGAAAGGTGTCTGCGCATTCCGGTATTAATTGTCCCATGGACATTTGGCAAAGCTCCTCTTGAGAAAAGCAAAGCAATTGTGATGCTGCTGGATTAGCGAATTCAATAAGGCCTTGAAGGTTGGTGATTAGCATCGGTTGAGGGATGGTACCGATCATCTGTTGGTAAGACTGGCAAGATAATGGGGGGGGATCGTCTTCAGTCTTGTTCTGCATGTCTGCCTTTTTAACATCTTGTTTATGAGTGTGTGGATATTTCATTGAGCGTTTGCCTGTTCTGCAGTGCTCTCATCGTTAGCCGCCCGGTCTATTTTCCAATGAACAATCATTTGAGTGCCTTGACCTAGTATTGATTTGACCTCTATCTGCCCACCTTGTGATTCAATGGTTCTTTTTACTAGCGCTAGTCCGATGCCACTGCCTTCCACTTCATCTCGAGGTTCTAGGGTTTGGAATACTTCAAAGATTTTGTCATGAAACTGAGGGTCGATGCCGGGGCCGTCATCGGCAACAATAATTTCGATGAAATGATCAAGCTCTTGCACCGTGACGGTGGTGCAGCCATCATCCTTGTTGCGATGTTTGATGGCGTTACCGAGTAAATTGCGCAGTATTGTTTGCAGTGGCACTAACTCAGTGATGAAGGGTTCAATGTGTCCGTTTAGAACAAGCTTATAGTGGAGCGGGGGGGACGACATTTCGAATATTTGTTTAACCAGGGGCAGGATTTCGACTTTATCGAAGGATTTTTCGGCCTTACCAATGCTTGAATAAGCGAGTAAATCATCCAATAACTTTTCCATCCTGGAGATACGCTGATGCATCAATGGAATATGTTCTGCCAGCGCCTCTTGGTCCTCCTTATCTTCTTCAATCCAAGTGGCTAAATGATCAATACCGCGTAACGGGGCTTTTAAATCATGAGATGCAATGTGAGCAAATTTATCCAAGTCATCGTTAGATCGTTGCAGTTCTTCGGTGTAGCTTTGCAGCGCGATTTGGGTCTTGGCTCGTTCCGCAGATTCCTCTTCCTTGGCTCGGTAAGTATGAATGTAGTCCACTAACAAACCACAGAAGGGGACGACATAGGCAAAAATCTTCAGGAAGTGGGCGATATTGAAATTGTGGTCAAACAGGGCACTAGAGCCAAATGCCATGTGCAATTCCACCACTACTTCAGGAATCATGGCGATCACTAGGGCGTGAGCGAATACGCTGGGTTGGCGTTTGTAAAAATAGGGAAATAACACCAAGCCGGCAAAGGCGAACAATACTAAGGGCACCACATCGTAAGGACGAGTAATGAAGTTGTCGGGGAATTGGGTTTGCGGCAATGTATTACTGACGGCGCAATAGTGAATGATGGCGTAGGCGACGGTGGCTGAGATTAAAAATACAAGCCCTAAGAATTTGAGATTGGCTTGGCCGCTGGTGGGTTTACGAGCTAAAAGTAAACTCACGCCGCCAATGAGTATGATCGCGTTGAAGATTCGGCAGATTGCCCAGGTGAAAGGAATCAGGTTGCGATTATCGGCGACGGCTTCAATTAAACGGTCTGCCGCCAGGGTATGGAAAGCATCCATGCAGCCGGCCAAGAACAGAGCCGCGCCTATCACGGGCGTGGTGTAGTCTTTTGACATGAAGTAATGGCTAAAGGCCAAGGCGACGGTAAAAATGGCGGCACAAAATGCGGTCCATTCCAGTAGCGTGTGCGTGAATGCGCCTGAGAGACGGTAAAAAAATGCGTCTAATTGCTGATGTTTGGGCCAGTCGGCTGCTTCACGTAGGTCGAAAGAGGTGCCGGTGGAAGCAAAACTGATGCCAAACAATGAAAGTAAAAAAGGCGCGCTACAAACGAAGAGGACCAAATATAGAAAATACGGCGGCATCTTTAACGTGGCTGGATCTACGCCAGGCGTGAGCGCTGGTTGAATTTCATGCATACATGAAGCCTTTGATTTTTCGAATGTTCTTCTGATTTGAACCACGCTACTTGTCTGTGGAGGGTTTTAAGCGGAAGCTTTTTGTTTATTTAGCGGGCGGTCTCTCCGTGGGAAACTCTACTGGTTATCTATTTAGGTATAGTTGAATTTCTGGATTATGCAATTTAAGCTTTAGTTATCATGACCTTCGGTGATAATGGCGCTCTTTAATAGACGCTTTTCCTCTAGCGATCGCTGATGACTGATTTGGTCCAGCGATCGACCTTAATTTGGCCTTATTTTCCTAGAAGTTGTGTTATTCCAGCGCCACTTTCGTCATTGTCACTTCCGCTCGGTTAATGCTACTTTTCCTTCGTTATTGCCAACCCCTCCGTCATTCCCACCCCCCGTCATTCCCGCGAAGGCGGGAATCCATGTCGAAAAGTATTGCTGCGATGACATAGCGCTAAGGACTTTGTTTTTGGCAAAACATGAAATTTTCTTGCATCTGCATTCGGTGTTTTAAAACAGATGGATTCCCGCCTTCGCGGGAATGACGGAGGAGGCGATAACCAGTTTGAAATTCGCCGTGGCCTACTCTGATACGGAAGGACAGTGGAAACCAAGGCAAAGACTAAGGACGAGAGGAAGCGAACACTGCTAGGTTGACCCAGGGGAGGTTCAGTGGTTGCTGGAATTCGATTGGTAGATAATAAATTGATTGCCATCAGGATCTGTCAGCGCACAACGGTTGGCATTCTCATCCAGGGTAATGCTATTGCCTTGGTTGGCGCCTTGGGAAATTAATTGATCCAACGCCAGATGTAGGTCATCGGTGTGGAATGCTAGGGTCGGGTGATCGGTGATTCGCTCTTCCCTGGCGGCAAGTCCAAGGGTGATTTTTCCTGAAGTGAGGGAGCAAAAGCGGTTTTCATCTCGAAACTTTATCTGCATTCCCAAGGTGTCGCGGTAGAAAGTGAGTGCTTTATCTAAGTTGTCTACCGGAACAATAATCATTCCTAGTGGGTATTCTAGTGGCTGCTCTGAAGGGGATTCTTTGGGGTGATCTACGGGGTGATCTATGGAGTGATCTATGGAGTACTCTGCTGTCATATTGATGCTCCCTAATCTCGACTTTGCTAGACCCGTTCTGCGGAGACCTTTCTCTGCTCTGTCTCTCATTTAACCCATTGTTGGCCCAGGAAGGGGAAAGGGCAATGTGAGTGAATTACTCCTTGGAACATTAGCCCAAATTTTATAGTCGGCAATAAAATCAGTGAAAGAAGTAAAATGTTAAACCGAAAAAGGAGGGGTGAATTAGGGCCAGGAGATTTTGATGATGGCGAGTTTATCTTTTTTGAATGTGAAGTCTGCGATTAAATTACTTTGCGCGGTGAGGGGAAGGTAGTAACTCATTTTCTTCAGTTGAGTGGCATTGTTGAGGCCTTTTTTTCGCTTCGATTCTTTGTTGGGTGGCCCGTAGATTGCCTTGATGACGTCCGCTGAATAGCCAAAGTAGGTCAATTCAGCGAAGGCAATCAGTTCTTCAGGTAAGGCGATGTGGTCGAGGTATATATTTTCTATTTCGATATAAGAAATGTTGTTTTTATTCGGACGGAAACCTAAGGTCATTTTCAGCGTAGAATTTGATTTGTTGAAAAAATAGGCGGATTGCTGCGGATTAATTTGGATTTTACGGCTTTCAAAAAACTGCTTAAAACGTGCCACTTCAGTTTTTAAGGCTCTATCGGCGGATATTCCTACAATTTGATCCAATTTTTTGAGGTTACTGTTGGTTGTGCTGGTGGAAAGTTGCCACTTCAGTTGCTTTGCTTCCTCCTTAAGCAGGTCGTATTGCTGATTATTGTGTTGAATCTTATCTTCTAATTCCATATTGGTTTCGTGAAGATGCGTTAGCTGGCCTTTCAGTAATGCCAGTGTTTTGTTTTTTTGTTGCTCTTTTCCCTTGGAGATATCTACATTCCGAGTTTCTAAATAATTTACTGCGACGGAGCAAACGGCGAGAGTCACTGGGACGATGAGGAAAAGTTTGATGGAGTTGAGCGCTGTTTGGCTAGGGTAATGCCGTAAATTCACTAGAAATAGCAATGCAAAAGCCGCGGCAGTTAAAGACAGGCTAAAATATAAAACTTGCCCTTTGATGAGCATTAAAGCCGGTTGAAGCCAATCAATTGCTTGGTGTATCACTGCAAAAATAGAATCTATCTCGATCATGCTTGAGTTATTGAGGTCGTCCCGGGCGAGGTTGTTTTAAGGTAAAGCGCTATTTTTTTATTACCCATTAATTGCTTAGTCCCCTAGTTTATAAAAAACTTGTTTCGGGGTCCGAGACTTATGGCATGAAATGATTTAATGATAGGCGAGCTTTTGCAGTTTGGAAGTTTTTCTCGGCGTGGCGCGTTTTGGGTTTCGGATCTAAGTAGCAGAAAAATATATCAGAAACATCTATTGTTATTAGGGAGCCGCATTGGGGTCGAAAGTGACCTGTTCGATTTTAAAAAGCATGCTTCGGTTTGTTTGAATGGCCAGTGCTCATGAAGGTTAATATTCACAAAGGCTAATGATCAAAGGGCCTGCCCAAGAAAGGACTTATGCGGCCAAAATAACTGGGTTACTTACTAAGTGCCCGATTAGGATTGTATATTTGATTTTTCGTGCCGACCTTTGGAGATAGAGAATTACTAATTTATGACTGCGCTATTTTTATTGGTGGGATTGTCATTATTTTTGACCGGGTTTTCAATTTATTTCCGGCATGCGGTTCGTCATGATCGAGGCGCAGGGCTTGCTGCCTTAATTCTACCTCCTGTTACATGGGCCTATTACGGTAGGCGTCGATCCACTTTTAGAGTGGCAGCGTATTTACAAATAGCGGGCCTTGCATCGCTGTTGGCGGGCGGGGTGTTGTGGTGGTCGGAAGATTCGGCTTTTAGAGCGGCTCCCAAACTTTTACTTCATTCTCAACACAATGAGTTGGAGGGCATGGTTGGCGATCTTAATGACACTTATATGACTCGGGTCGAATCTGCCCGACATAAATTATCGGATCCCTTGGCTGGAAAATTAAACGGACACCCGTTTTCTATTCAATCGGCTCAGTACATCGACGGTGTGCTTAAGCTGAGCCAAACCGGGGGCTATTACTCCGCTTCAGAGGTGAGCGTCTTTTTAGGCGATCGGACKCTGTCTGGATGGTCTGAATTATTGGTGTCTCCTGGGGACCAAAATGTGCCTGAGATYCATGTCTCTTGGTTTGAGCCCGGYGAGTCTATTGCTGAAACAAARATTTATAAACAGGGCTATAGCCTTGATTTACAAGTGGAGGCGGTGGAAGAAAACCGTCTCCATGCGCAGATGGAATTGATTCTTCCGGATGCCGTGGCGACTTTTTTTGTCGGTGTTTTTGATGCCTATCTAAATCACTTGCGTTACGTCGATGGCAGTGTGGATATCCGCTGGGATTCTCAGCAAACCTTGCAATACGTGGTGGCGAAATACCTTAAAAATCATTATGAATTTAACGGGCTTAATGCGATTCGGTATGAGGATATGGACACCATCGACCGGTTCGATACGCAGCCCACGACTCAAATAGGGGTGGTCATTGCGGATCAGAACGGTGTGCAGGCGGAAACGTTATTTTATCTTGAAAAAGCGGATGAAGGTTGGCAGGTCAATGCAAGTCGTTCGGACTTTTCAGGTTTAAAAGGTTTTAATCAAACCGCATCCAATAAAAAACAGGGTCGTAAAAATAGTCGTGCTCATAGCGATGATGTTCAGCGGCAAGGATTCGGTAGTACGCCAAATTTAGCAACCGTAGGACGGGCGATTGCTCGTCCTCTGAAGGAGGTGGATGAATCGAGAGCGACTTCAGCTTCATCCTCATCTTCAAACTCAACTTCATCCTCAACTAGGACTTTATCTTCAGTCGCTCCTACCCCAACGGCCACTGTCCAGAAAAAACCTCAGCATAAAAAAGAAAGCAAAACGACGGTGTCTCTTGAACAAATGCAAGGCAATGCGAACGCTGGATCGATGGCTTCCACATCCACGGCTTCCACATCCGCTGTTCAATCCTCTTCTGAGCCTACTACTGCAGTTTTAAGTGCCGTCTCAAGTACAGTTTCAAGTACAGCGGCAAGAGCTAGCCTTGCGGATTCGAGTTTGGTGCCCACTGTCCCAACTTCATCCGCTGAGATAACCACTGCCATTTCAAGCCCATCATCCTCTGCCGTTGGTGCTACATCCGTTAGTGCGTCGCCGATTAAATCGGTGGGGAGTGCTGCGGCGACGCAACGAACCAATTTAATTCAACCTGGAGCGGTGGATCAGCTTCAGCCCGCGCCTGCTCTAGCTGTATCAACTGTTACAACGCCGACCGCTACAAGACCGACCGCTGCAATATCGACTGCTACAATATCGACCGCTACAACACAGACGACTTCAACCCCAACAGCTACAACCCCTGCAGTTATAGCAACAACATCAGCCACGCCCACAACGGCTGAAGTGATTGAACCCCCGGTTGAGAAGGTGCCCACTGCTGAGGAAATAGCGTTGATGGAGCAAAAGAAACGCTTAGAGCCTTATCTTCGCAAGTTGGTGTCTGTGACGCCTAAAGACGGTCGGATTGTA
>NVTH01000106.1 GCA_002401525.1 Moraxellaceae bacterium | reverse complement strand
AAACAAGCCAATAAAATTTTCTTCGATTGCGAGCCTGGTGCGGTCCCGCCTCTTGGTGAACGTTACGGTTTGCAATGTTTAATTGATCGAAAAATTCTCCAAGCAGAACGAGTGTTTTTTTCATCGGGGTGTTTATCTTCCTTAGTTGAACTTTCCCAATGTGCATTTAAGGCCTTATTTGAATTTCCTTTGTATGTCAGTGAGCCAAAAGCGCTCGCAATGAATGCTGGTTCTGGCGTTAAATCAGCGCAATCAGTTGAGCATGGTTCTGAAGGCGAGGAGCGAGAGAACGTTATTAGCGTGCTTTCTGATTACAATGTGCCGATGCTGCATCCGTCGGCGGAGAGGATCATTGGTTTTGTTCGACGAGGGGAAATGTGTAATGAAGAGTTGGTTCAAATAGTTAAATCAGACTGCCCTCTCGAAGCGAAATTAATTCAATACGCTAATTCCCCTTTTCACCATTATCCAAAGCGCGTAGAAACCGCTGAGCAGGCGATTAATGATGTGTTAGGCGTTGAGCTGTCGAGTTATCTAATGTTAGCCATGGCGTCAGCAGAAGCCTTTAAGATTCCTTTGTCAGGACAATTTGGAGGCCACGCTTTTTGGCGGCACAGTTTTTTGAATGCCGTCTTRTCTCAAAGTTTGGCACGACATTTRCCAAAATCCGAGTGTGTTTTGCCCAGTGCAAGTTATATCTCCGGTCTGTTTCATAATTTTGGTTTAATGTTAGTGGCTCACCTTTTTCCCCCAGAATTTAAATTATTGGAAAGATTAAAAGCGCATTCTCCTAAGCAACCGTTAGCGACYATTGAAAAGAAGGTGCTGGGGATGGGAGGCGCTCAAGAGGTGATTGCGAAGGGGCATGGTGAGCTGGGAGGCGAGCTATTAAATTACTGGCAGTTTCCTGAGGTAGTGCAATAYGTTGCGATTCACCATCATAATGACCGTTATTGTGGTGATTATGAAAAATACGTCCAATTGATCCGCATGAGTAATCTACTGCTTGCCAGGGAAGGCATCGGTGATGACTGTGCGGATGGGGACATCAGCCCATGTTTAGACGYATTACACATCGAACAAGCAATGGTTGAGCGGGTKTTTAAGCAAGTGCTAACGTCCATCGAAAAAACGGATGGTTTAAGTCGGTGGGTTGCCGTTGAAACTAACAGAGCGAGTGCATAGCGATTTGAAARCGCCGTAGAGTGTTATTTATTGATTCGTTTAAGAACGGAAAAACCGCTTAATTTCAATAAAATTCAACTGGTTAAAGGTTTTCTTGGTTGCCGCGTTTGGGTCTTGCTCTTGAGAYTGTTGGGTGAGGTGTGTATCTTTGCTGCCCGACTGTGGGCAAATGTGCTCTGAATATCATCATTTGCTGAGTGGCAGCTGCTTTGACTCCCTTAAATAAGGGGGAGGTTTAGTGAATAAATTGGGCTGTAGCCTCGGTGTTTATCGGTCAGTTTTTCGTAAATAAAAATTAATTAGAAACTTTCTAATGAAGTTTTCTTAATGGAATTTTGTTAATGGAACTATGTTAATGGAACTCTCTTAATTAAACTCAAGTGTCTTAATTAAACTCAAGTGTCTTAATTGAACTCGAGTCGGAGTTGCAAGCATATTAATTTTCGCGGCGATTCTCTTAGGTGAGTTTGAGTCGTTAGAGTTTAAGTGCAATATTAAAGTGAGGAGCTCGTTATGCGCGTTATTTTGTTGGGAGCGCCAGGTGCAGGAAAAGGCACCCAAGCCCAATTTATTATGAGTGAATATGGTATTCCTCAGATTTCCACTGGAGACATGCTTCGTGCAGCGGTGAAGGCGAAAACCCCTTTGGGTTTGGAAGTCGAGAAAGTGATGAAGAGTGGTGGGCTTGTGTCCGATGATACCATTATCGCTTTAGTGAAAGAGAGAATTACTCAGTCAGACTGCGCCGAAGGCTTTTTGTTTGACGGGTTTCCGCGCACTATTCCTCAGGCCGAAGCACTACTGACGAATAAAGTAGACATCGATTATGTGGTCGAGATCGCGGTGGACGATGCGGCGATTATTGATCGGCTTAGCGGCCGGCGTGTCCATGAGGAGTCAGGTCGGGTTTATCATGTGGAATATAATCCGCCTAAAGTCGAAGGTTTAGATGACGTCACTGGCGATCCTCTAATTCAGCGTGAAGATGACCAAGAGGAAACCATTAAGAAGCGGTTGGAAGTTTATCATTCTCAAACTGAACCTTTGGTAGAATTTTATTCTCAGTCGTCTTCAAGTGTAAAACATGTCCGGATCGAGGGGGTTGGATCCGTTGATCAAATTAAAGAAAGAGTTTTGGCCGCGTTGAAAGGTTAGGATACTTTGGTTTCTGGGGCGCRAGGTTAGAGTTCTATGTGCTTTTGCCTTGCCCTCTTGTCTATTCCCTACTTTTCCTGCCAGCTTCGGTACCCTTCCCAAAATTTACTCTCATAGAGGGAGTGCCTCCTGTTCGAACGAGGGAGTACGCCGTGAGGTCTAGCAATGTGTACACCTACTACCTAATAAGGCGATTGAGCTGATTCAATACAGCTGACGCTGCTATCACGTARAAAGGCAGTATGTTAGGCGGTGCTTAAGGCTTCCAATTCGATTCTATACCGGCGCTCGATTTTCTACGCGACTTTCTGCGCGATTGTCTGTTCTGATTTACGTATTTCATTACCGGTAATTCATTTTTCTTTGGCTGGCCGCACAATAATAAATTCGAGACGAAGTGTTTTGTCGCTGGATTTGTCTATTTACAGATTAACAAGTGGTAAATAAGCGAAATTAGTATGCAGCAAGGAGGGATTGGCTGTATGAAGCAGGCAAGAATGCGTTAACCACGTAAATTTGAGCAGCGGTGATTTATCAGTAGAGCGATTCTATAAAGTGATTTTATTTTCGAATAAGGGGCCGTTTTTGGACGTTGAAAGGGGCGGGAGCATGAAAATTTAAATCGAAATTCGATGTGAATAGGCCAAAATGATTGAATTTTAATGCCTGACGGCTCGGTGGCCGCATTCTTATAATGAATAGTTTTAATTGCCCTGTGGGTGTTTATGCAACGGCTGTTTTTTTATAACAACGGATTGTGTGTGGATGCTTATCCTAAATATTTCTTAAGATAGTCCTCTTTGTATGCTCAATGTTGACCTATCTCCCTTCTTTAGTCGGGCTGTTTTGTTTCTGTTTTTGGCGATGGTTGAGCGATAAAGAGGTCAATAGGCGCGAAATAATTGAATTTACTTTGTATAAAGAACGCTAAGCGGAAAGCATCAGGAGAATGTATTTATTGTTTTAAAAGTGGGGGTTCCTTATTAAAAGTTAGAGGTGAAACCGGAGTATTTTTAATGGAAACTGCTTTTTGGCATTCTATTTCGCAAATAGCTGACCTTAGAGGAGGCTTATTTCATGCGTTGATAGGACAAGGAAGGCNKGGATTCTACCCGAGTGGTAAAAGATACGAAACATTTAAGCTTTTTGTTAGAGTATGACGTTGAATTGTTGGAGTTGATTAAATAATTACAGCATTGGGTGTCAATAAATTAACGGTTCTAAGGGGTTTATTCGGTGTGGAGAGCGGGTTTGTATTCGTGAGTCCATAAAATCGTTGCTGGATTGATGATGTTTGGGGTCAGTGGTATTAAATRCAGGGTCAACGGATAANGTTTTCATATTTACTATGGGCGAATTTGAGGTCGTAATGGGGGGGATTTTTTTCTCATTAAAGAGTTCAATAACCATCTTCAAAGTTAAAATCTGCAATAATATTTTTGCGTTTTGAATGCAGTCATCGGTTAATAAAAAGTACGATTGTGTAAATTTGAAAAATATTAATCTAAAAGTTCAGCAGGTAAATTTTGGTTTAATAAAAAAGTAATTGTTAAATAAACGGTAGAAATACTCGTTAGTGATAAAAAATCGTCTGTTTGATCCGTTTATTTTTAAAAAACGCACTTAAAAGCTGGACATTAATWAAATTACAATTAATATTGCATGCAAGCGTATGGCGATACGTTTTTTGTGCTAGTTTTTTATATTAGGTGAGTACTTCGCCAAACAAGCCGAGGAGATCGAAGATGCCTAGAGTGAAAAAAGCTGCCAGCAAAGCTGGTCGCAAACCCGGACGTAAGCCGGCAACAAGTGTAAAAAAAGCAATGCCTAGTTCTGCAGCCACGTCGAGTGCGAGCGATGCAGTTTCAAAGGTCACTAAAGATCTTTCTGCTGCTAATAAAGAGTTAGCTTCAGCGAAGAAAGCAGCGGTTGCAGCAAAAACTAAAGCCGCAAAAAGTGGTGGCAAGGGTGACAAACGTTCCGCAGTAAAAGCGCGCAATGATTTGGCCAAACTTGCAGGAAAATCTAAAGGACTTCGCGATAAACTTCGTCAAGCAAAAGGCAAGTTAGTAGTTGCCGATTGTAACGATAAAGTTTCAGCAGCCAAAGAAGCCGTTAAAGCCAATATTTCTTCTTTTGAAGGATCTGTGGCGACAAAAGCTGAAACTGATCTGAAGAAAGCGTTAWCCGCTTTTGAAGCAAAGTGGACGTCAAAGCGTCAAAAGGCAGATACACGTAAAGTTAAGGCTCGCTCTAAGAAAGAAGAAGCGAAGTGTAAAGCTGTTGAGAAGAAAGTTGCTGCGAAACTTAAATCGGTTGAAGCGAAAGCATCTAAGGCCGCTGCGCCTAAGAAAGCCGTTAAAAAGGCCGCTGCTAAAAAAGCTGCCCCTAAAGCGAAAGCTGATACGAAAGCTGATACGAAAGCTGCACCTAAGGCTAAAGCTAAGGGTCGTGGACGTCCAGCGAAAATGGCCGCTCCAGCTGCAAAGCGCCGCGGTCGCCCAGCTAAGGCTAAGAAATAGCTTAGTAGTACCACTAGGTCGGCTTGGTTAGATTCCCTGTTTCACAGTGTAAGCTGTGGAATGGGGCTTGCTGTCAGCCGATTAGACGTATTGATAGGGATATCATTGCGCCGCCACTTCAATGTTCTTAGTGGGCCGTATAATGGGTTTTGCTCGCTGTAGGCTGGCTAAAGTTGTGGCTGGTTAATGTTGATGGACGCTTTTAAAGTCGGCTAGTGCCGATTTTTTGGCGTATTTTCCTGCATTATTCTTTTGCTATTCTGCTGATGCAGCATTTTTAAAATGTCTTATTCTGTCGATCATTTTTTACATCCCTTGTCGTAGCCTAACATCTAGCAAGCTTGTTGAACTCTGCTTGGTATAACCTTGGGTCAAGCTTCGAGGTCTTCCGGTCGATTAATGTTTCTAAATTTTATTCTGTGGCTAGATACATCCACCTCAATTGCGGCTTGAGTAGCGATCCAATCCCTGATTTTACGGCCCCCTTTATCGAAATATTGAGATAGAGAAGGGATTAACTGTGTGTGAATGAGTGCGTGCAAAGGTTGTAATCGTTCACCGTCAAACGGTACGGCGATTAGCGGAGGTGTTTTTTCTTGGGCCAAGCGGTTGTTTTGCGCATTTATTTCGCCATCAGTAATATTTTGAGTCTCATTGTTGTGATTAGCAGGGTTGTGGTCAGTAGAGTTGTGATAAACGATGCTTTGCTGAGTTGTGAGTTGATTCATTAACAAATCGACTAAGTTATCGGGGATGCTGGGTGTATCGCATGGGCAGAGTTGAATATATTGAGTTTGGACTAACTCGCTTGCGGATAATATGCCTGCGATTGGTCCGGGGTATTCCTCACAATGAAGTCTATTGGACTGATCGGAAGCGATCAAAAAGCCAAATTTTTTGTAATCCTCCAGGTTTCTGTTGCAGCTAATAATAAGGTCTCTAACCTGGGGTTTAAGGATACAAATGGTGGTTTCTGCTAGTGTGGAATTTTGGTATTTAACAAGCCCCTTATCCTGACCGTTCATTCTTTCGCCTCGGCCTCCCGATAATATAAGGGCCGTCACATCATGGTGACAATGTTGGGGGAGATGCTGGGGTCGATCAGGGGGGGGATGTTTCATCACGGGATAAAGTGTTTCAATGATTTAGTGTTTCAATGATTTAGTATTTCAACGATTCAAAGGTAATGCTCGAGAGCGAATAAACTATTTCGTTATCTAGACGTCGGAGATTGATTCACTGTTCAATACGCTTTTAATCAGTCTATTTGATTCTAAATATTATGCCGAATATCCGATTTGAGTAAGGCTAGCATACTCGCGGTCGCTCAAAATAGCATGCGATTTGCTTGTTTCGGTGATTTTGAATGGTTCAATAGGGTGCAGGTTGATAGGGTTTAGGGTCGGATGCCGTTGACCTCCATTGCCTCGAGCGACCAGCGATCAAATTCAAGGCATCGAACTACAAACCATCTAACTATGCTAGAATGCCGGCTTTTTTCGTGGCTTGCTTGGATTGTTCGAATAGAGCCGCGGCTGTGAAGCGATCAATGGGTCGCGTAAGTTAATGTCATTAAAAAGCTTATATTTCTGTTCTTCGGAGGGTGCATATGGCGTGTTGTTTATTAGCAATTGAATCCTCAGGAGACGTGTGCTCTGTGGCGGTGTATTTCAATGGATCGATTTCCCAAGAATTAACGCAGCAGCCCAGAAAGCACAGTGAATTTATTTTACCGGCAATCGATGGCCTGTTGTCAACGCTGGGGATTGGCTTGGGAGATCTCGACGCCATTGTTTTTGCATGTGGGCCTGGATCGTTTACAGGTATCAGAATCGCTGCAGCAATGACTCAAGGTTTAGCGTTGAGCCATAATGTGCCGATTATTTCAGTTTCCTCTTTGGCTGCTCTTGCTCAAACCGCACACCGAAAATTGGGGCTGGTTCAAGTAGCAAGCTGTGTTGATGCGCGCATTAATGAAGTGTATTGGGGCGTTTATAAGGAAGAAAATCAGTTGATGGTTTTGCAAGGAACAGAAGTTGTTTGTAGGCCTGAAGATATTCCTTTTGATACCAGTAATATAGAAATTGCCGTTGGTTCGGGTGTGCTCTATAAATCGCAAGTGATGGATCGTTGCTCGTCGATAAAAGGTTGGGAAAGCCTTGAAAATTCAGAAGCGCATGATGTGATTACTTTAGGGATTGCTCAATTTGAACAACAAAACTTTGTTTCGGTAGAACAAGCGGTGCCTGTTTATTTGAGAGACAAAGTGACTTGGAAAAAGCTGCCAGGACGGTAATTTTTTTGTTGGGCCTAGTTTTTTTTGTTAGGTCTAGTTATGTTCGAGCCAGATTGGGTCGGTTTAAACAGCTATTGGAAAGATTAGTGTTTAGTTTAATGTGGTTGATATTAATAAGGGGTTGATGTGGATTGGGTGCAAGCTGTAATTCTAGCCATTGTTCAAGGGCTCACTGAATTTTTGCCAATATCGAGTTCGGCTCATTTGATTTTGCCGTCGAAAATATTAGGCTGGCCCGATCAGGGCGTTGCGTTTGATGTGGCAGTTCATCTTGGGACGTTACTTGCGGTTGTTTTCTATTTTAGGAAAACCCTGTGGCAGCTATTGCTAGGCGCCTCTAAGGCGGTCAGTGAGAAGTCTTGGAATCAAGACATGAACCTTATTTCTGCGGTGATTATAGGCACCATTCCCGCGGGTTTAGCAGGATTAATGCTGAAAGGATTTATTGAAACTTCGTTACGCACCACCGCAGTTATTGCGTTGAGTACGATTGGATTTGGGGTGGTTCTTGGCTTGGCTGATCGCTGGGGTAAAAAGAATAAGCAGCAAGATCAAATTTCAATTTTGGCCGGGCTATGGATTGGGCTTGCACAGATGTTAGCGCTAATCCCGGGCACTTCTCGGAGTGGCATTACCATTACTGCGGCATTGGCGCTGGGATATGATCGCGTCACTGCGGCACATTTTTCATTTTTATTGTCGATTCCTTTAATTCTTGCTGGCGGCAGTCTCGGCATGTTGGATTTAATGCATGAGCAGGGCGCCATTAATATTCAAACCACGCTATTTGCGACCGTAATTTCGGCACTGGTTGCATTTATAACGATCCATGGATTTGTTCGATTCTTAGACCGAGTTGGAATGATGCCTTTCGTCATATACCGAATTCTTTTAGGCGGCATTTTGTTGTTGTATTTTGTTTAAACGATTCGACAGTAAAAGAAAATAACACGGCACGATTGTTTTAAATGACAGAAAACCAGCGTTGCTTCTAGGCCTCTCAATTTTGGGGTTTTATTTTACGTCTATACTCTTGCTGAGCTATTACTGAGGCACTGGCGGGCTTGATTTTGAAGCGTGTCATTACTTGGTGTCATAAACTTGGTGTCATTGCAGGGAGTGGTGGCCGAGGATAGTTGATGCGCTTAGTATTGTTGCCAAGATCGAGACCTTACTAAATTTTTTTCGGATACGTTAAGTTTGTGCAGATAAAATCAAATTTTATCAGCGATGTCTCTTTATATCGCCCCAGTAAAGCAGGTGCTAGGGCGCAGGGCGCCGTACGGCAAAAGGGATTAGAAAAAGGCCTTGAGGAGTCTGCCGCTCAGCGTCGAGACTCTGTCCAAAAAAATAACGCCGTGAATGGCGTTGCAGTTGATGGTGTCGTTGACGCTAAAAAAGTGGTGCTGAGTTCGAGCAAAACGATTTCTGCTCCTCTTAAAGCAAGTCATATCAATTTTTACCGTAGTTCTGAAAACTCAGACCTCTCAAAGCGTAAACAGGACGCTCTAGCAACCTACCGCCGTAATTCGACCTCTCCGTTCTCGGTGGATGGCAAATCTGAATTTATCGGCATTGACCTTAAGGTCTGAATCTAAGTAGTATTCCTATTTTAAATCTGTCCACCTCGCACTCTACAGGATTGATCTAACCTGGATTGACGGATAGCCCTCGGGGTGAATTCAATCATAGGCTCAAACTTAGACTCAAACTGCGGCTCAATCTGAGACTGCGCTGACCACTGGGGTATTGGTTGACTAAAAAAGTGATTTTTTTAGAGGACGAGCGCCATCGTTTGATGGCTGAGCAATTGTCCGCTCAGGAATCCATTTCGATTATCGAAACTTTACCTCATACTGATTCGAGTGAAGCCGGACTGCGCATTAATTTTGAGACTCAGTGCGTGAGCATTCAAGGGTTTGGGGAGTACGCGACTAACAAAGTGCAGGTGGATTTTGTTGACGGTTCGCTTTCGAGGCGAAGCCAGCATAAACATCTGCATGGAGAAATGGTGGCTAAAGCGGTGGGTATAAAAAAACACCCCAACACCAAAGTATTTGATGCTACCACCGGGCTTGCGCGAGATAGTTTTATTTTGGCGACGTTGGGTTGCCAGATGGAAATGATGGAACAGTCGAATATTATTGCCTGTTTAATTGTTGATGGATTGAAACGTGGACAAGACGAGCCCGAATTAGCGGCTACCATGGCACGAATGAATTTTACGCAGGGCAATTCATTGCACTATATGCGGGCTCAACGCGACAACGAATTGCTTCGGCCTGACGTGGTTTATTTAGATCCCATGTTTCCAGATCGACAGAAAACTGCGTTGGCAAAAAAAGAAATGCGTCTGTTTCAGTTATTCGGATTGGATGAAGAGTCGAATTTGGAGCTGATGCTGGAGGCTGCAATACAATTCGCTAAACGTCATGTAGTGCTTAAGCGGCCCTTAAAAGCGGCTCCTTTAAGCGGTTTTCGGCCCTCTCACTCCATTTCAGGGCGAAGTTGTCGGTTCGATGTTTATGTGGCGATTGGTTTATAAAATACCAAAATAATCAAAAAGGCGGCAGTGAATTAAAGCCTCCGCAGTGAATGTTTAGTGTGAGAATTAACAGCGCTAACGGAATTAACAAAGCGAAAGGGACGATTGATTTATGATAGAAATCGAAAAGTTAACAAAAAGATTCTCCTCCAAAATTGCCGTGGATGACGTCAGTTTTCGCGTTGTGCCGGGAGAGGTGTTGGGTTTCCTCGGCCCCAATGGGGCCGGCAAGTCGACCACCATGAAAATGATTACTGGGTTCCTTGCACCGACCTCGGGGCAGATAAAAATTTTCAATCAAGACATCGCTAAACATGCCATCGCAGCAAAAAGACTGATTGGTTATCTGCCAGAAGGCGCACCTTCCTATGGGGATATGACCGTGTTGCATTATTTGCAGTTTATTGGTCAAGTGCGCGGTTATCGTGGCAAAGAACTGCAGCAGCGAGTCAGTGAAATGATACAAACGATTAACATCGCTGATGTCGCCCATCAAAAAATTGATACCTTGTCGAAGGGGTATAAAAGGCGCGTAGGGCTGGCTCAGGCGATGCTTCATGATCCTAAAGTGCTTATTCTCGACGAACCTACCGATGGATTAGATCCCAATCAAAAGCAGCAAGTCAGAACGCTTATTAAGGATTTATCGAAAGATAAAATAGTCATCATTTCCACCCATATACTCGAAGAAGTGAGTGCAGTGTGCTCCCGAGCGTTGATCATCGCACGCGGTAAAATAGTGGCGGATGGCCGGCCTTCTGAGCTTGAGGCGATGTCTCGTTATTGTCACGCTATTACCCTTGAGTTAGAAGGCGGCAGCAGTGATCAAAGTGGGCATGCTAGACAAATTCTTGCTGCCCTTCCTTGTGTGACGGATGTTGAAGTGGATGAAACTAACGCGAATGCGATGACGCTGATCGCTGTTGAGGGGGAAAATATAGTCGCGCCAGTGATGGAATGTATTCAGCAACATTCTTGGCCGATACGCGATTTTCATGTCGAGCGTGGACGTTTGGATGAGGTGTTTCGTCGTATTACTCAGGAGGTGGCTTAATGTCTAGTTTAGGAGTGGTTTATAAGCGTGAATTAAACAGTTATTTTTCGACGCCTTTGGCCTACATTTTTATCGTAATATTCTTGATGTTAACGGGCTTATTTACGTTTTATTTAGGGCGTTTTTACGAGCGTGGGCAAGCGGATTTGTTACCGTTTTTTAATTTTCACCCTTGGCTGTATTTGTTTTTGGTGCCGGCGATCGCGATGCGACTTTGGGCTGAGGACCGTAATAATGGCACCATTGAAATATTAATGACTCTGCCGCTTTCGCTTACGGACTTGGTATTAGGGAAGTTTTTGGCGGCCTGGAGCTTTGTAGGCATCGCCCTAGCGCTCACTTTTCCATTGTGGATTAGCGTGAATTATTTAGGCGCTCCAGATAACGGTGTGATTTTTGCCAGTTATATTGGCAGTTGGCTAATGGCGGGTGGGTTTCTGGCCATTGGTTCTTGTATGTCGGCGCTGACTAAAAATCAGGTCATTGCTTTTATACTGGCCGTAGTGGTTTGTTTCTTATTTGTCGTCAGCGGTTCATCGATGGTGTTGGATGGGTTTAACGGCTGGGCACCGGCAATCATTGTGGACGCCATTGCCTCGTTTAGTTTTCTAACCCATTTTAATGCCATATCGAAAGGGGTGATTGATTTAAGGGATGTCTGTTATTTCTTGGCTTTAATCGCCAGTTGGTTGATGGCGACAGCCATTGTGGTTGACCTCAAGAAAGCCGATTAGGGAGAGCAATGATGAATAGAACATTATTTTCAAGTGTTGGACTGGGGTTGGTAGTGGTTTTCTTTTTAGGGTTTATGTTGGCGAATAGCTGGCTATTGGGCGGCATAAGGTGGGATTTAACCGAGCACAAATTGTACACCGTGTCCGAAGGCAGTCGTTCGTTGTTGCAAGATATTGACGAGCCAGTGGATTTTTATTTTTATTTCTCTGATACGGTGACTGAAGATTTGCCGTCGTTACGTAATTATGCGTTGCGAGTACGAGAGTTGTTGCAAGAGTTCGAGCAGATTTCGGAGGGTAACGTTAAGCTTCACATTATTGATCCAGAACCTTTTTCTGAAGCCGAAGATGGGGCGGCGGAACATGGGTTACAAGCGGTGCCTCTGCAGGGTAGAGGAGAGACTATTTATTTTGGATTAGTGGGGACAAATG
>NVTH01000105.1 GCA_002401525.1 Moraxellaceae bacterium | reverse complement strand
AAAACCTAATCAAAAAGATGGAAGGCATTGAAATCGTGGGGCTTACTGCCACACCCGATGACAAGTACGGTGAACTAGTCACCGCTGTAGTAGAGCTTCAAGAAGGCGTGCACTTAAGCGAACAAGAAATCATGGAATTCACCAAAGGCAAAATATCCGGCTACAAACGCCCTCGGCGAATTATATTTGTCGATGAATTCCCCCGCACCTTAATAGGCAAGCCCCACTATAAGGCCCTGAGGGACCTCGCTAAAAAGCCCATTCTTAAAGTCGCAACAGCCCAAACAGAAAAGGCGTAAGGCTAAAGGAGCTAATCGAAAGAATGGCCCGAGCTAGTGCTGATTTCCCTATGGCAATAGCTCGGGCTGCCTGTTGATAGACGCATATCATTACTTCGAACACTGTAGGTTAACCGACCATTTACAATACGCACTAAGGAGTAATAGTTTTATACAGACCAATACTTTGCGAAACGAGAGCTGTTTCGCAGAACGACGTTGCAGATTGAAAATTTTTCAAAAAGCGTTTTCTTCTTGGTTCTATCAATCTCAGTTATTTTACCCTCCAGGCTCTATGCCTCCACTCTTAAGCCCTATTTTTTATTCGATTTAGAGATATAGACTTAAGCACCCAATTAATTGTTAAATTGATTGGCCGATAATCCGTCCGAAACTTAAGCGCATACCCCCGCCAAATAGAATATTGTTGTAAACGTCAAAATATACGCCGCTTAGAAATGCTAAAAGTTCGAAACCTGGCCTACCGATTGCATTCTATTAATCATACTAACAACAACTAAAAAACAAACTAACAACAACAAGCTGACTACTAACAAAAACAACACGACTAACAAGAATTACAATAATAGGGCAAACAGAAGAACAAACAGAACAACAAGAAAAGCAGACTTAATAACAACAACAAAGCTGCCAACAAACGGATAAGAACTAGAAACGATAACAACAAAAATAAAGATAGAAAAACAGGCAGACAGAACAACAAGAAACAAGCATCACAAAATAATAACACCCAAAATGGGGCTCAACAAAAAATACAGAAGAAGAATAAAGACAGCAACGACAAACTAAAATAATAATAGAAGCAGAACAGAAAAAGAATTAAAAACAAGAACTATAAATAATTAGACCCAAATAAAAACAGTGGAAGCTCAGTTTACCCACGTAATATAGATAATAAGAAATAGAAAATAAGAATAATAATACTAAAACAGTGAGGCCTTTACATAAGCAGTGTCCAATATCCCTTTCGTTCTTACGGGCATCATTGAGCACGCAACAACCCAAAGGGAATTGATGCTCTAGGCGGGCAATGCGCTATATTTATTCATATTTGAACGCTTCCAATCATCCACCAGCCCCTGGTTCAAATTATTCCACGGACTAAAATCTTTTCTAAAAAAAGATTTGTATTCAGTCCACATTTCAATAAAGACCAGTCTGTTATCTTGGTGATATTTCATTGCGCTTCGAAATAGCTAAAGTCCAAAACGGCCATCGAGTATATTAAACTGACGGCCAAGGTCAACACTTAGACCACGCCATAACAAGCTTACAATTTATCTACCTAAGAATTAATCCCGAGTTTTTAAAATTTCTTTACGAAGTACATCTGAGAATTTCAATCCAGAAAATTATTTACACATAAATAAAACGATAGGCTTTAGTATATTTTATTGACGAAATCTGATTTATTACCTTTATTTAGGGAGGCCAACTTCTAACCTTTTAAAAAAGGCTATTCGAAACAATATGGGTAATTGTAATGCTAATTTATAAAAAATATATCGCATTAGATCAAAATTTAACCAGGCTACAAAAATCAATTTTTTGTCTAATAATCTTGTTAAGCGTAATGTTTTCAGCAGTCGCAAACGCTCAATACACCATTGATTTGCAAATCCTTAATATACCTACCGCTAGCGGTCAAATAGTAGTCGAAGCGGGTGCTGGCGTTGAAGTTAGCTTTACAATCTCAGACCCAGACAGTGAGCTGGATAAAGACGACCGAATATCTTTAGTCAACATAAATACAGGAGAAGCTGTTAAATCTAAAAAACGAGGAAATAATCTTACCGGATCTGTTTCTTTGACACCGAACAAAGATAACTTGGGTGATTTTGTTGTCCAATATATCGGTAAAGACTTAGGTTTGCTTCTGGAGGTCCCAGATGTTGTCACCGAATTCCCCATTCTTATTGTCGAAAATTTAGAAATCTATAACCTTGAAAATAGAGTTACAATTAATGAAGATAATATTAGCGACTTAGATACCAGAACAACGACAATTGAAGAATTAATCGCTGACGGCGGCATTGAAGGCCCTCCAGGCCTAGATGGAATAAATGGGGCCAATGGAATTGATGGGACCAATGGAATAGACGGCACAAATGGGACCAACGGAATAGACGGCACAAATGGGACCAACGGGATAGACGGCACAAATGGGACCAACGGGATAGACGGGATAGACGGAACAAACGGAATTGACGGGGAGCCAGGGGATGCTACCAATGTTTTTACAGGTGTAATCGATCTAGTCAATCCGGCCCAATCATCATTGCCTACCAATTGGGCGATTGCTGAACTTAACGCAGGTCAATTTGAACTGTCTCATAACCTGAATACTGATTCCGTAGGATTTAGCTCTACGATGGAGGCCGCTTCAGTTAATACAGATGTAATCACCATTAATAGCGTTGATTTAAACAGCATTACATTTACCCACTCGGATATTTTTGGGGCCATCATAGCAGACCCATTTGACAGTCTTTCGCTCAGATTTATTCTTGTCACAGATGAATTTAATGCAACGCCACCCCCGCCAGATGAAGCCTCCTTTGTTTTCCAATACACCGGAAGTGTTCAGAGCTTTATCGTGCCAGCGGGAGTTACTTTAATAACTACAAAGTTATGGGGCGGAGGAGGAGGCAGTCATATTCTACCGTCCTCAGGAGGGGCTGGAGGCTTTTCTCAAGGAGATATCGTAGTCTCATCAGGAGAGGAATTATTTATCTATGTCGCTGGAGGAGGGGAATCGATTGTAGATTCTGATTTAAACCAATATGCGGGTGCTGGTGGAGGCGCATCATCTATTCTCCGCATATCCGACAGATTAATGATTGCAGGCGGTGGCGGCGGTAGTGCATCTTCCGGCATTTATATAGGCGGCTCCGGAGGGGGACTATTGGGCATACAAGGTGATAGCGCGACAGACACTTCTTGCGGTGGTGAAGCAATTGGCGGTGAAGGAGGTAGCCAATCTGAGCCTGGAGCAGGAGGCACTGGAGGACGCCGGACTGGTGCTTCTGGAGTGGGGCCTGATGGAGGTGGGTTAGCAACAGGATATTCTGTAACAATCGGAGGCTGGGGCGACGGTATCGGAGGCGATGGTGCGGGTAACGACTCAGACGGAGGCTCCGGCGGTGGCGGAGGAGGCTACTTTGGAGGCGGCGAAGGTGGTGGTAACTGTGGAGGTGCGGCCGGTGGTGGTGGCTCCAGTTTTATTGATGGATCTGGAGTGTCAAATGCCTCAACCCTCGCGGGCGAAGGTGCGACCCCCGCAGCACAAAATGATCCAGATTACCTACCAGGAATTGCCGAAGGGGATATAAACCTCAACGGTGCCGGTGGCAACGGATTGGTTGTTATTAAAATTAATTAATAGTTATACACTTATAAACGTATGCGCAAAAAATGCTGTCGCGTCAAAACTCTATGATCAAGGTTAATTATCCTTCGATCATAGAGTACTTGGTCTGATTGGAATCTTTCCAATCATCCACCAGCCCCTGGTTCAAATTATTCCACGGGCTAAAGTCCTTTCTAAAAAACGATTTGTATTCAGTCCACATTTCAATAAAGACCTCGCCGTTATCCTGATGGTATTCCATCGCGTCTCTAAACAGCTGCTGGCTGAGGCATCCATCACGGCGAAGAAATTGCACCAGCATTATTAATACCGTCGGCAAAAATATTAAATTCGACACCACCATCGACACACTTCGAATCCAAAAACGCCCCCCAATGGCTTCATAAGTATCAAACGCCACTGATTTATGCTCAGTTTCTTCCACCGCATGCCACAACCATATTTCTCGATACTTTGGATCACAACCTTTCAACAGAGCTTCAGGATGCTTCAAAAGCGAACCCGCCAATAGCGCCGTCACATGCTCTAAGCTAACAGTCATCCCCAATTGAAATTCTCTGGACGTAACGCGGTCCACCACCTTAAACAAACCTTTAATAATACGTTTCCATGGCTTGAGAAAAGTATAACCTTGCTCGATGACGTCTTCGTTATACTCCTCATGTTCATTGCCATGTATCCCTTCCTGGGCAATAAATCCTAAAATCTCTTTCGATAACTTAGGGTCAGTAATCTCGTTTTGATAATGGCGAACAGAACGAATAAAAAATCGCTCCCCCTCAGGAAAGAAAAACGACGCACTGGTCAGCAGATGGGTCATTAACGGGTCACCATGATGCCAGTGTTTGGGCTTGCCCTTTACGTGCTTAAAGTTCATTTGTCTTGGAATAATATTAAGCTGATCCGGAGCAGAGGATTGGCCTACATAGCCAATGCCTGAAGAATGTCCATTACTCATAAATGCCTCTGACGTGGGGTTAGAGCGGGCAGTTTAGGATTATTCACATCCGAATGAAATATGAAAGCCGTTTAGGCAATGAACATGTCCAATAATGAATGCCCTTTGCCTTCAATCTTATTATCCTGCGACCTTGCAAGTATCTAGGCGCAAGCTGGAACCGTTATTCGATTAGCCAATTGTATTGTCGAGATATTCTTTGATCGCCCAAAAACATTTGCCTGCCCCTTAAGGCACTACTAATATGAAAATGGTGGCTCTAAATGGCGGCAGTAATTCGCATCGCTAAACAGTATTAAGGGGACAAACAGCAATGGCACGCATGGTTCAAAACTCAGAAGCAATCAATAGCCCCCTGGGGGCAGCAAGAGACTTTATAGCCGCCAATAATTGGGAGCAGGCTGCCAACACATGCCAATCCTTTCTCCAGCAGAATAATTCAAGCGCAGAAGCAGAATATCTTCTCGGTCTCGCGTTATCCAAATCAGCAGAAAAACAAAGTGAAGCCGCAAACCTTTTGAATAAAGCACTTCAAAAAGGCGGCTTATCAGCAGCCGATGATAATTCAGCCAATTTACAACTCGGAATATTGCTATTCCAATCCAAACAAGAGAAAGAAGCCGACATATTATTTTCGAAAGTCAAAAATTGGGAAACGATTGAAGTAGGTGAGAGAAAAGACACCAATGATCACTACCCTCAATTTATCATGGATCATAAATCACACGCGTTGGCAAAAAATAGCATTGAAGAACACCGAACACTTAATTCTTTCGAGCTCATGGAACATATACCCTCTAATCATTACAAATGGATCGGTGACTCACTCAATACTTGTTTTGATTTAATACATCAACTGAAGAAAGTCTTAAAGAATATAAATGTTGATAACCTAGCCCCCATGTATAAATTAGCGGTTAATAATGTGCCACTGTTTATTAATCAATACCCTTTGACATTTTATCCCATCGTCGCAAAGTCTCTCGAACTAGCATTTTTGCAAGAACAAGGTCACGTAATACAAAATTCCAATAGAATCTGCGAGCTCGCTATTGGTGAAGGCTCTTTTTCAGCGAGGATCTTTAGCCAGTACGGTAAAAGTATTGATGCGTTTGATTTATCACCCTACAGTATAAAAGTGGCTGAATCTAAAGCGCATGTGGATAGGGCCATAGTCTGCGACTGCATGAACCCACCGATTAAAGCCGGCAGCTACGATCTACTGCTCTCCAACAATTTTCTTCACCATATTACCGATAAAGTGAGCGTATTAAACCGTTTTGCAAATATTGCTGAACACTGCCTATTCAACGAAAATACCCCGCACTGGGCTTTTGCATTCACGCACATCAAGGAGTACAAAAATAAAGGTTTGTACAATGTCGCTCGCTATTTAGCCGCCAAAGAAATGTTCAATTCCGCGCAAACTTTATTACCTCAAGAACAACTCGATCGCTGCGTTCTCGACGCCGGCTTCAATATAAAGGCTAAAGCAAGTTACTTATCTGAAGACGTAATGAACATCTCTAAGTGCACCGCCAATTTTGTAATGGTGCCGGAAAACTTGAAATTAATTTGTAGCTCAGACCCATTTAAACCGATGATACACGCCACTACCGGCGAGCTAGCCAAGTTGCTTATTATTTATGATTCTTTGCAATCCAGATCAACCGACTCATTTGTTTCATACTATTGTAAAAGCAAGCAGGTGCTCCCGCCTCAAGAAAATTGTACTTTGAACTGCCCCCGATGTAACGGCGATTTAGAACAGAGCAAGGATCACTATAGTTGCAGTCGCTGCAAAACCCCTTACCCCATCAAAAATGGTATCGGGTTCATACTCGAAGAGAAGCTAAGTCGAATTACAGATGAATACGATGAAACCATCAATATTTCTGCTGAGCATCTGTAATTTTTTGAGCACTAATTTAAAATATTGCGTTTAAAATCATGCCCGAAAAAATAACCATTGCGTGTTTCGGCCTGTCTGGATTTGGCAACGACTTGCTCGACACCCTCTACACTATTAATGACTCTAATCTCGGTAATAACCAAACTGAGTTTGAAATAGAATGCCTTTACACCCGAAAAAACAAATCCGATCACTTATACTATTCCAATCAGTCGCTTGAAACATTGGCCGAAAAACATGCTCTACGCATAACTTATGTTCCTCAAAAAGGAGACTGGGATTGTGCGCCTGCAGATTTAGCCATAGTCTCCACTTTTCATCGAATATTGAAAACCAAGCACCTCTCGCGATTTAATCGAATCATCAACATTCATCCCTCGCTTTTACCTAGTTATCAGGGGGCTACGCCAACCCACTGGATGATTGAGAATAACGAAACTATAGTGGGCGTTAGTGCACACTTGATGAAGGAGGAGGTCGATTCAGGACCGATTATATTTCAGAAGAAAATGTTAAACCCGCAACTCAACGACAATCAATTGCGAAAAGCGCTGTCATTTTTATCCAAAGAGATTGTTCGAGATATTGTCAATAATTTTCCTAACTATACTGTTCTATCATCGAATTACACACCCAGCAGTCAGCCACCGCGTTCGACTTGTAACGCTACTCTTAATCTAAACGATATTACGAGTATCAACACATTGATCTCACATATTCAATGCTACACCCCCCACCCCATGCCCAAACTTGAAGTGGACAAAAAGATCTTTATAATCGATTTTACGAATCCCACCGTCACGCTCAACATTACAGTCGCGTCCGAAAATTTTGCCTTAATGGGCTATTGGGAGTAGAAGTGCTTTACCATTTCGATCACGTAAAGCACATCATCTTTATCCATTGAAGGATAAAAAGGCAAAGACAGGGTTTGCTCACCGAGCATTTCAGCCACTGGAAAGTCACCCACTTTGTGTTCGAATACTTCTCGAAAATAAGTCAGTAAATGAATTGCGTTATAGTTCACCACGCAACCAATGCCATTTTCTTTTAAATAGTTAATTAACTCATCTCTGCGCCCATTGGGCACCCGTATTGGAAATAAGTGTCGGGCATGAGTTGCGTTTTTAGAGGATGCAAAAATCGATAGCTGTTCAAAATTGCTAAAGCCCTGCTCGTAGAGGACGGCCAAGCGTTCTCTCTTCTGCAGATTTTTGTCAATGCGTTCAAATTGCGGAATAAGCATGGCCGCTTGGATATTGTCCATGTTGTATTTCCACCCCATGCTCACCATATCCCAATGGCTATAACCTTCTTTGTAGCGATCATTGGCCGTCTTGTCCATGCCGTGAAGGCGTGCAATTCGAATTTTTTCATACAACGCCTGATCGTTGACTACGACTGCTCCGCCTTCGCCACAGGTCATATTTTTTGTGGCGTAAAAGCTAAAGCATGCAGCGTCTGATAATTGAGCAGGCCGAATACCGTCCCTCTCTCCTTCAACACAATGTGCGCAATCTTCCACGATACTAAGGTGGTATTGGTCTGCAATCTCCCGCAACGCAAGCATATCAACCATTAATCCATAAAGATGAACAGGCAATATTGCTTTTGTTCGAGGGGTAATCGCCGCTTCGATTAAACTAATATCAATATTGCCCGTACTGGGCTCCACATCCACAAATACGGGGGTCGCCCCTGCTTGCATGATGGCCGTTGAACTTGCGATAAAGGTTAATGGCGTAGTGATGACTTCATCGCCTTCACCAATTCCTAGCGCTAACAACGCCAGATGAATAGCGCCCGTGCAACTGGTAACGCCTAATGTTTTCGGCAATGATCCGGCACTTTTAAGATAAGCAGAGAATAAATCTTCAAAGGCTTTCACCGTATCACCGGTCGTTAAAATAGATCCAGCAATCACTTTAGAAATTTCATCGATTTCTCTTTGCCCTAGATCATGCCTGAAAAAGGCGACGTTTCGCATTAGTGATACTCTCTTTTGCCTTCCGCATTGACAATGGGTATTTGACGCATCCACTGTTGCGCGTCCCAAGACGGCCTATTGTTAACATACCATTCCACCGTTTTCTTCATGCCGTCAGTAAACGTGATCTCTGGCGTCCAATCCAAAATTTCTTTTGCTTTTGTCGCATCGCAGGTATGCCGAAAAACTTGTCCTGGCCTATCGCCGATTTGTATAATTTCACTGTCGTTATTTTTCATTATCGACTTCGTTAACTGGGCAATCGCCATAATATCGATATCAACACCGCTGCCTATATTAATCACTTCTCCAATCAATTTTTTTGGATCCATATGCAAGACCATATCCAGTGCACGGCAATGATCATCGACGTGCACAAAGTCTCGTTTTGCTGACCCATCCCCATGAACCGTGAGCGATTCGCCCAAAATACAACTGGTAATAAATCGAGGAATCACCTTTTCCAAATGCTGATAGGGACCATAATTATTAAAGGGGCGAATAATAACCGCTGGAATTTGATAGGTCGACCAATAGGAATACACCAATCTGTCAGCCCCGCATTTCGCCGAAGCATACGGGCTTAAGGGATTGAGCGGATGATCTTCATCCATCGTCTCAGTCAGTGCTGTGCCGTATACTTCCGAAGTCGAAATATGCACAAACAGTTTGACTGTTTTGCGATGCTTTGACACGGCATAACATACCGACTGCGTTCCCAAAACATCGGTTTCAAAAAAATGTTTGTTATCGAAGATAGAGCGGGTGACATGAGATTCCGCAGCGAAGTGAAAAATATAATCAGCACGCGAAACTAAATGCTCAACAATCCCACCATCAAGCACATTGCCATACCAGAATTCAAACCTATCAGAGTCCAATCCAGCGTCGGGAAAGTGCTGCACATCTCCCGCATAGGTTAATGCATCGAGAACCAATATCTTACAATTGGGATATTCATTATAAAGTAGATTGACGAAATTGGTGCCAATAAATCCGGCGCCACCGGTCACTAAAATAGTTTTATCCACAACAAAGCTCCTCTTTACTCTGGTCGCCCCGATTCATAATAAAATCCAGTATCGATAGAAAGGGTAAAAAATCACTGCCAAACTGATCGTAGGTTGGATGACAATAATTTTGCCATTCAATGTCGATTTTATTATTTTCAAACAAATCAGAATCTAGATAGGTCTCGGCCGCATTACCGGTGAGATAGCGTTTTACTTTAAAATGCTGGCATATACTCACTAGCCGCTCACTTCGCCCCCCCGAAACATCCAGGGCAGAAGAAAATACAAAGGGAGTATCAATGCCCAACCATTCGCAAAATTTATAAATGAGGGCCATATTTAAATCAATCAATAGCCTATGGGAAGCATTTAATATGGCGTCTAAAGCGGGCAAGTAATGCTCTAAAAAGGGGGCTTTAGCATAAAATTGAGCAATGGTTTTTAAATGTTTTTTCTGCCAATTTTGTTGGTAATTAATTTCAACTTCTTTATTAAGCTGCCCACTTCGACCTCTGTGCAATACCGGAACAGAAAGCCATTGGTAACCTTGCGGTGATTTAATTCGATTTCGATTCCTCCAGCCGTGTTTATCAAAAGGAACGTCGTCGTATATTACAAATAGATCGGCACGTTTGACCTGATCAAAAAAACCCAACCAAGGCATATAACCTGGCTGCAATACCGCCAACGTACGGGGAGAGACAGATAACTCAGTCAAAATGCTTCTCCCACCACAACTGAAACATCATCAAATTCCACAACCGAGGCCCATAATTCTTACTTCTGTCGTAATGCGAATCAATAAACTGTTGAATCACTTGCGAATCAAATAAGTCGTGTTTTTTCAATCGCGATGGACTTAGTAAATCCAGCACGTAATCTTTATAATTAAGAATAAGCCAGTCATTGATCGGCAATACGAAGCCTTCTTTGGGCCGCGCTAAAATCTCATCGGGCAAAAGCCCCTGCAACGCGTCTTTAAGAATACTTTTAACTCGGCCGTTTTTTATTTTCATCCATCCAGGAAGCGTGGCTGAAAACTCCATCAGTCGATAGTCTAAAAAGGGCGGTCTTACTTCCACTGAGTGCGCCATGGATAACCGATCCACAAAAGGCAACACTTGATCTGCCAACATGGTTTCAAAATCCAGCTGTAATATTCGGTTTAGAGGGTCCTTGGTCTTGGTGCGCTTAAGAACATCCTTAATAAGGGATTGGGTAGAGGTACTGCCGACGTGATCGCGCATTTTAGCCGAGTACATCAGTGCTTTTGATTCATCATCTTGAAGGTAAAGCGCCATACGCCATTCGGCTTCCCCCCCCAGTTGCGTTAATTCTTCTAATTTCGAAAGATCCTTATCAAAGGGCGTTAATAATTCCAGTTCCTGTGGCGTTAAAGAATCGCGGCGTGGGCGAACTTCTGCGTAGTGATGCATGGGTTGCGCTAGACGATGGGGCAAATAACTGGCAAACAATTCGTCGGCACCGTCACCCGACAGTGCCACTTTTACTTCTTTTGCAATAAGTCGCGTTAGAAAATAGGTGGAAGTCACACCGGAAAAAGGCTCGTCAAAGGCATCAGTCACCGCATCAATTGAATCCAATACTTCTTGATGTCCGAGCGTGTATTCAAAATGCTCGGTTTCAAATATTTCAGCCATTTGCCTTGCGAATTTTCGATCTGCATTTTTATTAGCAAAATTTTCATCGTACACAAGGGAGAATGTTTTCACATTGCCCTCCCCTTGCTGGCTCATGAGGGCAACCACAGCAGAACTGTCCACGCCCCCCGACAGATAAGCCCCTACCGGAACATCGGAACGCATTCTTAATCGAACGCTGTCCTCTAGCAGATCTCGAATATGGCTTGATGCTTCGGTTTCAGTAATGTCCGGATTTTCGTTAAAGTCTAATTGCCACCAACGCTTCGTCTTCAAATCCCCCGATTCAAACACCGCCATTTCCCCTGGCCGCAACTGTTCGATGCCCTCAAAAGCAGTCATGGGAGCGGGCACGTTTTTAAAACTGAAGTAATGATGTAATGCCTTAAAATTAGGAGTTTTAGAAACCGCAGGATGTTTGAAGATCGCCTTTATCTCAGAGCCGAATATCACTTGTTGATTATTCTGCGTATAAAAAAGTGGCTTTATTCCCGCCCGGTCCCTTGCCAAAAGTAATTTTTGTTTGGGTCGATCCCAGAGCGCCATGCCAAAGAACCCGTTGATATGGTGTAAAAACTCATCGCCATAATGCTGGTATAAATAGACTAATACCTCTGTATCCGAATGACTGGTTTTAAATTGATAACCCAGCGCCGCTAACTGATGACGAAGCTCAATGTGATTAAATATTTCACCATTAAACACTACCCCAATAGAGCCATCGCTCGAAAACATCG
>NVTH01000104.1 GCA_002401525.1 Moraxellaceae bacterium | reverse complement strand
GACGCCGAACGCCCGCCTAAATAGGTCCCTCGTTTGGCCAACAGCCGCCATAAACCCACAATATCCGACTCAGGCCACTGCGCGACAAAGCGCCCAAATGAACCATGTTCCAGCTTGATATCCAACACAAACTGGGCATTTCTTCGAACTGTTTTCAACTTACCGTAATGACGAATGATGGCAGTGTCCTGCATCATTTTGTCCAGCCGTTCATCGCTCATTAACACCACTTTTTCAGGCTCAAAACTAAAAAATCGCTCTTCAAATGCGGGCCACTTGGCGTCCACCATTGAATGTTTTAGCCCAGCCCGAAATACCCGTCGAGACATCGCGGATAAGTAGTGATGATCTTTTTTCGCCATTAACGCTCGAGACGACTTTGGGACAGGCAATTGGGCGTGTAGTTTTTTCTTACCACCTTTACGCTCAATGGCTCTTTCTAAAATCACATCAAAATGATGCATCACTTCCCTCTCTCATTGGACCTTGAAAAATGCCACAAAATTATCCGTCCAACAATGACAAAATTAGGTAAAATAGTCTCAAAGGCCGCTTGAATTCATACCCTTTGCGCCACTAAATCGCTTGAACCGCCCCACAGGAAATCTAAATGAAGTTAATTAAAAAATCTTCCAAATTGCATGGCGTTTGTTACGACATTCGCGGCCCGGTCCTCAATCAAGCGCGCATCCTCGAAGAAGAAGGCCATCGTATCATCAAGCTCAATATCGGCAATCCTGCACCCTTCGGCTTCGACGCTCCAGATGAAATCCTCCAAGACGTCATTCGAACCTTGCCCCAAGCGGTGGGGTATAGCGACTCGAAAGGCATTTTCTCCGCTCGCAAAGCGGTCATGCAACACTACCAAACTCGCAATGTCGCCAACATCGCGATCGAAGACATTTATTTGGGCAACGGGGCGTCTGAACTCATTGTGATGGCCACCCAAGCGCTTCTTGAAAATGGCGACGAACTTTTAATTCCTTCTCCGGACTACCCACTCTGGACCGCCGCCACCAGCCTAGCGGGAGGCACACCCGTCCATTATCACTGCGACGAATCCTCTGAATGGTACCCTGACCTTGAAGACATGCGCAGCAAAATAACCCCGCGTACTCGAGGCATAGTGGTGATCAACCCCAACAACCCCACCGGAGCAGTCTATCCGGAAGAAATTTTGCGCGCGATCGTTGAACTTGCCCGCGAACACCAACTGATTATCTTCGCAGACGAAATCTATGACAAAGTCTTATACGATGAGGTGACCCACACCCCGATGGCCTCACTTTGTGAAGACATTCTATGCGTCACCTTCAATGGGCTGTCCAAAGCCTACCGCATCGCTGGCTTCCGCTCCGGCTGGCTGCTGGTAAGTGGCGCAAAAAACAACGCTAAAGATTACGTCCAAGGGCTCGATATGCTCGCCTCGATGCGCCTATGCTCCAACGTGCCTGCCCAACACGCCATCCAAACCGCGCTCGGAGGCTATCAGTCCATCAAAGACTTGATACTGCCCAGCGGCCGGCTGCACAAACAACGGGATTTGGCCATTAAAATGCTCAACGATATTCCCGGCGTAAGCTGCGTAAAACCTAAAGCCGCACTTTACTTATTCCCCAAGTTAGACCCCAAGGTCTACCCCATTGAGAACGATGAAGACTTTATTTTGCAATTGCTGGAAGAAGAAAAAGTACTGGTAGTGCAAGGCACAGGTTTCAATTGGCCCACCCCGGATCATTTCCGAGTAGTGTTTTTACCTAACCTAGAAGAGCTGGAAGAAGCGCTCAATCGTATCGCTGCATTCTTAGAGCGCTATCGAAAAAATGCCCTAGCCTAAAACACTCGTTCCGGTGTGGAAAAATAGCCCTTATTCAGAATCATCGCGATTAGCATCGTGGCTGGCATCGTGACTAAGGGTGTTTTTTTTGTTCTGCTTTATCGGTGCAGGCATCTGCGTCAATACCTGCATCGTCATCAAATCCATAGTTTTTCTTAAACACCGCCTCACCCATCCACTCAATTTGCTTTTCTATCATCCAATCCATACTTTCCAGTAGAGGCGAATATTTTTCCTCATCCTGCTCTAAGCATGAGAGCGCTAGAACAATAGCTTCAAGCGTTGACAATGATTGCGCGGATTTTGATTTACGAATTCGATAGCGCGACTTACTGTTCGGCTGCAAGCCAATCTTTGGAAGGGCTTGCAACTGCGGCGACTCCATCAGCATGCGATGACTTTTGCGCCAGCTTGCGTCTAAAAAGATTAACGTCTGCGGCGAACTGCATGACAGTGACTCCAATGAATCAGCATCATCCCCGGGATAAATCAGCACTGACTGCAAAGGATCAATGGCAGCCTCTGCCAAAGAAAAACACTCTCCTACCTGCAAAGAACAAGCCCCTAAGCTCAACTGCGCTATTCGAGCGGTACCAATGGCATGCTTGCTTTCACGAGGATGCTGAAGAATAGAAACCGGCCAAACATTATTGATCTGCCGAAGCGTATGACAGTAGCACACCGAGCTAGGTCGAAGGCATCGCAAGCAGCTAGTTCGTTTCATCTGGCTCGCTTCATCTAGTTCGTTTCATCGTCCGCGCTCGGCTAATCTTGTTTTTCGAGGGTGACTTGTAAATTTTTAGTATTTCCCGCGAACCATTTCTGCACATATAGAGTGCCCATAATCGGCGCCTTGCCCTCCTCAGGCACCTCCTTATAACGTACACTATTTTTAGTTTCTTTTTCGTACTCAAACTTCACAATGCAATCCGACATATTGGTTCCTTATCAACGATCTCAAAAAACAACTTTATAAGTAATGTTATAAATAAACAGGTGATTTATCTCTACAATTTTAACACGCTTCAAACAAAAAACGTTTTGGTTCTCATCCCTCAAAACCTTTGGCATGGTATTCATCGTCGCCTTCGGCATCGCACTGTACCAACAGCGAGACATGGCCTCAGGCATTGCCCCCGCCATCCAAGCGCCTCTTATTTCAGGCATTGCATTCGACCTAGAACAAGCACAAAGCAAAGGCCCGGTATTGATTTATTTTTGGGGAACTTGGTGCGCGGTCTGCCGGGCCGTTTCGCCAGCAGTGGATGCTATTGCAATGGAAGCACCTTCGAACCAATACACCGTTCTTAGCGTTGCATTGTCCTCGGGAAACGACGCCAAGATTTCGCAATACCAAACAAAACACGGCTACCAATTCGAAACGCTCAACGATGATAGCGGCCACTACAGCCAACAATGGGGTGTGAAGGTAACGCCAAGTATCTTTATAGTTAACCCGCAAGGTGAGATTAGCTACGTTAGCACCGGTGTAACGTCCCAATGGGGAATGCGAATTAGGTTGTGGCTTGCAGGAATGTAACCCCGCTAATTTCCAGCGGATTTTTGCTTTATCTTACCTGCGAGACAACTTTGAAAAATAAATCTATTTCTTTTCCTTATCCATTTTCTCTTTCAATCCCGCAAACGGGTTGTGGGTCGCCGGCGCTTCTACCTCGTCAGCGCCACTGCCATACCGCACAAAATTAACAAATTTCGTATGCTCTTCGTCATGGCAATAAATACACAATAGCTCCCAATTACTGCCATCCGAGGGATTATTGTCATGGTCATGATCTTTATGATGCACCGTCAACTCACGAACATTTTTATGGGTGAATTCACGAGTGCAGCGTCCACAGACCCAGGGGTACAGCTTTAGCGCTTGCTCCCGATAGCCCTTTTCGCGAGTCGCATTATAGGCTCGCTGCTCTGCCAGAATACGCTCCATTTTAGCGGGATCAGGTTTGTTGTTTGTCATATGCCCTCCAGGAGGTTTGAATAAATTTTTGTTTTTAGTCCTACATTCGATGCGCGGCGCGTGAAACAGGTCTCTGACGGTTTAATCTAAATTGATTTGGCGATTGAGTGGTAGAGCAGATCGGCCTGTAATGTTTGTTCATCGAGTGCGATGTTAGAACGCAAAGCAACGCCCTGAGCCAATGCTTCCGCTAGAAAATCAAAGTTCGAATCAGGCATGACTGAATGCGGTTCCTTGGGCTGATTTTTTGTAAGCAATCCTTGGCGCCCTGATCAAAGTTTGCGCGCCAACAGCCCTTTTTTAAATCGCGGTTTCAAATAAAACCCTTATGTTGCAGGAAATGATCCCACGGCATAAGAACATAATGCACTCATCACTGCACCGCAAGTAATTCTAATTCATGCAAGACACACCCTTCTTGCAACGCGTTCTTCGCAAGCTCCTTTTGATGTGAGTGATGGGTAAAATAAAGCACCTGAGTTTTCTTCGCGATCTCCCCTAAAATTTCAAATGCTACGACGCTACGTTCGTTGTCAAATGTCATCATGATATCATCCATGATGAGCGGGACCGGGTCGTGGTGATCCAGGTAATGAACAATTGAGGCTAGGCGTAAACTAAAAAATAATTGATCGCGGGTGCCTTCGCTAAGCCCATCGATAGGCACTTCTTTATCGCCTCTTAAACAGTAAAGTTCGGGTTCGTCTTTATCATTGTATTGCGTCACTAAGCGGCTGTATCGCCCCAGACTAATGCGCTGAAAATAAGCTTCGGCACACGCAAGTACTGGACCTTGATTACTTTCTCGATAGCTTTCGATCTGCTCGCTTAGTAATTGCCGTGTAATCGCTAGCATGCAGTAATCTCGATAATGGACATCGATCTGCGCCAGGGCACTTTCAGCATCTTCTGCGGCGGTGACGGCTCCTTCTTGGTTTTCCAGAGCGTGAAACTCACTGCTGGCTTTGGCTTTATCTTCGATGGCGCGCTGTTTATTTTGTTCGAGTGTTTCTAATTCTTTGACGGTCTGATCAATCATGAGCGGCAGTTCATCCGCATTGACGTTTTCGATCTCCGCGTACAATTCGTCGATGGTAAATGATTCCGCTTCTAACGTTTTCTCCAAGCTGGTCAGATTTTTTTTCAAGTCCACTCTATTGTTATTCTGGCTTTCAATAAGCTCTAGTTGCTCAATGGTTTCACAATCCGCTAATTTGAACAAACTATCCAGATTTTCTTGAGCTGTGTTTTTGGTTTCAGTTTCGGTCTTTAATGTGGATTGATGTCTTTGTTTATTGGCTCTGATTGTCTGCACTCTGTGCTTATTTTCTAACACTGTTTTAAGCGCTTCCTCCAGCTTGTGCAGTTTGATTAACGATTCCGTCGAATTGTTATCCATTAACCCGCAGTCAGCAGTCAACTTTGTAACGGTGTCTTCAAAGCGAATAATCTGATCGTTTAACGTATTACGTGTGCCTTTAATTTCTCGGTGCTCTTTCAGTAACTTAGCCAATTGCTCAAACTGTTCTAACTGAATTCTTACGATCGCTATGCTGCTTTCTGCCGGTATTTCTAGCACTACAATTTGATTTTTCCAACGTTGTAGCCAATGCTCTTTAGCTTGATTAGCTTCGCTTAATTCATGAGATAGTTTAGTTTGATGTTTTAAGGCGTCCTTCTTTCTGGTTTCATGGCTTTGTCTGTCTTCTTTAGTTTGTATTAATCTCGCGAGAATACTATTGGCTTGATCCACAAGAAACGCTAAGGATTTATTAGGGTCTGTGGGTTCGCCTGAGTGCACTACCACGTTAGCCAAAGATCGAATGCAGTCTGCAATGCGCGGTGATTTGTCCTCAATTTCTGAGTTGAGTTTGGTTTTTTCTGTGATTGAGGTTTGCAGTTGTCTAAAGCTACTCTCCCAGTGAATCATCTCACCGTATGTACCGAGAGCTTCAACTTCCGCCGGCCATAGGGCTTTCCATGTATTGTTAGAGGATTCTATATGGCTGTCGATCTTGTTCAGCTTCGTACGCTGTGCGGATCGGTCATCTTTTAGTTTCTCCAGTTGAATTCCCTTTAATCCATACTCTGCTAACTGGTCTGCTTCACGTCTTAAACGATCGGCGTACTGATCCGCTGTGCCCGTGTTGGTTTCATAGATATTAGCTTTAGCGTGCTGGTCTGTAATTGAAGATGTCTGTCCAATCCAATCATTCTTGATCTCTAGCCACAGATCGTCGCGTTCTTGCCTTGCGGTGGTTAAATCATTTTCGGTAACTAACCGGCCACCGATATTGGCTTCTTTCTGTTGAGTTTCTAACTTAGATATTTCCGCATCAAGATTTTCTGATTTTTTTAGCTGACGCTCTTGTTCTTCAATTAGTTTTTCATTCGCGGATTTTAGTGCTGTTATTTTTTCAGTGAAAGGGATGTGGAGTGCTAGCAGTTGATTTTCATTTAATGGCGTTAAACCCAGCTGGCAGGCTGTATTGGTGGTGGTTTCTTCTAAATCTCTTAATTGTTGTCTCAGTTGGTCAATATCTTGTTCGGTTATCAGCACTCGGTCTGCGTCTTTAATTGCCAATTGCAGGTCACCAATGGCAGCACTTTCGGGCAGTTCCACTAGCATCCCTTCGGCTTCCGCTAGCTGGAAGTTATTGTCCTGCTGTTTAGTTTCAATATTGCTGAGGGCGGTCTCAATAGCAATGCCTTCTGCTACCAGCAAGCCGAGCCCTTCTCTAATCACCGTTGTCAGTATTAGTGCTTCTGGTTTCTTTGAGGAATGTGCTGGTAACAGATTAGCGGCTAATGCCTCAAGCTCATTTTCTTTTTCGGTGATTTCTCCCTGGAGTAATTGAAATTCATCGGTGTTCTTTTGATACAGGGCTTTTTCATTCTTTAAAGCATCAATGGCGACGTCTTGAGCCAATACCATTTCATTAATGATGATCACTGCTAACTGATTGTCGCATTCCTGGATGTTGTCGTTGAGCTGTTCTATCGCGGACTGGCACCGCTTGATATCGGTGCTGGCTTTTAATCGGGCCTCAGAACTATCAAGACGTAGAATCGGAACCTCTTCGATCGCTTTCAGCTTGGTGACAAGATCCGTTCGTGAAGAAAGGCTCGGTAAGGTTCTTGCAACCCTATGAAGTCGTTCTTTTGCTAGATAAACCGCTTTATGCTGGGAGGTAACTGCCTCCAGTTCGATGCTTGCGTCCTCTACTAATCGATGAACTTTTTCCCAGGCGGTGGATTTTAAGCAATGTTCTTTATGATTGGCGTCTGCGCTCTTCAGCGCTTTAAATGCGACATTGAGTTTAGGGTTGCTGCCCGTGCTTTTAAAAAGCTGGTTTTGTTTTGCTTCGAGCTCTTTGAGTAATTGCTGAAACTGTTGCCCTCCCATGCTGGCGCTAAACAATGCTTCGCCTAAATTACCTTGACCTTTTATTAGGTCCTCGCCACCGGCCACCAAGGTTTTGCTGTCTAAGCCAAAAAAAGTAATAAATTGATCTCTGGGAAGGTTGCGTAATAGTGTCGTTAATGTGGCATCGTCAACAACCTGGTTAAACTCATCAAGTAAAGTGCCCTTATTGCCTTTTTTACGATAAAGAATAAGTGCATTATTTTCTGAACCGGTTGCATCAGCCTGTTGAACTTTGGCACCAACCCTCAATGAGCGTTGTACATGCAGGTGGTCATCGGAGGTTCGGCTCGGGAAGCCGTAGAGAAAATTCGTGATGGCCCTTAAGGTGCTGCTCTTTCCCGCTTCATTGGGCCCGTAAATAACGTGAACACCATCACCGTTTAGATCGAGCGTGTAATCGGTGAAAGGGCCAAATCTATCGAGCCGTAAGTCTAATAATCGCATTATGATTCCCCCACATCTTGTAATAGTTGCGGAATGATTGATTGCTCTATTGCCGTTAAAAGCTCTTCAAGTTGCGCCGGATCCTCCAGATTAAGCGCATCGGCCCATTGCTTATAACGGGGGGGAAGCTTGCCGTTAATGGTGGTGAGACAATCCAACAGATCTGTTCGACTATCATTGCCTGTTTGAAGTTGTTGCAGGGTTCGTAAAACGCCGCCTAATGGATTGTCTTGAGCGCGTAATTGTTCAATATCGACTTTTGCTTGGGTTTTAAAGCGGATTTTCTCGATCCATATATCGCCGTCGCTATCGGTTATTTCTGCTCTAATGCCATAGGCCCACTCTTCTTGGCGAGACACTATATCGGCATGTAGCTCGGTGGCCCCCAGTAGCGTTAAGCGACAAGCGAGGAGTCGCCCCTCGGCTCGCTCTTCTGATTCGCCGATCGTTTTGCGGATGGCATTGTAAACTTCGCTTTCATTGCAAGCTTCGGCCAAGTCCACACGGCAATGATCCCAACGCACCACATCAAGAAAGTGCTCAGTCACCGATTCAACCTGGTTATCCTCAATAGCGACTAGCGTCGCGCCCTTTGGTCCAATTTCTTTTGCGTGTCGCCCCTGGATATTGCCAGGGAAAATAATATAAGGATTAGTCTCCACAACTTCGCGTTTGTGAACATGGCCTAGTGCCCAATAGTCATACCCTTTCAAGCGAAGTTTTTCCACGCTAGTGGGAGCATAGGGTGCATGACCGTCACGGCCTTGCAGTGCCGTATGCAACAAACCGATATTAAACATTCCCGCAATGGGATCTGGGTAAGCTTCGGACATATCATGAAAAACATCCCGCTCTGCATACCCTTGCCCATGAACGGCAATACCAAGCGCTTTAAATTTTATAGTCTGGGGGTTTTTAACATTGAGCTCATGTACAAGGTCAGGCCAGTGTATCTTTATTGTCATCTTGGCTTCCGCATCGTGATTGCCTCTAATAATCACACAGGGAATACCGGCAATGGATAGGCGCTTGAGTTGATTGGTAAGAAACAGTCCCGCCTTAAAATCCTTTAGGTCACCATCGAACAGGTCACCCGATATCAACAATAAATCAACTTGTTCTTCTAAACAAAAGGCGATTAGGTTCTTAAAGGCTGCACGAGTGGCTTCGCGTATTCTCTCCACAGGAGCGGATTCATATTTCTCAAGTCCTTTAAGAGGGCTATCAAGATGAATATCTGCCGCGTGAACAAACCGAACTAGTGACATTGAGCGCTCCAAGAATGGCTATTTTGGAGGCATATACTAACTGTAAAAAAGAACGCTGTAAGTCAGAGAGTACCCTTAGCGAAACTCACATCAATGAACGCCCATCAAACGGGCCAAACTAGAGCTTGTTTTTAATGATAAAAATCAAGGTGGAGACGGGTTTTTGCCAGGATAGTAAAACCGGGCTTAGAGCGAAGGGCTTTTCATGAAACAACATCTAGAGAAAGGATTCTTAAAATAAAGGGAGGACTACAGGAAATACTTAGAAAAGAGAATTGGTCGGGACGACAGGATTTGAACCTGTGACCACCACACCCCCAGTGTGGTGCGCTACCAAACTGCGCTACGCCCCGATTTTAAACTCTTTGGGATCACCGAGTGCTAAACGCTCTCGACAGACCAACAAAAGAGGCGGAATAATATAGTAATTTATCGCGTTTGGGAATGAGTTATTTTTGATTGAAGGAAATTAATTGCTTAGGCCTAAATCGCAAAGCCCTACCCATTCAGCACCTCAAGCAGCTCTTCCAGCTCACTCACCACCTGCTTCACTAACTGGCCTGACTTAGTCACGTCTTCCTTGGCATCATCCCCCGTGAGCTGCTGACGAGCTCCACCGATGGTATAGCCTTGGTCGTACAATAGGCTGCGAATTTGCCGAATCATCAACACATCTTGGCGCTGATAATAGCGCCTATTGCCGCGACGCTTCACCGGCTTTAACTGGGTAAATTCTTGCTCCCAGTACCGCAGCACGTGAGGCTTCACCACACACAGCTCGCTGACTTCACCAATAGTAAAATAACGTTTACCGGGAATCACCGGTAATTCGTTATTGTTGCTTGGTTCCAGCATAGGCTTCCACTCGTACTTTTAATTTTTGCCCTGGCTTGAAAGTCACCACCCGGCGTGCCGAAATGGGGATTTCCTCTCCGGTCTTGGGATTTCGGCCTGGCCGCTCACGCTTATCGCGCAAATCAAAATTACCAAACCCAGACAACTTGACTTGATTATTCACCCCAAACTGCCTCTAATTTCCTCAAAGAACAACTCAACCATCTCCTTGGCTTCTCTTTTATTCAAGCCAAGCTCTTCATACAATTTGTCTGCGAGATCAGCTTTGGTTAGAGCGTTCATACACTAGTCCCTCAATGTTGCATTAAACTCTTGTTTTAAAAAAGATACTACGGAATCGATTAGACTATTTACTTCACTGTCATTAAGAGTGCGTGAAGCATGCTGCAACGTCAACCCCATAGCCAAGCTCTTTTTGCCATTTCCTAAACTAGCGCCCTCATAAACGTCAAACAGAGTCACATTCTTTAATAATTCACCGGCAACTCGCTCAACACCTTGCAGTAAAAGCCCTGCAGCGACGTCCTGATCCACTATAACCGCAAGATCTCGGCGCACTTCAGGGAATTTCGAGACTTCACTGAAACTCGCTTTACCGCCACTGAGGACACCTGATAATTGTAGCTCAAACAAATAGATAGGGCCATCCAGGGAAAGCTCCTGCTGCACTTTCGGATGGAGTGCACCCAGATATCCTATTTTTTGTCCACCTTTGACTATCGAACAACATTGCCCAGGGTGCAAACTGGGATGATTTGCCGCTTCAAACTGACATGAAACATCGCCGCCAGCCAACCCTAAAATCATTTCAAGATCACCTTTGACGTCATAGAAATCCACTGCTTGCTTGCCATCAGCCCAAGCTTCCTCACGAAGGGGGCCAGTGACGGCACCCGCGAGCACATTTTGCTCTGTCATTCCAGATTCAGAGACAATGAATCGATGCCCCATTTCAAAAAACCGAATTCTATTTTGTTGGCGATTCTGGTTGTGCTGTACTGCTTTCAGCAAACCCGCCCATAACGTAGTGCGCATGACCGACAATTCAGCCGAAATAGGATTCGCCAATGCTAGCGGCGTTACTTCGGGATCCAGTAGCGATTGTATTTTGGGATCCACAAAACTGTAGGTAATGGCTTCTTGGTAATCTAAATCCACCAAGCAGTCGGCAATACGACTTGCCGCAAGCTGATCTTCCGATATTTTTTGAACCTGCATAGACATATCAGGCATTCGAGTCGGCAAATTCGAATAACCGTAAATTCGCCCTAACTCTTCAATTAGATCCTCTTCAATCTCCACATCAAATCGATAACTGGGGGCTAGCACGTGCCATTCACCCGCAGCGATTGCTTCGATTTGCATGCCTAATCGCAACATCACTTCCTGAATTTGCTCAGCGGACATGGCGAAACCAAGCAATTGCTCCACCCGAGCTTGTCGTAAACGAATTTGTTTAGCCTGAGGAAGATGCTCCGCTTCCGTAATCTCCACCACAGGGCCGAGTTCACCGCCGCAAATCTGAGTTAACAATGCGCTTGCGCGCTGCACCGCTTTAACCTGTAATTCATAATCCACGCCACGCTCAAACCGGTGCGAAGAATCAGTATGCAGGCCAAAGGACCTAGCGCGCCCTGCAATTGAAATCGGATTAAAATAAGCGCTCTCTAAAAACACATCGGTTGTCGAAGCACTTACTCCGCTGCCCTGACCACCCATCACTCCCGCCAATGCGAGCACTTTTTCTGCGTCGGCGATCACTAGACTGTCATCTTTAAGCGTAATTTCTTGACCGTCCAGCAACACCAAGGTTTCACCCTCTGAAGCCAGCCGCACCTCAATTCGCTCTGACAAATTAGCCAGATCAAACGCATGCATGGGTTGCCCTAATTCGAGCATTACGTAATTAGTCACATCCACCACAGGATCAATCGAGCGAATCCCGCCTCGGCGCAACTTCTCCACCATCCACAATGGCGTGAGTGCTTGCGCATTGACCCCTTTAATCACTCGCCCTGCGTAATGGGCGCAATGCTCTGGCGCCTTCAATTGAACCGGGAAAATATTCAGACATTATCAAATTACCGAAAGGGTATGGGCTTTTATTCGTAAAAAATAGGGTTCAAGATCAGTTTTTGA
>NVTH01000103.1 GCA_002401525.1 Moraxellaceae bacterium | reverse complement strand
AGCTTGGTGAGTACGGGCGTTAAAGCAGAAGATCTCTACTTTATTCATAATGATCATTTAGGCACCGCGCAGGTGATTACGGATAAAGATCAAGCCGTGGTGTGGCAGGGGGATTATCAGCCTTTTGGGGAGCTTGAAGAAACCATAGCGGTTGTTGAAAATCCTACGCGCTTTCCTGGCCAGTATTTTGATCAGGAGACGGGACTGCATTATAATTTGAAGCGGGATTATGATCCGGTGCTGGGTCCGTATTTGCAGAGTGATCCATTAGGTTTAGTGGATGGATCGAATACCTAAGGTTACGCGCTTGGCAATCCTCTCACGTATTACGATCCTAATGGCGAGAATGCTATAGCGATCGGAGGGGCGGCAATACTGATTTATCTTGTATTGGCTTGCCCTCCTTATTCTGATTGCTGGTATGATGCGGAAGAGTTAGCCCGTTTGATTTATATGGCCGTAATAGCCAGTGGGTTGGATTTTGGTGATGCTGCTAATGATAGTTCCTTTGACAAAGATTGTGATTGCGGGGAACGGCAGAAAAATTTAATCGCTTCTGGACAGGTTTTAACGGAACTCTACTTGAACTCTACTACAGAGCAAGAGGTTTTAGCAGCGCAAAAAGCTTTTGTTCGATATAATAAAAAGGTAAGCGATCACAATGCTGTATGTGGTGGTGGGTTTTACGTTGCGCCATTACCTCCTATTGTATTTGGACAATAAATCAATGCTTTAAATTTTCAGAATGTGTAAACCTCGAAGAATAGTTGTTTTCATGGCTAGTATTCTGGCAGTTTAAATTGGCGATAAATGAATATGTATAGGATAGTCCAAACGTTTTGCTGGAAGAGTGTTGCTGGGTTAGCCTACAACAGGTGCCAACCGTGAGAGAAGATGAGGCATTAAAATTTAAAGCAATAAAGATAGCAAATGTCGTTTCTGATAATGACATCTTTGTCTTGGCTGCATTGGATTCAGAAGGTGGAATAGTCCAGTTTCAACGAGGGATGACGGAAGCAACGAATAGGGAATATCCTCCCTATTTTGAAGTAGATAATCAAGTAAATGGTAGGTATGGGATTATAAAAAAATGCACTTTGAACCGTGATCTGCTACGGATTGAATTGAATAGGAGCCAAAACGGAATATTATTTATAGATGTTGAACTGTTTTTAGTCGATTACAATTTTCACGGCATCGCATGCGATCTAACGACGATATTTCGTGGTTTTGATCACTGTTTGGAGGTCGTTAGTCCGTAGATACTATCTCTCAAAACTTGTATTAACTCGTAGTGTAGCCATCCATTTTTGCATCGTAAGATTTACCAAATTATTCATCATAAGATTCCTCAATTCTATGATGAATTTGCCACACTGCTATCATAACTTATTTTCCATTCCCCAAATTGAAATCCGAAGCGTTACCAAACTTCGTCATGAAATTTACCATCATAGGTTTTGCATTAAAAAAGCCAAAATTACCCGTTACGATAATTTCTGCTTGGCCGGAACTTTCTAATGGGTGACCCAGTTCGTGCAGTTCGGTTGACCCCGTTCGTTCCTGCGATGAATTGCTTTTTGACATGGCGGATTGGCTTTACAATATTTTGGTGCAGTTCAATAAGGGCGCGGATGTGACTGTCAGTGTGAAGGAATATACAGAGATGATTGTTACTATTTGTATGGTTTGCCCTGATGTTTGCGGTGACATTCCCAGGCGGCGAGGACCGACAAATTGAATAAAGAATTTATTTTACAACTTTTGTGTGATTTAGGGTGTGCAACAATTGGGAGAGAAAGTATTGGGGAATGGGAAAGGTCTCTTGAGTCTGATGGTTTGGTTGCATCGGATATTGTAAATTTATTGTGTCAACAGACAGGTAGAGAATACTCCGAAGATTTACAAGAATGGGCTGAATGGGCGTTTGAAGAGCTTGAAATTGATTTAGCTTCGCCAGAAGGATCCTTGCTACAATCAATCAAAATTGATGGTAAGGTTCTAAAGATAATGAAGAAAAGGGGGCTGGTTGAACCACCTCCGGTTTGACGCAGAAATAAAGGATGGGGTCAGGTCTTGCGTTAACGCGCTCATGCAAGACCTGACCCCATTCGTGCGGTAAAGCTATTCCAATAGGTTATATTTGGTTTTATGATCCACTTTTAATATTTAGTTAAACGGACTACTAGTTGTGCTTTTAATACTCAAAAATAACGAAAAACTTTGCGCCATATCCACTGAAAATCTACAAGCCTTCAGAACAACTTGTTTTTGGCTCGCGGATGGTAAAGTACAGATTAGATCAACAGGGTATCAGTACAGTGAATCCATGGAAATAGAAAGGCTACACTGGCCAATTTATAAATTGAGTCTTGAAGACAAAATTGTCATTAAGTTTGCAGATGATGACAAAACTCGATTTACGGACATTGTCGACAAAAGTAAGCTCTCATCTAAAACAACTATGGAACGGATTAAGGATATTGAAATCAAGTTTGCGAAAATGGGCATAGTCGATCGTCCAAAATGTTTGGTGCCGCCAGATATTTGTAATGATCTATTTTTTTCATTTAAAAAAAATAATTCGTTAGGAGAAAAAATCTCTATGAAGGGCATTATTCAACTTCAATTGGCCGTTAAATGGAAGACGCCGGCCCAAAACTGGACGTATTCTATAACTGCAAGGTACAGGGGAGAGCGGTATATAGCTCCAATTTGCGGAGAGTTGGACATGGGCGATCAATTGATAACTTTTACAAGTTAGTAGTAGAGCACCGAAATAAGTAAGAATAAGGGGTCAAGTAAGAATGGCGCTGACTTATAAGAGGATAAGGGGTCAGGTTCGAATGGCACTGACTTAAGGAATAGAGAGATAGAGAAATAGAAGCGACAAGCTAAGGTATTGATTTATAAAAACATTGACTGTATAACAGTACGTTCTAACCGACCAAAGTTAAGAGCATGCCGCCAGGGACAGTCAATGAATGAGAAGCGTACCAAGAAATCAAAAGATCAACAATCTCAAATAGCATCAATTAAAAGAAATCTTTCTGCAGAACAACTATTGCGTACACTTTCGAGTAGCAAAATCAGCGCAGTTATAACCCGGTTAATGCCTGCGCATCGCAACCGCTCGTATTCGCCGACCCAAACATTAGCAATGTTTATTCAGCAAGCGCTCAATGCTGACAAATCCTGTAAAAATGTAGTCAATCAATACTGCGTACAAAGGATATTGAGTAAAAAACCTATTATTAGCTACAATACTAGCGCTTACTGTCGAGCTCGAAAAAAACTTCCGGTTGCTATGATTCAAGCATTAACAAATACCTTTGCAGAGTTAATGCACGCGCAAGAATCGACAGAGTTGCTTTGGCGAGGCAGACGGACCTTGCTTGTCGACGGATCAACTATAGCGATGGAGGATACACAAGCTAATCAGAGCCAATACCCGCAACAGAGAAGACAAAAGCCGGGCCTTGGGCAACCGATAGCAAGAATACTCGGCATTTTTTCTTTATCAAATGGTGCAGTAATTGAATCAAACATCTGCCCCTTTCGAGGTAAACGAGCCAGCGAGTTAATTTTATTTCGAGAAAAATTAGACTGTTTAAGATCAGGAGATGTCGTCGTTGCAGACACTTATTTCAGTTCCTATTTTATGATGGCTGAGTTAGATCGGCGTGGTGTCGATATAGTAACTCCCATTCATCAGGCAAGGAAAGTTACCTTCAAGAAAGGGCAAAAGCTAGGCTTCAAAGATACGGTTGTTACCTGGGACAAGCCAGCAAGACCTAAGTGGATGACTAAAGAGCAGCATGCGAGCTACCCGTCTAAATTTAAGGTGCGGCAAATACAGCATAAAAACAAATGTTTGATCACGACGGTCCGAGAACCGCAGAATGCCAGCAAGCGAGAAATTTTCGAGCTCTATAAATTAAGGTGGGATGTGGAGTTAAATCTAAGAAATATTAAATGTACTTTAGGGATGGATGARCTCACGTGTAAAACGCCGGAAATGATAGAAAAAGAATTCGCCATTTATCTGCTTGCATACAATCTAATTCGTTTAATCATGCTTTCAGCAGCTGCATCAGAAGAGTTGCATCCACGCACGCTTAGCTTTAAGAACTCATTACAACTATGGGTGCAGTTTCAAGCAATATCAGGAAATACTTCAATAGCTGCAATAGGGCCTATGAAACTAGCTCTGTTGATGGAATGTATTTGCTCTACTCGAGTCGCTCAGCGTAGCGGACGAATAAAGCCGCGAAAAGTAAAGAGGCGTCCAAAACCTATAGGCCTTCTAATGGAACGACGCGAGCTGGCTCGAGCTAAAATCAGAAAACACGGACATCCAAAGAGAAGAAAGTAATATGCTGCAGCTTAAGTCAGTGCCATTCAGACCTGACCCCATTCGATATTATATGGCAAGTAATGAAAGCTGAGGATGAATTTATATTAAAGTTAACGGTTTTGTATTCATCAAAAAATTTTGGATTGGTTTTTTTACACTTATGTATGGCGCCCAGAAATGTCTCTATCAGTTAATGAAACAATAAGTGAAGTTGCAAAGTTATTAAATGCACTTGATGAAGTGGAGGTTTTACGCGCTCAAGGTGATGTTGATGTAATTATGATTAAGTTAACGATTGCGTCATTTGATTCGTTACTCTTGCTAAATTATATTGCGGAAACTGTTAATGCAAATTTAATTTCTTGGGCTCAATATAGGCCTGGGTCGGTAGAAGCTCTGGCTGATCCGGCGCGTGCTTTACATTACCGAATAATGTCTAAAAGTGAATCAGAAGGTACAGGGGATGCCGTTCGAGTCATTGAATATTTCGGGGGGGCATTGGTAAAGGAGGCGCACGCTGCCGGAAAGTTAACAATTTCTGACGCTAATAGATTGCTTAAAGAGTGGAACGTAATGTGCATTGAATTTTAAATAGCTCCGCAGGTTGGGGTTCATTTTGGCATCGTAATAAAAGTTGGGGTCATGAAAAGTTGGGGTCAGGTCTTGCGTGAGCGTGTTAATACAAGACCTGACCCTGTTCGTACTGTTCGTGTGTGACCCCATTCGTGTGACCCCATTCGTATGTTCGTATCTTAATAGGACTAACGCTTTAATCATTGTTGCCAGTGAGAGAAAAAGTCAGAAGCGTTTTAAATGAGAACTGTAGCGGGGACATTGGAGAGCAATCTAGGTTTTTTAGAGAGGCCCTTTAGCGGATATCAATTAAACTTATTATTTGAGGCGAAGATAGATTTAAAGGGTTATCTTTAAAGATTATTAGTATGACTACATTAATTGCTGACTAGCAGTTATTGCGCAACTGACAGTGCCGCACTGCTGTAATAGCACCGTCGGCGACCTCATGAAGTGTCTGGGCGGGAAACCCTGACCGGCCAAACACGCGGATAGAAATCGCTGCAGCGAGCAATAATGAAACCAGCGCCTCGGGTTCTGCATCCGGTTCAAGTTCAATTTCATTAATGTGACCAACAAGAATTCCACGCATGGATTCCAGGCCTCTACGGAGCTCGGCCTGGAGGTCACTGGGTAGGGCTTTCGCCTCAGGGATCGCGTTAATCAACAAACAGCCTCGGCGGTCGCTGTCATCCAAAGTCATTTCTACAATAGTTCGGAATATGTATTCAATAGCATCGCTGCCGCGATAATCTGTGGTGATTGCCTCCGCCAGCAGGGCCATATAACGCTCGAAGGCAAGCTGGAACATCCGCTCCTTACTGCCAAACGCGGCGTAGAGGCTGCCTGGAAGCAATCCAGTGACCTCACTCAAATACGCGATAGAAGTCGCGCCATACCCCCGCCCCCAAAACGCCTGCAGGATAGCCTCCGAAACCTCATTCTCGTTGAATGCTCGTGGACGCGCCATCAGACCCAGGATCCTAAAAAGCACTGTAACCTGCACATCGGCTCAGACGACCAGGCCTTATTTAATTGACTAAGAGAGGAATACTTGATAGCTCTCGGGCTAATTTTTTTGGAATCTAGTGATAAGGTAAGCATGTTGGCAGGCTAGCACATTGTTAAATGATCGGGAATGAATTTCGTCGAACTAGACCTGCACAGCGAGCGCTTTTACAACGAAGTAGAGCTCAGCAATCCTTATTTTATGGTTTACAAATACTTTCGCAATCACCTTTCAAAACTCGCTTCAGAAGTAATAGCTAATTCTAGTCTGGACGAAATCATCGCGGTGAAGCTGATAAATAATGTTCTCTGAATCTCTAGCGGCAAAAACCCAAGCATCAAAATTTAGCTTGATGTTGGCGCTAAGACGGGTGCTTATTTCAACCACCAAAACCCTGGAGCCAGCATCGTTAAGATCTTGCGTAACCCCGGCTAGAACATCGGTAGATGCCTCATTATTGAAAGCGATCCGAGTGCCTAAAAATAAGTCATTTTGTCCGATGGCAAGTGATGGGTCTTCGCGGGAGTCATATAGATATTCACCCAATGCACCCACGTCCCACGAGGTCTTAAGAGGGCTATAAAAGGTATATTCAAAGCCACCGGTGGCGGCAACATAATCCTGATGTAAAGGAGCGTCAAAATAACGCCGAATGACCTCAAGTTTTAATAAAGTGGCTCCTAGGGTCGCCTGGAGGTCGAGGCCAGTCTGCTCGATCAAAGGATAAAAGGGTACAAGGCTGATGGATGAAAATTGCTCCGTCGCAATGTCCGTAACCTGAGGCACCAGCAAGGGCTCTCGACTGGTGCCCCGAAACCATGACAAACCAGCATCCACCAGACCAATACTGTGAGACCATCGCAGAGCATAATCAACATGCCGGTATTCCCGATCATGCTGATATTGGGCTCGATCCGTATCAATGGCAAGACCGGTGCGCAAACGACCGTCAGTGCCGGAAAACGTGCGCTCACGAAACCACGGTAAGATAAAACTTTCTAAAGTTCCCCAATCGTGAATTAAAGTATATGCCACCATAGGCTGCCCCAGCTTATGTTCGCCACCAGGCGATTCCACCAGGTCGGTCTGATTTATAATATCAACCAGATGTTGAGATTCAGCGACCCCCCAATACTTTTTGGCAATGCCTATTTGAACTTCCCAATTATCCCCATAAGTCAACCAGTACAGGGCTCTAATATCTTGGTGACTTCTTTCATCATCTGCACTGTCCAGGCGCACAAAGGCCTTAAAAATGAAGGTGTGCTCAGCATTATTCAAAGACCAGATAAATTCTGGTTCAGCAAACAGGCTCAACTGGTGATTTGCTTGTGATACCGAACGCTGATCAAACTGGGCTGATTGATAATATTCGCGCCAATCGAATGCAGCATGCCCCGTCGCCTCGAACTGTACCGCAAGGCACGGTAGTGCATGAAACAGTAAAACGACAAAACCCGCAGCAGTGATAGTCTTCAACTTCGTTATTCTCGCTTAGTACTAGGAAATCGGGCAGTCAGTATCAATGGGCACGCTTCAGGGAAGTTTTATTAAAATCGCTTTCTATTAACCCTGTGCGAAAGGCTATTTTATCGGTGTGTAACAAGGTGCTTTTTTGGGTCTGGTGGTTAACCATATTGGCCTGTATAGCACGCCAATATTGCTTGAGATACAGCTCGTATTCGCTGAAGGTGAGTGTCTTCATTAGGGATTCCTTGCGATCATAGTAATCAATTTTATAAGCTCTAAAATGTTCCTTATCGATCCATATTACTTGGCGGGTATAACCAGATAGCTCATCGAGTAAAACCAGCTCGACCTTATAGCAATCTCTTTCATCAATAGTCTCCATCCCCAAATATCGGTACGTGTATTTTTCAATCTCGAAAGAGCTCAGATCTTCATAGGCAAATTGACTGGCCATAAATGGCCCCGACTTATTTCGAGATGAAATACGTTTTACTCGTGCCAAGGCAGGCAGATATAACCATTGATCATCGGAGCCTGAAACATGGGAAAAGGTTAAAAACGCCGCTCCTTTGATGTCCCGTGGCTGATCAAAAATCGTCAAGCTCTTGTCTCCATCGCCTTCTACTTCTAAAGTCTTGATTCTAATTTTGCGAATATTTTCTTCGCCATTAGCATTTCGAAGTGTCATTGTTAGCGTTGATTCTGAATTGTGCCAACCTTGGTTTCTAGCCTTAAACTCTGTAGCAATAGCCAGTCCGTACTCCTGTGCTGACTGACCGGTAAAATCTAACTCTGCACTTGCTGATGCCGCAAGTACCAGCATTAGTAAGACTGATGGAATTTTGGTGTTTATTTTCATACATTTCCCCAGCGGTAGTTTTCAAGTTAGTTATAAAACTGTTTTACTATTTGAAATTCTGTGTTTTCCCGGTTTAATCGYTCYYTACWTTCTGGTTGATCAATAATCAAGATCAACGCAGGAAGAAGYAAAAGGTCAAGGAACAAAGCCAACGTAACCACAATAGAGGTCATGATTCCCATATCGGAAACGGGTTTGAATGCGGAAAATGAAAGTGCGGCAAAGCCCCCTACGATACAAATTGTGCTTACCCACAACGCGCGTCCAACCATGTTATAGGCATAGCGAATCGACGCTTCTGGCGACAGCTCCAGCGCACGTTTCGCATAAAGATATTTGGAAATAAAATGGATGGTGTCGTCGACAATTATGCCGATTGGCAGCGCCACAAATACCGATGCTGCAAGCCCCAATCGCTCTACAGTAAGGCCCCATATGCCAAACGCCACTACGATGGGTAGCAGATTTGGAATCATGCTAAGGGCGCCAAATTTAACACTCTTAAAACCAAAAATGAGAATTGCAGAGATCAGTAGCAACGCACCGAATGTACCCAAAACCATGCTTCTTATATTTCTAATCGTGAGGTCAGACGTAATGATGGCCGACCCGGTGCCCTCAGTCGCCATATAATCTGGCGCGTTGTGCTGAAGCCATTGCTGAGCTTTTTCATCAAACTCTGCCACATCCATCGAGGTTACATCATTCAAGGTGACTGAGATCCGTAAAGCAGATTTATCAATATTAATTTTATTACTGAGATCATATCCAAATGGCAATGACATCTCGTAGAGCAAGAGGTATTGAGCCGCAAGATCTTGATCTTGGGGAAGACGATAAAATTGATTACTACCGCCATGTAAATTTTGGTTTATTTTTTTTAGGATGTCCGTATAACTGGTGACATGATCCACCTTTTTCTGATTCCTGCTCCAAACCATAAAAGCATCCACTGTCGCTAGATAGTTCGGATCATTGATCCCCTCAGAGGCTTTTGCGGATAATGAATATTCTGCGACGTGATAGCCGGTTAAATTAGCTTCAATAAAATCACTTGATGTCCTGAATTCAAACGAGGGATCGAAATACTTAACAAAATTGTCATCCAATATGATTCGGCTTGCTCCAAAAGTTGTCGCGACAGAAATAGCGATTACCACTATCACCACAGCACGACGCTTACCAATCACCAGATCCGCGAGTCTATCCATATAATGATTTGTTGATACCCCGCTGTCAGAGCTAATCTTTAAACGTCGAGTTGAAATCAATGCAGGCAGGGTGAAAATAGTCAGAATAAATGACGCTGCAACCCCCATCGCGACCATGTTTCCAAGGTCGTTAAACGGTGGGGCATCGGCGAAATTCATCGTCAAAAAACCAATGCATGTTGTTCCGCTAGTGAGAAAAATGGGCCAGATATTCTCCTTTAATGACTGCACAATCGCATCGTTCTGCTCCATGCCCTTGCCCATATGGTTAAACAGAGTGATGAACAGGTGAACGCTTCCTGAAACCGCCAGCGTGAGGATCACTGGAGGGGAAATAGAAGAAGGTGAGCTAATAGGGATGCCTAGCCAGCCGGTGAGCCCCATGGCAGTGATCACAGAGGTCAGAATAACGAAGAATATGCACAGCGTGCTGAACAATGATTTCAAGACACAGAGTAACAATATAAAAAGTAATACAAACATAATGACTATCGTGATATCTGATTGAGCTGCTGTACCAAAGGCATGCTCCATCATTAACCAACCTGAAAGATAGATATCGATATCAGGGTATTTTTCATTGAACTCTTTGACCATATTAAAGAGATAGTCGGTGGATTCAGTAGACGCTGTTTTTGAATTTTTTGGCCTGACTAAACTTATATTTATTCCCGCGACATCCCCCTTACGAGAAATCAATCGATTTAATAACAGGGGTTCGGCCAAAGTTCTTTCGCGAATAGAAGTCAGCTCTATACGCGAAGCAGTTAACGGGGCATCCACAATTTCCTCGACAATGAAATCATCTCCATCGGCGCGGCTGTGTTGAAAATTTGTTATTGAATCAACTCGCCTCGAGTGGGGAATTTTCCAGCTTTCCATGCTTATTTCTTTTATAGCGGCAAGGGTTTTCCCGTCAAAAACATTCTTATTTTTCGGTGCGATCGCAATAAAAACATTCTCTATTCTGCTGTAGGTAGCTTCAAATTGTTCAAGATGCTCCATACGCGGGTTATCTTCACCATAATAATATCGCAGATCTGCATTGATCCAGAGATTTTTGGCACCCAGCCCGCTTAGAGCGACAAGCAAGAGTGATACAAAAATAACCCACCAATGGTGCTTAGTAATGGCTCGTCCATAACCTTCAATCAAGTGATTCATAGTCGCCTCAAATTAGATAAATGTTACTACTCACAAACACCATAAAAACCACAGGGTGCTCCATAAAAATACATGACTCTATTGTTTTGATTCAGTCATTCAACGGGATCAAAACCCTGTCATTAAAGCCGAATGATTTCCTTAGGGCTTTTACCGGATTCACTCCTGCCCAGACCCTCTTATTTAAGCGCTAACTACTAGAAGTAGCGTGGGTCTGCGCTCGTATTTCCACAGACTGACAACAAGTCTAGCACATTATTGATCGATCACTCAATAATAACTTTTGGGATTACTGTCTTCAAGGGAAAGAGGTGAATCCCATTCAATTTAGCTCGACGTTATGGAGTTACTTGGCGTAAAAATCCCGTGTAGGAGGTTCCGCCTCGTTTATAACGCCCTCTGTATAAAGGCTAGCGTCACCCCTCTTAATTTAATTTCAGGGAGCGCAAAAGAGGCCTAAATGACCCGATATTCACGTGAGCGAAAAGAGGCAGACCTTAAAAAAGAGCTTCGAATAGAGAAAAAACAGGGGGCAGGTCTTGCAATCAAGCCCCTGATGGAAAGTGTTATACTCGAAAACATGTCTTTGGCGGTTGTGGGGTTGCACCACTATGAGTAAAGAATTTCAGGTAATTGTAGATCAGTTGCATGATGCAAGAATTTTTGGTTTGTTTTTTGACACGGACAGAGAACTTTTTAAGTTTGACTTTTATATCTATGTTCAATTGTTCGATGATTTTGAGCATGAATCTTATGAGCTAAGAAAAGCTCTTCTTCGATTTAGTGGTGCGGAAGTTAATGCTCTATCAATTAAAAGCGATTTATCTAGGGGACAATTTTTCATTTCTGATGTTGATATTGCTGAGGTAAAAAATAAAATTTATCAGTTTGATTTTATTTTTAGCTCTGATGAAATTAAATTAACGCTGTTGGCAACTAGCCTTGAAATGATTACCTCGGAGCATGTAGAGCACTCAACAGATCAGTACCTAAAAACACGTTGGTTAAGACTTCTGAGTTGATTCAAGACATGGATGGGGTCAGCTTGGTCTTCTCAGGAATTCTGGACATCAGGTTAGTGGACAATCTAAGCTTGCTCAAATAACTGAAGCCGTTTGATGAGTATCGACAGCAACGCGATACCCCTCGTCAGCTACCTTTATAATGCACTAGGCCAACGTGTTGCGAAAACAGTCGGCTCTGGGCCGGTTACTTTCAGAAACCGATGCCGACGGCAGCCTATCCGCGATTTATTTATTTGGACCCATCCTTTTTATTTTGGCGTCAAATTAGAGAAAAAACAGGGGGAACCGATCCTGGAACACATCAAATACAATTT
>NVTH01000102.1 GCA_002401525.1 Moraxellaceae bacterium | reverse complement strand
GATTTCAAGTAGGCCGGCAAACACCGATCCGTACTTTATGTAATTTACAAATAACAGGCAAAATGCGGCGCACAAGAGTGCAATTAAGATTTTATGATTGCCGGGTTTGTCTGCGCTGGGTGAAATTGTTTGCAGATCAATTAGTTTAAAAACCGCAAGTAAATTTTTTGGATTAATTTTCTGAATTATTGTCATAACGAATAGGTTATAGATTTGATAAATAGAGTAGGGCACGATTTGAAATTATCTCTTAGGTGGACCTCTGAGTCTAATCGACGTCCACTTTTTATCTTAATATTTTTTAGAGAGTTAAATTGAAACCGTATAATTTATTACGGTTACTAATAATTGAACGCTGTATTTAGTTCTCAATTCTGATTAAAATATCCGCGGCTTGAAAAAGAGTTACCTCGTTTTCGTAGTTAATTGTATAGGGCCTTATTTGTTACGAGCTGACTGGAAGTAAAAATAGTTGACACTTTTAGGTCGTTTGCTGCATTTTTATTTCTAATAAATTATGTCCGCTTGTAGCCTTAAGATTCATGTGAAGTACGAGGTAGCAGTTTAAATAAGCCCATTTTTACGAATATAGAATTTTCAAAAGGCGCGGCCTATTCAGGCTAAGTCCTTTGTGAACTCTATTCGCGCACAAACGAATTTGTACAAGTTTTATACGCAGCGGAGCTACGTATAAATGCTTGTGTAGTTATCGGTAATCTGGCTAAGGATCAAAGGTTAAACTATCTCAATGGTTTAGCCCACTTCGTCTGATATTAATTTACTAAGGAATGATTTGGCATGAAGATTCAATCTTTCAAATTACGGCCTATTAATAAGATTTTAATGGCCGGGTCCGCACTGGTGTTGTCGAGCAGTATTTCCTGCTTTTCAATGGCAGCCACAGTTTTTAATGATGTTTCCGAAGCAGCAGGCGTCGACGACTTAGATTTTCGCACCTCCACGAATCATAGTATGGGCCTTAATTGGATCGACTTTGATAACGATGGCTGGGAAGATATCTTTGTTGTCAATGGCTTCGGTCAAGACCCTCATTTGTATCGAAACAATCAGGATGGCACCTTTACGCTAGCCGATGAACTACTGCCCGCTATGCCCAATGTCGAAATGACTGGCTCTTATTACGCTGATTATGATAATGACGGTGATTCTGACATCTATATTGGCGTCGCAAATGAGGTCTTCAACATCTTTGACCCCAATGATTTAAGTGGACCAGCGAACATGCTGCTGAAAAACATGTTCGTCGAAAATGGTAATAAGGTCATTGATGGGCAACCTCTCTTCGTCGATGTGGCGGAAGAGGCCGGAGTCACTGGCGTTCAATTAGCGCCCATTGGTGTATACCCTGCCTCCAATGCCTATACCGGCGGGTGGTTGGATTATGACCGAGATGGTTGCGTGGATCTTTACGTCGGCCAACTTGTGCTTCAAGCAGCTGGCGATGAAGCCAATATAAACAACCTCTACAAGAATAATTGTGACGGCACCTTTACCGATGTGACTCACTCCAGTGGATCCATTGGCAGCACTAATGCTGACGATTTGAGGCCATCGCTTATTTTTATAGGCGCGCATCTCGATAATGATTTAGACCCCGATATGTATGTAGGTAACGTGCATGAAGTGGCCCCGCACCATTTTGACTTCTTGCACCAAAATAATGCAGACGGCACTTTCTCGGAAACATCACATCTAAGCCCTGGTTTGGGGGATGACGCGGGTTCTGGAATGGGAATTGACGTGTCCGATATCGACCTTGACGGTGACTGGGATATCTACATTGCCGATTTGTACAGCACCACCAACGATGAACTCCCGTTTGGCAGCGTACTTTATTTGAGTAATGGCGACGGCACTTGGGCAGAAAATTCAGCGATAGCCGCGGGTGTTGAAGGCCGCTTCTCTTGGGGCGCAGATTTCTTCGACATGAATAACAACGGTTTCGAAGATCTCTACGTCACCTGCGAAGATAACGACCTCTTATATCAAAATAATGGCGATGGCACCTTTACGGATATTGCCGATGCAGCGGGTATCAATCAAATGACTATTGGCCGAGGCGCAGTCAGCGCTGATTACGATAAAGACGGTGATTTAGACATGGCGGTGGTTACGCCTGGTTTCCCACTCATTCTGCTTCGAAACGACAGTACTGAAATGGGCAATTGGCTACAACTTACGTTACAAGGTGTGCAAAGTAATAGAGATGCCATTGGCGCTTTGGTTAAGCTTACCGTTGATGATAAAACTCTTATGCGGCAGGTTATTTCAGCCTCCAGTACTCATTCCCAAGCACCACTGACCTTGCATTTTGGCTTAGGCAGCGCAGAGGTAGCCACTGAAGTGACCGTCTATTGGCCAAGCGGTGTAGTGGATATTTATAACAGTCTTGATGCAAATAATAGCTTGACGTTAGTTGAAGGAGAAACAGTCGTTCCGGCTTTAGCCATTACTAGTGTTGAGCCCAGCACGGTTAACCCACTCTCTTCTGTTGAAATAACCATCACTGGAGAAGGGTTTAACGAAACCACCGATTGCCTTTTCTTTCAAGCACCCACAATCGGTATTGTGCGCAAGCACTTCGTTGATGCCAACACATTCAAAATGACGGTACTCATCACTCCTGGAACTCCTGCTGGCAAAGTAAGCCTTGGTTGTACCAACCAAACTACCGAGTCTGCAAGGTTACGAGGAGCGATTGAAGTACAGTAATGCTTGCTGATAACTAGCCAATAAAAAAGGGAGCATTTGCTCCCTTTTTTATTGCACGTTGAATACCTTATTAAAATAACACCAGTAAATCTGCGTAACCTTTTTCTTCCATTTCCTCTTTCGGGATAAACTGCAGCGCTGCAGAATTAATGCAATAGCGTTTACCGGTGGGTTGGGGGCCGTCATCAAATAAATGCCCTAAATGGGAGTCACCAGCTAAACTACGCACCTCAGTACGAGGCAGCAAAAGCTTATAATCCGTTTTTTCTACAATATTAGTCTCTGAAATTGTGTCGCTAAAGCTCGGCCAACCTGATTTCGAATCGTATTTGTGGGTGGAGCTAAACAGCGGTTCTCCACTCACCACATCGACATAAAGCCCTTGCTTTTTTTCATCCCAATATTTATTGTCAAAGGCGGCCTCAGTGCCATCCTTTTGAGTGACTTTATATTGTAGGGGGGTTAGTTGCTTCTTTAACTCTTCGTCGCTCGGTTTAGCGTATTGTTTGGATTCGGCAACCTCTTTCATGGCATTTTCTCGGGTGGTGGGAGTGAAATGTAGTTGGTCACCCCAGACCTGTTTTAAATACTGATCACGGCCTGAGTTGAAGCGATAATATTTATAACGTATCGGACTCTTTTTGTAATAGTCCTGATGATAATCTTCTGCCACATAAAATGTAACTGCCGGCGTCACTTCAATATTGATTGCCTTATTATAGCGTTTGCTCTCAGAGAGACGCTGAATGGATTGTTGTATGGAATTCTTTTCCTCATCGCCAGTGTAAAAAATTGCCGGTTTGTAACTCTGGCCGCGATCAACAAATTGCCCCTTATTGTCAGTAGGGTCGATTTGACGCCAAAACACTTCCAGTAGTTCGTCATAGCTGATTTGCTTGGGGTCATAAAATACTTGCACTGCTTCAATGTGCCCCGTGCCGCCTTTTGATACTTGTTTGTAAGTAGGGTTTTGCGTGGTCCCTCCGGTATAGCCGGATACGGCCTCCCGAACCCCAAGCACTTTTTCGAAACCCGCTTCGACACACCAAAAACAACCTCCAGCAAAGGTGGCTACCTTTTCTTCAGTATTTGCATGGTTTGAATCGTAGGGTGATTGAGTGCCTGCGAGCGCTTGGCTGATTAACCAACCGGTAAGCGCGAGGCTACAGACTAAAACAGGTGTAAGCACCATTTTAAAGGGCGATGGAATAAGGTGTCTCATTGGCTCTCTCCGTCGTTTGCGTTTGTCTACGCAAACAATCAATTCAATTTTTAGCAGTCGCTTGTTGAGTTACTTTTCAAATAGCGTGTGAACTAGTGTGGCAAGTCTTGAGAGGGATGGGAAGCACCAGTAGGTCGATGTGATAGAACTTTTATAGCTTAATATTCATCGTGATAGATTTGTGATGGTTTCGTGAATTCATCGTCATATTTGTTGATTAGCCTTAACCCTAGAGCTGATGTGTAGACTTTTTACCTATCGGATCGCGTTACTACTAGGACGGCAGGAAAGGCTATTGCTTTCTTCTGTCCCGTTAGTAAAAAAGCCAACTGCTATTTAACTCGAAATCTATTAAGGGACACACAATGAACTTAGGAAAATTAATGATAGCCGGCGCCGTTGCCACCCAAGGGCTTATATTTTCTCCAATCCTTCTGGCAGAAAATATTGATATTGAACTCACCAATCTTACTCAAGGGCTGTATTTTACGCCGTTATTATTTAGCGTTCATGACGAATCAACCCATTTATATCAATTAGGGCAGCCTGCTAGCGCGGAGCTGCAAGCCATGGCTGAGGGCGGCGATATCTCCGGATTACAGGGCTTAATTGACGCGGCGGGGGGCGTGAACGTTGAAGATTCTGAACCCGAAGTGCTTGCGCCTGCAAGCAGCACCCAAATATTAGATCTAGAAGTGGATTCCGCTTCATTCTTATCAATCACCGGTATGATTTTACCCACCAATGATGGCTTTGTAGCGCTGAATGGTTGGAAAATCCCCTCCGAAGCAGGCACTTATACGATTTATCTTAATGCCTATGATGCGGGAACTGAAGCCAATGATGAAATAGTCAATGGCGGCGGCGCCTCAGGTACCCCGGGAATTCCTGCAAACCCAGGCGCCAATGGCGGTGTTGACGCAACAGGGGTTACCTTCGATGAAGCAAATACCATGATTCATGTGCACCGTGGCAACGTAGGCGATACCGATTTAGCAGGCGGCAGCAGCGATCTAGACAGCCGTATTCACCGTTGGCTAAACCCTGTTGCGAAAGTCACTGTGACCGTTAACTAAAGGGAGCGATTACAATGAGATATTGCATGGGAATTTTAAAAGGGTCTTGCGCGGTGTTTGCGGCGGCATTTCTAATAACTGGCTGCCACCACGATACCCGCAACTATGAAGTTGAAGTGGTAAACCTGACGCAGAATCAACCTTTTTCACCTCTGGCCGTAGTCCTGCATGATTCTGGTTATGCGCCGTGGACAATAGGCAGTACTGCCAGTCAAGGACTTGAATTGTTGTCTGAATCTGGAGACAACAGCCAATTCTTAGACGAGGCGGCTGAAAACTTGAGTCGTGAAGCACTCATTAATGCGCATGGCCGCATGAGCAGAGTGAGTGGAGAGGGCTTAATTTTGCCAGGAGAATCTGAAGCTGTGCAAACCAGCGTGGGTGGATATGAGATTTTGCTCAGCCTGGCGACCATGTTGGTGAATACTAATGACGGCTATGCAGGGGTTGAGGCGTTTGATATTTCAGATTTAGAGGTGGGGGAAGAAATGACTCGGTTTTTAACTATGTATGACGCTGGAACAGAGGGCAATAGTGAATTAGCGAGCAGTATTCCTGGCCCAGCAGCGGGGGGAGAGGGGTTCAACGTTGCCAGAGACGATGTTAATTACGTCGCCCATCATCCAGGTGTGGTCTCAAGCGTCGACGGTTATACTGATTCTGCTTTGGATCAATCACATCGTTTCGATAATCCTGCAGCGCTGTTAGTGGTTCGGCGTATTGAATAGGTTAAATTAGCACGCTGGAAACAGGGATCTCACTGTATTAAAGTGAGGTCCACCTAATTCAAGCGGCCCAACCCTATAGTAAAACGAATGATCCATTGAATATTTATTATTGGTGATTATGAAAACTCAAATACTTGTCATTGAAGACGATCCAGATATTAATAAACTCCTCAATATGAATCTAAATGACCCCAACCACGAGGTATTTAGTTGTGACGACGGAATTATCGGCCTCCAGCAAGCGAAGACCGGCAATTATCAGCTGATTGTATTGGACATTATGCTACCAGGTCTGGATGGTATTGAAATCTGCAAGCAGCTCAGAGCGGCACAAGTGTTGACGCCAATCATTATGTTGACGGCTCGCGAATCGGAAGTAGATCGGGTCATTGGATTGGAGATGGGCGCGGATGACTACCTTACCAAGCCGTTTAGTGTACGAGAGCTGCAAGCGCGCGTTAAAGCATTATTGCGTCGTGTTGACATGCAACATCAAACCTTACAGCCCGAATTAGAGCGTTTACAATTTGATGAGTTATTAATTGATGTGGCGAAACGTACGGTCTTGCTAGGTAATAAAACAGTGGGCCTAACCAGTACAGAATTTGATTTATTGTTGTACATGGCCCGCAAACCTGGATTGGTTTTTAGTCGCAGTCAGCTACTGGACAGCGTTTGGGGTTATCAACACAGTGGCTATGAACATACCGTCAATTCTCATATTAATCGCTTGCGCACAAAATTAGAAAGCGATCCGTCAAAACCCAATTATGTATTAACTGTTTGGGGTGTGGGTTATAAATTTACTGACGTTTGATGCCTTAGTGTTTCTATAGCATCCCTTACATAGTTATTTTTTTGGGGTTTCATAATGACTCATTCGGTCGCGATTGAGGAGCACGTAAAACATGGGGTTTTTAAGCATGCCTTAAATTCCTTTAATACAAAGCTCTCTCTTCTCTTGATTGCTTTTTTTATCTTGGTGGCGAGTACTTTTTTTATAATGACTCAAAACCTAACTCAGGAATATCGCAACGAAGTGGAGCAGAAGTTACATCTGCAATTAGCCGCTCATATTGTCGAGGGCAATCAGCTCTTAAAAAATGGCGCCATTGATCAAGTAGCCCTTAAAAAAGCCTTTCATTCGATGATGGTGTTAGGCCCGAGTTTTGAATTTTATATTATAGGCCCTCAAGGAGAAGTGAAGACCTACTCCGCTGACCCGAACAAAATAAAACGCCAGCGCGTTAGTCTTGGCCCGATCAAAACCATACTTTCGGGTGGTCAGAATTTACCAATTTTAGGAGATGATCCTCGCTCCATCTCTCGACAAAAGATATTCTCTGTCGCAGCAATCACTGACAATGATCGCTTGGTGGGGTATTTGTACATCATTATTGGTGGAGAAATCTACGACGGTATAATGGATCTATTAGGGAAAAGCCACATTGTTAAGCTGAGTCTATGGGGTGTTGCATCGTCGCTTATATTTGGGCTGGTGGTTATTTTATTACTGTTTTCTTTGTTAACTCGTCCTCTGCGTCGCCTTAGCGACGACATGCAAGACTTTAGAAAAAATGGTTTTGCCCAAGGTTCCCTACCTACCACAGAGTGGAATCATAATTCAGCCGATGAAATTCATCGTTTAGGCGCTACTTTTTCAGAAATGGCGCACACTTTAAAAATGCAGTATCAAAAAGTAAAAGACATTGATGAGTTACGCCGCGAGCTGATTTCCTACGTGTCTCATGACTTAAGAACCCCTCTCACGTCACTGCAAGGTTATTTAGAAACATGGCAATACAACAAAGATCAGCTCGATGATCAAGAAGAAGAGGAGCTAATCGGGATTGCACTTAAGAATGCCAAGCAAATTAGCCGGCTGGTCGAGCAGCTTTTTGAGCTGGCTCATCTAGACGGAGATAACGTTCAGCTCGATATTGAACCCGTTCCAATAGCGGAGTTGGCACAAGACGTTTTACAAAAATTAAGCATTGACGCCCATCGTAAAAATATAACGCTCACTATTGAACCAAAAGACCCCTCCATTAGAGTCAAAGCAGACATTGAAAAGCTTGAGCGAGTTTTCACCAATTTAGTGGATAACGCTGTTCGCCATTGTAATGAAGGCGATCAAGTTTCAATTGAGCTGCAAGTTTCTGACGAAAATGTTGCCATTAGTGTTCGAGACACCGGCGTGGGAATTCCCGACGCAGACCTTGAGCATCTTTTTGAGCCTCATTTTCGAGCCAGTAATAGCGTCAAAGGAAAGGGCGTTAATTCTGGTCTTGGCTTAGCCATTACGCAAAGAATTCTACAACTTCATGGCACAGAAATAGGGGTTAAGAGTATACTAGGCGAAGGAACAGAGTTTTGTTTCCAATTGGCGCGAGCGTAGCCAAACAGAAATATTAACGTGAAATGAAAATTAGAGGTTGTTGGATTGCCGTTATTGAATATGCGAGACCTTGTTGCTCAGCCGACATTTAAGTTAATGAACCTGGTGTTATTGGTTGTTGGATTAATGATTGGCGGTATGCTTTCTCTTAATCTCCATGAGTTAATTCATATTAAATGCGTCTATGCTGGAGAGTGCTTTGGCGATGCAGAATGGATTGTAAAAGCCAGTCAATTACATTTTATTGTGATCTTCAGTTTGATCAGCAGTGTGGTAATGATTCTACTTACATTGCTGTCGTTGCTGTTTCGAAAAAAACTCATCGCAGGTCTTAACCACTTAAAAGCGAACAATTCAGTGGAGATCTTATCTCAAACTGCTTTATTGCATTTGATTTTTGCACTGTTGATTCTATTGATATCGGTCGTTGTGGTCTTAAATGTTTAGCTGTAATGGTTAACTAATTCTGGCGGGTTAAAGTATAAATAGGGGCTTTTTTTAGGGCGCAGTTTCTATTTATTCGACTCACCCTAATCTTTCTTCTCCGACTGCTCTTGTCTCGATCCTTTCTTTTTCTTCTTCGCCTCTTCAAGTTTGGCCTTTTTCTCAGCCACCCGCCGTTCTGTTTCGAGGCGCTCTTTTTTTGCCATGGCGGGAGTTTCTAAACTAATACGGCCTATCACACCGGATCGGAATTCATTAATTAAGATCCGACTGATTTTGGATAAATCTACTCGCCCACCCGAGCGCAAGCTACCCCGACTGGCGCCAATCGTATCAATAAATTCCAACGGCGTTTCGGGTAGGGTTTCCAAGTGAAATCGGTCTTTAAGTAATTTCGGGTAGGTCGAGAGGAGGTATTCTATTAAATAGAATGCGATATCATCGCTTTCGGTGACTGCATCTCGAATGGCCCCCGTGATTGCGAGTCGATAACCGCTATCGGGGTTTTCGACTTTGGGCCAAAGAATCCCAGGCGTGTCGTAAAGAATAACGTTTTGTTCTAGTTTTATGCGCTGCTGAGCTTTAGTCACAGCGGGTTCGTTACCCGTTTTAGCGATGACCCGATCTGCCAATACATTGATAGTGGTCGATTTTCCAGAGTTTGGGACCCCCATTATCATTGCGGTAACGCCTTTAGGTCCATGGGCTTTGGTGGGGTAAAAGCGCCGCACCATTTTGATCACTTCGCGAATTTTTTCAGGTTGTTTGGTGGTAGTCGCTAGCGCTAAGGTAAGGTCTGAAGGTTCAAATTCGTCTAACCATTGTTGCGTCACCAATGGATCGGCTAAATCGCTCTTGGTGAGTAATTTAATGCAAGGTTTCTCGCCTCGTATAGTGCCAATCACCGGGTTTTCGCTGCTGTAGGGGATGCGCGCATCCAATACCTCAATGATTACATCCACTTTTGGGAGAACTTCCTTAATTTCACGAGTAGCCTTTGCCATATGGCCAGGAAACCAATTCAAATTCATATCAGGACTCGCTTATACCAAAAATTTGCTCATTGTATAGGCTAGGGCCAAGGAAGCAATGGGGAAGAACAGCGGGCCAGTGCTTAACATTGCGATTATTATAAAAAACGCCCATCGGAAAGGTTGATTTGATAGCCCGCATGATAAATACTATTAAAATAAACATTGTTACGATAATAATGTATATAATTTAGCCATATTTATACGTTGAGCGAGTCAGCCATCACTGGATCTTCTTTGATTTAATGTCCAAATACGGTCATCTACCCAAGAAGGATCCGCATAACAGTACGACTAATGTTGCAAATAGATTAMAGTAAACACTAAAGTGTGCCAGCTTGAGCTGCATGCTCCGACTTACTCGCCACTTACTATAAAAAGTGACCCATTAGCACGTTTATAATCAAATAGTAGCCAACTTATGAGCACATCCCAATCCCAGCAACGCGACCAAACTGATTTGTATTGCACTACAGGAAAACGGTTGTCGCATATTCTCGATTGCATCGAGTTTCCTGCAGCGCGTGGACGAGCGGGTGCATTCCATCAGTATCTAATGGCAAAAAGGCCTGAAGAATTTAGTGAGCTCAAACTAACTACAGTGAGATCTTGGTTTCATGATCATTCTCCTCCCATGAGGAAAGCCGAGATCATATTTAACACGCTTAATGAAGATTACCCATTCCAACAGGATTTCACTCCTATCTTAGGGTGGTGGAAAATAGGAGGAGTATACCCCTTTGACGATCTGGCGGCGGTCGACGAGCGATTGCAATTTATTATTATGGCAATGGTCTCGGAAGCGGCGGGGGAGCAATTAAGCCAGCTACGAACGGATGATTTAATTAACGTCAAAGATCGCGCAATGAAGCTAGCCAATCAATTTCGCGATCCCACTGTCACTGAATGCCCTACAGACTATATGCGCGCCTTAGTTAATTTTGATATGCAAAAAATTAAACGTGTCGTAGTTCAGGAGGATTAATAAATTTTAATAAGGATTTGCATTGAAAACTCTTATTCGCAAACTGGGGAATTCAGCGGGAGCTGTTATCCCTGCCGAAGCACTGTTATCAATAGGTATTAAGGTCGGGGATAGCGTTGAAGTAGAGGTTATCAATGGTGCCATAACGTTGAAACCTTTCCCGATAAACCACTTATCTCACGTGAAGCCTAATTTAATCGAGCTTAAGAAAAAGCTGGCCACTGAAGAGGGGGCGGTATTGCAGCCGGTTGACATCGAATGAAACCACCAGCAAATGCTTATTATAAGCCCTGCTAATGGGAAGTATAAGCAGGTGTCGACTTAATGAGGGAAATTATTGGCCAACGCTTCGATCCGAGTTTATTTAAATATTAGAGCCGATTCATTAGACCCTAATAACTAGATTTCATTAACTAGATTCTTAACTATTGGTGTTAATTAACTTTTGGGTAGGTTGATGCATGTTAGGAACTCGGCTCTAGAGCCTCTGCTACCGCTAGAGATCCTTTTCAAGCTCACAACTTGGTTAGGAAGGTCCAGTGTAATAGCATACAATGCTTGATCAAATCACAAGAAAGTAAGCGTGGAATTATGGGTAGGATTGCCGTACTTTTTTCTCTTTTGATTGTTAACGTCTGTTTTGCAGAGTCAGAACTATTAGAAATAGATGACTTGCTGCAAGAGTCCATTTCAGCCAATGAGGCGAAACCCACCCCAAAGCTGCATGTCACCCGTATTTTACGCAACGTACAAGATCAGCCTGAAGCGATAACAACCATTACAGCCGATGATATCGCTCGCTGGGGAATCGTCAACACGGTTGATATCTTTCGCTATATCCCCGGATTTCGTGTGACTCGGAGAGGCTACGACGTCACCGTTTCCTATCACGGCTCCTCTCAGCGAGTCTCTAGAAGCATGGAGATTGTCCTCGACAATCGATCCCTTTTTGAATTGGCTACATTGCCTATTTTGGCGTCTGATATTGCCAGCATTGTTGTTCTAAGAGGGCCGAATGGTTCCAATTATGGCAGCAATGCCTATGTCGTTTCCGTTAATATTGAAACCAAAAGCTTTCACGACCGAAAAAATGGCATTGTGTACACTACGGGAGAAAACAACACGCAGATAGCCAACCTTTTTCTTAACGGCAAAGGAAAACGTTACAGCTATTCGATCACCGGGTCTGAAGATCGAGGCAATGGCTATGACAAGCTCGATGATACGGATGAAGAATACCCCGATGATTATCTCAGCAAACGCTTCTATGGCACTTTAGTGATAGAGCCAACTCCCAACCTGTCATTTGATATCAATTATTCATACCTACGACACCAGAATGAATTTCCTTTAGAGCGACAATTTATTGAGGATGCATTAGCTGACCTAAAAAACGAAGCCGGATCAGCGATAGCAACCTACTTGGTGAAAGAAAATCAATTGATAGAATTACACCTCGTCAGTAAAAGCGAAATAAAAGAAGCTGAATTAACGGGATGCTACCCTCAAATTACTTTTTCCGGTGGACTATCTAATCTTGCGCGGATTAATCAGCCATTGGCGACTGAGGTTTTTTTTGGAATACTGGGGTCGTCCACTAGCGGAATCGACAGTGGTGCCAATACAGACCAAGAAAATATTTACATCACACAAGTTGCCAGCGA